>NZ_JARFTS010000019.1:0-70839 GCF_029167175.1 Shewanella sp. A32
CAATCAGGTGCACAATAGAAAAGGCCAGCTACGGGAGCTGGCCTAAAAACTGTCAACCTATATTAGGACGAGACAAACGGTTTTATCTTTACTTAGCGCGTTTCATTGCGGTAAAGAATTCTTCGTTAGTTTTAGTCATCGCCAGTTTGTCGATCAAAAATTCCATGGCACTGACTTCGTCCATTGGATTCAGGATCTTACGCAGGATCCACATTTTCTGCAGTTCATCTGGCGTAGTCAGTTTCTCTTCGCGACGAGTGCCTGAACGGTTGAAGTCGATAGCTGGGAACACACGCTTTTCTGCGGCTTTACGAGACAGATGCAGTTCCTGGTTACCAGTACCTTTAAACTCTTCGTAAATGACTTCATCCATTTTTGAACCGGTATCGATCAACGCAGTGGCAATAATGGTCAGACTGCCACCGTTCTCGATATTACGGGCGGCACCGAAGAAGCGCTTAGGACGATGCAGAGCGTTGGCATCCACACCACCAGTCAGTACTTTACCTGATGAAGGAACGACGGTGTTGTAAGCGCGTGCCAGACGAGTGATAGAGTCCAGCAGGATCACGACGTCTTTTTTGTGTTCTACCAGACGCTTAGCTTTTTCGATCACCATTTCAGCAACCTGCACGTGACGGCTGGCGGGTTCATCGAAGGTAGACGCAATCACTTCGCCCTGCACCAGACGTTGCATTTCGGTAACTTCTTCAGGACGTTCGTCAATCAGCAACACCATCAACACCACTTCAGGGTTGTTGTAAGTGATGGACTGAGCGATGTTCTGCAACAGTAATGTTTTACCGGCTTTGGGCGGTGCCACAATCAAACCGCGCTGACCTTTACCGATAGGAGAACAAAGGTCGAGAATACGGGCAGTGATATCTTCAGTAGAACCATTACCACGTTCCATACGCAAACGTTCTTCTGCATGCAGCGGGGTAAGGTTTTCAAACAGGATCTTATTGCGGGAGTTTTCAGGCTTATCAAAGTTGACTTCGTTAACTTTTAACAATGCAAAGTAACGTTCACCTTCTTTGGGCGGGCGGATTTTCCCGAATATAGTATCGCCCGTTCGCATGTTAAAGCGGCGTATCTGGCTTGGCGATACATAGATATCATCAGGACCGGCAAGGTAAGAACCATCGGCACTACGCAGAAAGCCAAAGCCGTCCTGCAGAATTTCCAGCACACCACCGCCGAAAATGTCTTCACCGCTTTTGGCATGAGCTTTAAGAATAGAGAAAATGATGTCCTGCTTGCGGGCACGGGCCATATTCTCGAGGTTCATTTCCTCGGCCAGAGCGACTAAGTCAGCAATAGACTTGTTTTTTAATTCAGTTAAATTCATTTTGGTGGGTCTTGTTTATAGCGACAAAGCTTACGCGCGTGCTCAATCACTCAAAATGGATTTGAAGAAAATTGATTGAACTGCGAGAAGTGGGTTTTAGATAGAATCTGGCTAATAAGTTAGCACTATAAAGCGGGAGCGTCCAGCGGTTTTCATACCCGGCAAGCAAATTATTGTCAATGCGTGCCGGGTATCACTTAATCCGCGTTAGATTTGCGTGTCGATAAACTCTTTCAGCTGAGTCTTGGACAGTGCGCCAACCTTAGTGGCGGCTAGCTCGCCGTTTTTGAACAGCAGCAGTGTTGGGATGCCGCGAATGCCATATTTCGCTGGAGTAGCGTTGTTCTGGTCCACGTTAACTTTGGCGACAGTGAGTTTGCCATCATATTCAGTGGCTACGTCATCAAGGATTGGCGCAATCATTTTGCAGGGGCCACACCATTCGGCCCAAAAATCTACCAGTACTGGCTTGTCAGACTTCAATACTTCGGATTCGAAGCTGTCATCGCTTACATAAATAATTTTATCACTCATGATCATCTCCATTGGTTCGCCATTACTGGTCTGTAATCGGCATTACCTGTATATTGGGGCCGAGAAACGGTAAATCAAGTAATCGTTTTTCCTTGTTGCTATTTCAAACTATCGAGTATCTTATTGCAACCCAAAACTGGTATGCTTCCGCTATGAGCGAAACACATTTATCTCAACAAAAATTTGCTGATCTGCCATTGCACCCTGAAGTGATTCAGGCGCTGACAGAAAACGGCTTTGAATTCTGTACGCCGATTCAGGCGCTGTCGCTACCGGTATTACTGGAAGGTAAAGATATTGCCGGCCAAGCGCAAACTGGTACAGGTAAAACGTTAGCTTTTCTCGTTGCCACGTTCGATTACCTGCTCTCACATCCCGTCCCAGAAAATCGTCAGCTGAATCAACCTCGAGCCATCATTATGGCGCCAACCAGAGAACTGGCAATCCAAATTGCTAAAGATGGCAAGCTGTTGTCTAAGCATACCGGATTGAAGCTCGGGATAGTCTATGGTGGTGAAGGTTATGATGCCCAGCGAAAAATGCTGGATGCTGGGGTCGATATTCTGGTGGGAACGACCGGGCGTATTATTGACTATGTACGTCAAGGGGTGATCAATCTTGGTGCCATCCAGGCGGTGGTTCTCGATGAGGCGGATCGTATGTTCGATCTGGGCTTTATCAAGGACATCCGTTTCCTGTTCCGCCGCATGCCTGCCGCTGATAAACGACTAAACATGTTGTTTTCTGCCACGCTTTCGATGAAGGTGCAGGAGCTGGCATATGATCACATGAATGATCCCGTTAAAGTGGAAATCGCGCCGGAAGAAAAAACGTCGAAGAACATCAAGGAAGAACTGTTCTATCCATCAATGGAAGATAAAGTCCCATTGCTGCTGACATTGATCGAAGAAGACTGGCCAGAAAAAGCCATTGTGTTTGCCAATACCAAACATCAGTGTGAAAACTTGTGGGGTTGGCTGGAAGGCGATGGTCATCGCGTCGGCTTGCTGACGGGGGATGTTCCACAGAAGAAGCGTCTGAAAATTCTCGAGCAATTCACAAAAGGCGAACTGGATATTCTGGTTGCGACTGACGTTGCTGCCAGAGGGTTACACATTCCGCATGTTTCCCACGTATATAACTTTGATCTGCCAGACGACTGTGAAGATTACGTACACCGTATCGGACGTACCGGCCGTGCGGGTGAGAAGGGCACCTCAGTCAGTTTTGCCTGCGAAGAATATGCGCTGAATCTTCCAGCGATTGAAAGTTACATCGAGCATGTTATTCCGGTAACCTCCTATGATCGTGATGCACTATTGGAGGATCTTCCTGCGCCGGTGAAGTTGCACCGTCGTACGGCTCCGCGAAGCAAACGGGAGCGTACACAGGGTGGGCGTTCAACCGGACGGCGTCCGGATCGTAATCGTAGGAACTGACATATTTGAGTCTCTACGCAGCAATCACCTTAGGTTCTAATAGTTTTAATATGCTGGTGGCTCATACGGTGGGCAACCAGCCTAAGGTCATTGCTAAATACAAGCGTAAAGTGCGTCTTGCTGAAGGCATTGGTAACGATGGTCGATTGCAGGAAGCGGCGATGCAACGCGGACTGGATTGTCTGGCGATGTTTGCGGAAATGCTGGCGCAACATGGTGTGCCAAATACCAACGTTGCGGTGATTGCGACCGCCACGCTGCGCAGTATCAACAATGCTGACGAATTTAATGCCAAAGCGTTACCTATTCTTGGTCATCCCATTGAAGTTATCTGCGGTATGAAAGAGGCGGAGTTAATTTATCAGGGGATGGTGGCCACCACGCAAGGGCATGGTCGTCGATTGGTCATTGATATTGGCGGTGCCAGTACTGAGTTTATTATTGGTGATGGTGCGCAATTACTGTTTAAGACCAGCTTGCCGTTTGGCAGTGTTACATATAATCGTGCTTTTTTTAGCTCTGCACCACTACAACAAATGGATTTTGATGATGTAAAACAGAGCATTGCCAATGCACTGGGTGAATATCGACAGCAGTTACTATCGCTCGGTTGGCATTCAGTTGTTGGTGCGTCAGGTGCGGTGCAGTCCGTTGTCGAATTATTGCAGCATCGACAAGTCTCAGAAATCATCACTATCGAAGTACTGCAGCAGCTGAAGCTAGAAATTCTCGCCGAAATATCGTTAGAACTCCCCAATATTAATGGTTTATCCCGTGAACGTGCGCCCACTTTTGCCGCCGGCGTGGCAATACTGCTGGCATTGTTTGAACTTTTAAGCATCCAGCATTTGGCATTATCGGGTGGGGCATTGCGCGAAGGCGTATTGCTGAGTTTGTCCAGGCGAGTGGCTAGTCAGCCTGCTATAAAGTAATACTCGCCATGGCTACACGCAAAAAGGACCGCAAAGCGGTCCTTTAAATCATCTCGGTCTGCAGATTATCCCAGGATTTTAGCTAAATCTTTTTCCAATGATTCAGTTGGGCGTTCAACGATACGACCAATCTCTTTACCGTCCTGAATGACCATAAAGGTAGGAATACGTTGGAATTCATACTTTGCCGCCAGACCTTCTGGATCTTTTTTCTTGCGATCGACACCGATAAACTTCACTGAGATATTCGGATTATTAACCGCTTCCATGATCTTGATAAAGCGCGGTGTTTCACGGTGACAGTCTGGGCACCATGTACCAATAATTACCACAATCTGCGTTGGTTTAGTGACCGCTTTCAGCGGTGCAATCGCGGCAGTGTCCACTTGATAAGTCTGGTAACCACTTTCAAATGGCGGTAGTTCAGTGACCAATTTTTTCCCGTCGATAACGCCGGTCAGGATTACTTCTTTTTGCTCCTGCTTGCAGGTTGCCATAAAGCCGCCTTCATTCTCTTTGAAATTACAACCATCGTCAGCCAGCGTCTGGCAACTGAAAAACAGCGCGGTGGTGGCCAGCAATACTTTTACATTATGCTGCATTGTACTTCCTTAACGCGTTCTAAACCAAGTTGATGATTCAATCATTACTGCCGGTTTTGACAAAGGGACAAACGTTATGATTGTTAGCAGGATCACTAAATTAGCTGAATTGTTGCTGCCTATTTATAAATCACGGAGAGCGTTTATTGACTTGATTTAGGGTACAATTTTTGCTTTTACTGGGAGTTAGCAATCGATGTATTTGCCTGATTGCTATAGACAGAGACTTGGTTACGCCCTTGATGTTTCGCAACATACAATGCCTCATCTGCATGGCTGAGCAGCAGCGTGGTATCGCTATCGGCATTGATGACTTCAGCACTGACACCAATGCTGACGGTGAGGTCAATAACCTGATTGCCCCAAGCTATCGACAATTGCGCCACCGCTGTGCGTAAACGCTCGGCTAATTGTTTAGCGCCTTCCTCATCGGTACCGGGCAAAATCACCGCGAACTCCTCCCCTCCAAAACGTGAGGCTGAATCTCCCGGACGTTTAAGGTGCGTTTGCAGTGTGTCTGCGACGGCTTTTAGCACTTGGTCGCCGGCTAAATGGCCATAGGTGTCGTTAATTGCTTTGAATTTATCAATATCGAGCATCAACATTGCCAGCGGCGTTTGCTGGCGACGACTAATACGTCCTTCCGCTTGAAGCTTCTTATCAAATGACGCACGGTTACGGGCTCCGGTGAGCGCGTCTAATTGCGATTGTTCCATCAATTTGTGGTTGGCATCGTTCAATTCCCGCATGGCAACTTCCAGTTCCAATGTGCGTTCCTGCACCATGCGTTCAAGCCTTTCATTGCTTTTGGCTTCCAGCAGTAACGCTTCTTCTTTCGCCTCTCGAATTCGTTCTGCTTGCCGCAACGCCTCGTGTTGAATGCGCATCTTTGACTTGCGCTCATCGTTGTAGCGTATCGCCAATACTGCAGCCATAAAGACAACCTCGGTGGTTAATCCTAACATTACCGGGGTTAACGGATTCATCGGTATCGACAACCAACCGATGTACATAAACGTACTGATTAGCACGCCGAAAGCTTTTGCAAACGATGATAATGCATATAGCCGGGCCAGTTTGTTACCCGTGAAGGCTTGTATCACGCTCATGAGTAACAGTAGTACTGAGATAACCGCAATGGCTGTTAAATCGAGGTATAGTGCAATCCTGTATGGAATAACTAATGCCACAGGCACCAATAACAGGGCAAGTAACGTTAACCATCGCGATAATCTCAACAACTTTAAGCTGTAGTATTTTAATTGCAGGGCCTTTTCGGTAAACAAGACATTAAAGGCCATCACTAATGGGATAAGTGGCGCAATGATGTGGTTTTGAAGTTGTGGGTATTGAGGCCACAGATGGCTAAAGGCAGTGCCATTGATACTGGCGACTAACAATGTCATTGTCAGCACGTAACCCGCGTAATAACCGTAACTGAAAGACCCGGTAGTCGTTGCCATAAAAAGTGCAAACAGACCAATAGCTCCGAGGATCCCTAGTTGCATACCGCGCACCATGTAGTCGTTACTGACATGTTGTAGCATCTGGTCTGGTGCCCATAAAATAATCGGTAAATAACTTGTGCCTTGCGTTTCAATTTTGAGCCAAAAATCATGTCGCTGGTTGTTACCCATCGTAAAAGGATAAACAAAATTGTTCTGCAGTATTGGGCGTTCATGAAAGGGTTTGGTGTCACCCATAACCAGCGTCTGTTGCAATCGGCCATCGATAAAGTGGTACAGCGTTAACTCATCAATGTCAGGATTATCAAATTCAACTAACCAGTTACGATACTCTGTGGTTTCTTGCAGCAGCTGAAAATGGTACCAGTCACCGTCACTACCGAGTGATAATAAGCGTTGTTGTGTGGCGGGTTGCCATGCGGAGTCTGGCATTGCCATTACCTGTGACAATGTCCTGTCAGGACCAGTATGCAGATGTAGTGTGTATTGCTTTAAGTCAATGCGGGTAGTATTGGGCTGATTGACCATCAACGGCACAATTCCATGAGCCATTACGTTTATGCTGAAGGCTGTCATCAAGAGAAAAAGGATTTTCAGCGAGCGAATCATACCGATGACTCCAGGCCAAATAATCTAAGACTGTTTGTGTAACATTGCTGTGCGAGTCGCTCTGGTGATTGTTGCAGAATGCCCGCAACATACTCAGCAATATAGGGCAGATATTTGGGTTCGTTTCGTCCAGATTTTGGTTTCGGACGCATACTTCGGGGCAATAAATAAGGACTATCAGTTTCCAATACCAGTCGATTGCCGGGAATATAAGGCAGCGCATCAACTAACGATTGTCCTCTTCGTTCATCACACACCCAGCCTGTGACCCCAAGATAAAGATCCAGTTCGTTATAATCGTGAACTTGTTGCGGATCGCCGGTGAAGCAATGGAGTAGGGCTGCGGGGAGCGCAGAGCGATATTGACGGAGTATTTTTAAAAAATCGAGGTGAGCATCGCGTTGATGCATCAATACTGGTAACTGTAATTCTGCGGCTATTGCGAGTTGAGCCTCAAACGCAGCCAGTTGCTTGTCTTTGCTGGAATAGTTGCGATCAAAATCCAACCCGCATTCCCCGATAGCTACCACTGGCGCTTGTGCGCATAGCCCTTTTAGCCTTGCTGAACTGCCAGCGTTCCAATTATCGGCATGGTGGGGATGCACGCCAGCTGTGGCGTATAGTTGTCCGGGATATTGTGTGCATACTTGCGTACAACGCTCGCTTTCGTCCAAATCACTGCCAATAAGTAACAGCGGCGAAACACCTACCTCAGCAGCATCGTTAACTACCTGAGGCAGATCTTGTTCCAGTTTGCTGCCAATAAGATTGACAGCAATGTCCATATAGCGGCTCACTGCAGACGTTTCACTCTGATGGTGCGGTTACTGCCTTCAACTTTTAGCAGGAAAGAGCCCAGGGCGGCTTTTTCTATGACGACCTTCTGCCCGTTTTTAATGCGAAACGATTCGCTGTCAATCTGTTGCCAAACTTGGCCGTTAGATAACGTGATCGTAAAGGTGCCACGTAATCCCTTTTTGACTTTGGTAACAACGTCCTGAATTTGTTCCAGGGCGGCATCAGCGCGTTCAACGGGTGCACCAAATTGAGCTACGGCTTTTTCATTATTCTTTGGCGTGGCGGGAGTCGGGATAGGTGCAGCGGGCTTTTCTGGTGCCGATACTGACTTTTCGGCGATAGGCTCAGAGGGAACCAGCAAATCCTTGGGTTTCATCGCAGGCTCATTAGCGGGGATGGTCTTTTTCGCTTGGGTAACCGCCTGAGCTAGATGGTCATAACATGCCAGCCTTGCTGACTGATCTGTGATAGTGGAACAATGTGCTAACTGTTGTTCCACAGATGCCTGTACATGGAAAGTGAACAGTGAAGTGACTGCAGCTATCAGAAAATAACGCATCTAGTTATCCTTTTTATCAAGATGATAGGTGATGCTGCAGTGACTGACTACTGACTGTCCTCGCTGGTTTCGGTTTCTTCGGCGTCAGGCTTTTTACTGTAAAACCGGGCAGCAAATAGCCCACCTTCAAACAGTAACAACATCGGAACCGCCAACATGGTCTGTGAAATCACATCGGGTGGTGTCAGCAACATTCCCACAACAAATGCCCCTACAATAATGTAAGGTCGCTGTGCTTTCAAATCTGCCGGGGTAGTAACGCCAGCCCAACATAACAACACTACCGCGATAGGAATTTCGAAGGCCAAACCGAACGCAAAGAATAACTTCAGTACAAAATTGAGATAGCTGTTGATATCGGTAGCGACCTGCACCCCTTCTGGGGCAACACTGGTGAAAAAGCTGAACACCAATGGAAATACCACAAAGTAGGCAAAGATAATACCCAGATAAAACAGCACGGTACTGCTGAACAGTAACGGTGCGATCAGGCGCTTTTCATGCTTGTACAAACCGGGGGCAACAAAGGCCCAGATTTGGTATAGCACGTAAGGAATCGCGATAAAAAATGCTAATACCAAGGTCAGTTTAAACGGCGCAAAAAACGGTGCCGCCACATCGGTGGCAATCATCGTGCCACCAGTAGGCATCGTTTTTAGCAAGGGGACGGCGATGTAATGATAGATATCTTTGGCCCAGTAGACGATTGCCAGAAACACAATTAATACACTGGCTGTGGCTCTGAGCAATCGATTGCGCAGCTCCAGCAAATGACTGATTAACGGTTGCTGTTGCGACATTTATTTACCCGCTATTTTTTATCAGTAGCTGATGTAGATGAAGCTTCTTCAGTGACTCCACGAGACGTGTCGACGGCAGCACTTGCCGGTTCATCAGCCTCAAAAGGTGGCTTGAGTGTCATTTGAGGTTCTTCAGGCTTAGACTTGTCGCCATCAATCTCATAGGGACGATTGACCGCTTTTGCTGCTTCTTTGAGTTGATTAATGGATTCTTGTAACTCAGGAGACAGATTACCCAGACCTTTGCTTTCCGCCTTTTTTAAATCGGCGTGCAGCTGCTCCAGCTTAAGCTCTTGCTCAAGCTCATCCTTAACTGAACTGGCCATGCGCTTCATGGTCCGGATAAAGTTAGATATTGTGCGAACTGCAACCGGCAGGCGCTCGGGACCGAGTACGACCAGTCCCAAGATCCCAATCAACAGCAGCTCGGAAAAACCGATACCATCGAACATGAGAAATTACGCCTGTTCTTTGTCCTTGGACTCAGGCTTCTTCTCAGTTGCCTCTGCAGACTCGCTTTTCGCTGCGTTATCTTCGATAGACTTGGTTTGCTCTTCAGTGGACATAGCATTCTTGAATCCTTTCACAGCACCGCCCAAATCACTACCAAGTGAGCGCAGCTTCTTGGTACCGAACAGCAGTACAACAATTAATGCGATGATGAGAAGTTGCCAAATACTGATACCACCCATGAAGGTTTCCTCTTAACTCATTGATCGGTTCTATTATGAACGTTTAATTAGCAAATACGAATTAAAATTTTCGAATTCTCGGCCGAGACCGCCATCCGATAAGCCAGCATACCACACCAGCAGCAAGACATCCGTGAGACAGCCAAAGTGTAACGTCACGGCTAAATAATATAGTGCCACAGATCAACAAAACAGCAGAAGTGATTAATAGGTAGTTGCTTTTATGTGACTTCTGTTGATGTCTCAAATACTTATCTAACATTTGCTGCTGTGAACCGAGCAGATTCCTGCCCAATCGCAAATTGTCGTAAATCAATTCTGGAATTTCCGGCAGCTTATCTGACCAATACGGCAGTTGCAGCTTGGCTTTACGCAGCATCGCTTTAGGGCCTACCTGCTCTGCCATCCAGTTTTCCAGAAATGGCTTGGCAGTTTGCCACAAATCTAGCTGCGGATACAGCTGGCGCCCTAATCCTTCGATATACAACAGTGTTTTTTCCAGCAACACCAACTGTGGCTGCACCACAATATCAAAGCGGCGAGCGGTTCTGAACAACTCCAGTAACACATGACCGAATGAAATTTCATTCAATGGTTTATTAAACATCGGCTCACAGACAACCTTGACCGCTTGCTCGAAGGCTAACAGGTCGGTGTCAGGAGAGACCCAGCCGGATTCCACATACAGCTGGGCGATGCGACGATAATCGCGATTGAAAAATGCCAGAAAATTTTCCGCCAGATAGCGTTTATCGGTATCGCTGAGGGTGCCCATGATGCCGCAGTCCAAGCCGATATAGTAAGGATCCTGCGGATGCTCGCGTGAAATAAAAATGTTGCCGGGATGCATATCGGCATGGAAAAAGTTATCGCGAAAAACTTGAGTGAAGAATAGTTGCACCCCTTTTTCCGCTAACAGTTTGAGGTTGGTACCCTGAGCGCGCAGTGCCGCAATATCAGAAACAGGAATGCCGTAGATGCGTTCCAGTACAAGCAGTCGCGGATGACTCAGCTCTTCATAAACATAAGGCACATACAAGGCGTTGGAATCGAGGAAATTGTTGCGCAGTCTGACGGTGTTTAACGCTTCCAGTTTCAGATTGAGCTCGCCCATGATGGTGGTGCGATAGTCTTCCACTACCTCACCTGGACGCAAGCGATTATTGGGCCCCAGTAGCGACTCTAACAACTCTGCAGTCTGACTCATGAGCTGCAAGTCGGCTACGATCTGCTGCTCGACGTTTGGTCGCAGTACCTTCAGTACTACGGGTTTGCCATTGGATTTCAGTGTCGCAGTATGTACTTGGGAAATGGATGCCGATGCCAGCGGCTTTTCATCGAAATCATCAAACAGGGACTCTATCGGCGCTTTAAGCTCGGTTTCGATGGCTTCGCGGGCGAGCTTTGAATCAAATGGCGGCACTCGATCCTGCAACATGGCAAGCTCGTAGGCCCATTCATCGCTAAGTAAGTCGCGACGAGTAGACAGCATCTGACCAAACTTGATGTAAACCGGCCCCAACTCTTGCAAGGCCAGTTTTAGGCGTTCACCACCGGGTTTCTTTTTGTGTTTGTTACGCAACCAAAACAGGCTTAGGCGCCATAAACGGAAGTACCAAGGCGTGAGTTTTGGAGGTAACAGTTCATCCAGACCGTAATGCAGGGCAATACTGATAACCTGATAAGCGCGCTTGATACTGGTGAAACTCATGGGCTGATTTTATCCTTCAATGTGGCAATCCGCTGTTCCAGTGCATTTACAGCCGCGGTTAGCTCCTCAATTCTGTCGCAATGACGAATAAATTCAAGCTTATGCGGTGCCACCTTATATTCTTCGGTTGCTAACTGACCAAGATGAGACCAGGTTTTATTGAGTATCTGTTTAAGATGGATATTGGCCTGACTGACACCGTTGCTGAGCCAATACGCCGGGGCATCCCCCACGACTTTGGATAGCGGCTCTGCAATATCCAGTCTGACATTCTGCAGGAAGTGACTGAACTGCTGTAACAGTGTCAGATCCCCTTCAATGCGTAATTTGTCCTGTTTAATTAACTCGGTCAGGCTTTCACCTTCGCGCAGACGGTACAGGTCGGCAGCATCACCAATCACTTTGACATCGACACTGCCCTGATATTCGCTCAGCACCTGGATGTCGTTGGCAAAGACCAGATATAACGGCCAGGATAACTGCTGCAGTTGGAAACAAAACACCTTGCCATGTAACGGTTTGAGCCGCAGCGCTTCCACTCCTGCAGCTTGCACCAGTTTGGTCAGTGCCAATTCCAGTGCGCCGCAATTTAGCAGTCGCCACTGGGTTTCCAGGCTCAGTTCTGCCATTTTAGAATTTGTAACCCCGATGCAGCGCCACAATGCCGTCGGTCATGTTGATGTAATCAACCTGTTCCAGCCCGGCCGCTTCCATCATACCTTTCAGGGTTTCCTGATCCGGATGCATACGAATGGACTCTGCCAGGTATTCATAACTGTCCGCATCATGAGCAATCAATTTGCCAATCATCGGCAACATCTTGAAGCTGTACAGGTCATAGGCTTTGTTCATAATCGCGTGCTGTGGTTTGGAAAATTCCAGCACCAGCAACTTGCCACCGGGTTTCAGCACCCGTTGCATCGAACGTAATGCAGCATCTTTGTCGGTTACGTTACGCAGACCGAAAGCGATGGTGATGATATCAAAAGTATTATCCGGGAACGGCAGGGCTTCGGCATTGGCTTGGACATAACTGACGTTGCCGACCACGCCTTTATCGCGCAGTTTACTGCGACCCACTTTCAGCATGGAATCATTGATATCGGCCAGTATTACTTCCCCGGTATCGCCCACCAGATGAGAGAATTTGGCAGTAAGATCGCCTGTGCCACCGGCGAGATCCAACACTTTCATCCCCGGACGTGCACCAGCACATTCAATCGTGAAGCGTTTCCAGAGTCGGTGAATACCGAAGGACAAGACGTCATTCATTATGTCGTAGCGCGTCGCCACAGAGTGAAACACGCCCGCTACCATCTCGGCCTTTTTGGCGGCATCAACGGTTTTATAACCAAAATGTGTGCTTTTGGAAGAATCTTCAGACATCTATCGAGTATTCCTTTGACTAACTAATGATGGCTGGCAGTGTATGCCTTCAGCGTGATTGGCTGAATCTTAGCGCTGCCAAGCTGTGATCACTGCAGGAAAAACCTGTCACAATCAGGTTGAGCATTAGACCACAATCTGCCAGAAGAACATAGTCCAGCGGTGACGATATTAGCGGCAATATGCGGCAACAAAAAAAGCCGGCAATGCCGACTTTTTCATGGTTACGCCTGTTCGCGCGGTTTATTCGATATCCAGCGGCTCTGGCGACAGGATAACACCGGTATTGTCGGCGTAGATATGATCGCCAGGAAGGAAAGTAACGCCACCAAAATTTACCGGCACATCGATTTCACCGGTAGCGTTGGCATCCGCACCTACCGGAATTGAGGCAATCGCCTGAATGCCAATATCCAGATCTTCCAGTGCATCAACTTCGCGCACACTGCCGTAAACGATAATACCTTCCCAGTTATTATTAACCGCCAGTTCGGCAACAGCGGCATCAATCAGCGCCCGACGCAGTGAACCGCCACCATCGATCAGCAACACCTTACCTTCGCCATCCTCCTGCAGTACCTCCAGGATGAGCCCGTTATCCTCATAGCATTTCACGGTACTGATAGCGCCACCAAAAGAACTGCAGCCACCATAGTTACTGAACATGGGTTCCACAACGTCAACAACATCCAGGTACATGTCACAAAGTTCTGAAGTGTTGTATTCCATAATCAAACTCCTGTTTTTCCGCTTGGCCTGAGAAGGCACTGATTAGCGCATTAAAAGTCAGTATATAAGGGATTCGTTAAAAGAAAAGTGCCATTAATCACGCAATTGTCTTACCTGGCCGCTGCCAGAATTGATGGCGTTGATTAAGTGAACCATGAATTTTCGTTACGTCTAAGAAACGCTGCCTGTTAGTATATGCCCCCTGAAATTTCCTTTCCCCTGTTTTTTAATGTGCTTTAGGGATCACGGTTCCCCCCAATTAGCTCACGGATGGCAGCGGGCCTTGTTGGTTTGAGGTATCTGAATATGGCAACAATCAACACTGTTGAATTGGTTGGCTACAGTGCATCGCTGATGGTTGCATTATCGCTGATGATGAAAGACATCGTGCGACTGCGTTGGGTTAACCTGGGCGGATGTGGTTTATTTGTGGCTTACGGTTTAGCGATTGACTCGTGGCCGGTCGTCTCTATGAATGCATTTGGGGCATGCGTGAATCTTTACTATCTGTTTAAATCCTACCGTCATTCCGCAATGTTATCTTAATGTTGCATTTGTCATAAAAGCTTCGGGCTTTTGTCACGCCGGCGTCATCCCCGCTTCTTAGTCTCTACCGCAGATGACTGGATGGAGATGGCGCCATGCTGTTACACCTTGCTGAACTGGACCGCCGTGGATTTTGTCTGCTGTTATATTGGGGCAAGAAATACCGGCTAGCCCCGGTCGCTTTAAAACTGTCGGCGACGGGTAATGGCCCGACGTACCTATATCTGTCGGTGTTACTGCTGTTGCTGCATCGGGACGGCCAATATTTTTTCAATCTGTTATTGGCGAGCTTCCTGATGGAACTGCCGTGCTATTTGCTGCTGAAAAATACCATTCGCCGTATCCGTCCCTGTCACTGCCTTCCTGTTGGGTTATTGAACAATTTCGAACCCTCCGATCGCTATAGCCTGCCTTCTGGTCATACAGCGGGTGCCTTTGTGTTTGCCTGTGCCGTAATGCAGGTATACCCACAACTCGGAATCCCTGTATTTTGTTGGGCAACACTGGTAGGCAGTTCTCGGATAGTGCTTGGGGTGCATTACCCATTGGATATCGTGGCTGGCATGCTGCTTGGCTGTTCTTCCGGCTATTGGGCCGGACAATTGGTACAGGGTTGATGAATGCGGATTCTTTATGGTGTGCAGGGGACGGGTAACGGTCATTTGAGTCGCGCACGAGTGATGGCAAAAGCGTTGGCCGCACATGGCATGGAAGTGGACTATCTGTTTAGCGGCAGAGCTGCGGATAAATACTTTGATATGCAGCCCTTTGGTGATTTTCAGGCGTTGCCGGGACTGTCGTTTGCCACTCATCGTGGCAAAGTCAATATTCCGGCAACGATCAAACACAATTCGCTGCTGGGGTTGTGGCACGATATCCGGCATCTGGATCTGTCCGGTTATGATCTGGTACTTAATGATTTTGAGCCAATATCCGCCTGGGCCGCGCGACGGCAGGGCGTTACCTGTATCGGTATCAGTCATCAAGCGGCGCTGCGCTGGCCTGTACCAAAAGTGGGCAACAGCTGGTTCAATGCGGGACTATTGGCGTACTTCGCACCGGTTAATCTGGCGTTGGGATGTCACTGGCATCATTTCGGCTTTCCGATTTTGCCACCGTTTGTCGAGGTGGCGCCTGTTACCAGCGAAGCCACTCACGAAATTTTGGTGTACCTGCCATTCGAAAGCCCTGGGGATATTCGGGCGTTATTGCTGCCGTTTGATAGTCACGAGTTTCATGTTTACCACAGCGGCGCAGCACCCAAGCAACTTCCTGCACATATCCATTGGCATGGCTTTAATCGTGACGGCTTTAAGCAGGCAATGGCGCGTTGTGGCGGCGTGATTGGTAATGCGGGCTTTGAACTGGCCAGCGAAGCGATGGCACTGGGGAAAAAATTGTTGGTAAAACCGTTAATGGGGCAGTTTGAACAGTTATCCAATGTTGCCGCATTGGAGTTACTCGCAGCAGCAGAGAGTATGCATAGCCTCAGCCGTCAAACACTGCGGCGGTGGCTACGGGCTAGCAATCCGCAGCCAATTTGCTATCCGGATGTAGGTGATATGCTGGTGCGCTGGTTACAACAAGGTGACTGGCAGGATACCCAGGCGCTGTGCCGCGATATGTGGTCAAAGGTGCGGTTGCCGGATAGCTGGTTTTCCCGTCAGGATTCGCAAGCTTTGGGGCAACCGCTGACCCGGCCGCTTTCCCGCTGAAGGCTTAGCTGTAACGAATTTTCATATCGATTAACGGCTCGCGGCTGCCTTTTTCTGCCCGGAGCCGTGCCAGATACTGTTCCCACAGCGCTTCACGGTTAACGCAGTAGTTATAAAGAATATCCCATGAAAACAGACCGGTATCGTGGCCATCATCGAAAATCAATTTGACCGCATAGTTACCCACCGGCTCAATCGCTTTGATGTTGACGTTTTTTTTGTGGGTTACCAGTGTGGGGTTGCCATGCCCCTGTACCTCGGCAGACGGTGAATTAACCCGCAAAAATTCACAGGTAAGTTGATACTCACTACCATCATCAAACCCAATTTCCAACAGGCGTGATTTACGTTTGAGTTTCAGGGCGGTGACTTTATGAATACTCATGAGAGACTCGCTGATCCAATAACTACTAATGTCTATATGGTGGCGCGCTTTCGCTGAAAAGGAAACCCGGAAATGTCACAGAACAACCAGACCATCACGTTGGTACTAACCGGCTAATGCGGCGTTTGGTTGTCGCAACAACTGCGGCTCAACCGCAATCCGCTGCAGGGTTCCCTGCCGATAATGAAATAGCGCATCCTGTGGCCGCTCCTGCAGCCAAATCTTATCGTAGGGGATGTTCAGCAGTAGTGCCCGCAAGATCATGCCAGTCAACCCGTGACTGACTACAATCAGTTTATCGGTCGCATTGAGTTCAGACAGCCAGCTTTTTAGGCGCACACAAGTGGCGTCAAATCCTTCACCTTGGGGGGCCTGTAAATACCAGTCCTGCCGATGTTGTAATTCGGGGTTTGCGGCGAGAATCTCGCTAATCTGGCATTGTTCCCATTGCCCCAAGCCCACTTCTTGTACCCGCGCATCGGTAGCGATTGCGGTGCGACTAATGCCTAATCCTTCACACACCAGCTGGGAAGTTTGTAGGGTACGCCCAAGCGGACTGCTGATAATTCGCCATTGGTGGATGTCGCTAATCTGCTGTTGCAAGGTGATGCCCATTGCCCGGGCCTGTTGCTCACCCAGTGTAGTCAACGGAGAGTTGCACTGCCCCTGCAGGCGGCGCTCAGCGTTAAATCGGGTCTGACCGTGGCGTAAGATATAAAGTTCGGCAGGCATGTGATTCGGTAGTTCCTCTCGCAAAATTGCATAGTGCCGGTCGTGGCCATTTCAGGTCAAGTGGGCATCGGCCGAATCACTCCCCCTCAGCGCTTCAAATGCAAAGAATGATGAAAATTTTTCAAGATGAAATTCGCGCATACTGAAACCTATTCAAGTAGCGCAAGGTCAGGCAACTCGGGACTGCGGATAGCCACGTCACTGATGCTAGCATGAGCGCTGCCTCTATCTCACATTGCCGTCGGAGGAACCATGAGTTCTGTTGTCCCGTTACCGTTTCGCGCCGATCATATCGGTAGTTTCTTACGTCCTGATTACCTGATAAAAGCCCGAGAAGCCCACGCCAAATATTGCATAGGGGCCGCAGAGTTGCGGCAAATAGAGGATCGTGCAATTGCGGAAATTGTCCAAATGCAGCGCGATGTTGGACTCAAGGCTATTACTGATGGTGAATTTCGTCGTACCTATTTTCACGTGGATTTTCTGCGACAACTGGGCGGAGTGGCGAGTGAAGAGCCTCGCACTATCACGCGAGAGGATGGTAGTTTGGAATTGGCACCGCCAGTGATTAAGGTGATGGACAAGGTACGCCACATTAAAAACATTCAGCTGGCAGACTTTGAGTATTTACAGCGTCAAACCCTGGCATTAGGTGATGCGACACTGATGCCGAAAGTCACTTTGCCTTCACCGACCATGCTGCATTTTCGTGGCGGCAGAGCGGGGATTAGTCAGCAAGCGTATCCAGAGCTGGAACCCGAATTTTATGAAGATGTGGCAAAGGCTTATGGTGCCGAGTTGCAGTCATTGGCGGATGCGGGTTGCCGCTATGTGCAGATGGACGATACCAATCTTGCGTATCTGTGCGACGAGAAGATGCGTGCTGCCGCCCGTCGCCGAGGTGATGATCCTAATGAACTGCCATACCGTTATGCCGATTTTATTAATCGTGTTGTGGCCTATAAACCACAGGGTATGACCCTAGGCATTCACTTGTGTCGTGGCAATTTCCGCAGTACCTACGCGGCGGCAGGTAATTACGAGCCGGTGGCGGAAGCGTTGTTAGCGAAAATGCAACTCGATGCCTTCTTTCTGGAATATGATGACGAACGTTCTGGCGATTTTCGCCCATTGCGCTATTTGCCAAAAGGTAAACAAGTGGTATTGGGGCTAATCACCAGTAAATTTGGCCAGATGGAATCTAAAGATGATATTAAGCGCCGTATCGATGAAGCGGCACGATATGCCCCTCTAGAACAGTTATGTTTATCACCCCAATGCGGTTTCTCGTCTACAGTGCATGGCAATAACATCGCTTTTGATGAACAGCGGCGGAAGTTGGAACTGGTGGTAGAAATCGCTGAGGAAGTTTGGGGCGCTGCCTAAGCTGCTCAAACCACAGCAAGTCAATATTGGGTTTGAGATAAGTTGTGCTTTATGATGGGGTATCTTGCCAAATCCGGAGTGACAATGGTCGCTGTGCCAGATGCCATCAGCCAATATTTACAACAGCAACATGTCCTAACACTCTGCACCCAAGACCAACAGGGTCTTTGGTGTGCGAGCTGTTTTTATGTGTTTGATGTAGATAGCATGTGTTGCTATCTGATGACTGCTGACAATAGTCGTCACACACAGGCGATGATGGTCGACCCTATCATCTCCGGTACTATCGCCGATCAGACCCAATCGGTGCTGCACATTCAGGGCATCCAGTATACGGCCATCGCATCCAGGGTGTCTGAATCTGAGAGCGCCGCAATCAGACAGCTTTATTGTCAGCGCTTTCCTGTGGCTAAAGTAAAGTCAGCACCGCTATGGCGACTGGCGTTACAGACAGTAAAAATGGTTGATAACCGGCTTGGTTTCGGCAAAAAACATCGGTGGCAGCGACAACCTGACTAATGGCTATAACGTCGGACATGCCGGAACAGATACGCGGTTGCCAGACCAAGCAGCATCATCCCCCAAGCGAACGCCGCCATGCCCCAGCGGTGCGCATGCAGCAATGCCAGTAATGCCAGCGGCATAATGCTGGAACAGATGGAATAGGTCAGGTTATACACCAGTGAAATACCGGTAACTTTGACAGCGGGTGGAAAGAGTTGCACTACCACTGCAGGGACGGCACTGATAATGCCACTACACAGCCCTGCAATGGCATATCCTAACAGCAGTGTTTTGGGCGAGGCATCCAGTACCAGCGTTAACACTGAGGTGCCAATGGCCAGCATTACACTATACAGCGCTACAGTTGGCCAACGTCCCAGCCAATCCGCCAGTTTACCCGCAATCACGCAACCTACATTGAGAAATAAAATCGCAATACAGCTGATTTCAAATGTGGTTGCCGCATCCATACCGTAGAATTTCTGCAGTGCTATCGGCGTCACGACGACCATCATCACCACTGCCGAGACTAACATGGATGTCAGTAAGGCTGCTGGAATGGCCGCGTATTTGTGTTGGTGAAATACCGCAGACAGCGGCAGCTTCTGTACCAACTGCTGTTTTTGTTGCAACGCAATAAATACCGGCGTTTCGCTGAGCCATTGCCGCAGCCACACCGAAATAAAGCCAAAGATGCCACCGATAATAAACGGGATGCGCCAGGCCCACTGTTGCAGCTCTGCATCTGACACATTGCGGGTTATCAACGTGGCCGTTAACGCTGCCAACATGTATCCCACAGTGAGTCCCGCTTGTAATAGACCCAAGGCATAGCCGCGATGTTGCTTGGGCGCATGTTCCGCGACAAATACCCAGGCGTTGGGAACCTCACCACCCAAAGCCGCCCCCTGAATGATCCTCGCCAGCAACAATAGTAGTGGTGCCCCAATGCCAATTTCTGCATAGCCCGGTAACACACCAATCAGCAAACAAGGCATTGCCATAAACATTACCGTGAAGTTGAACATATGCTTGCGGCCAAATTTATCCGCAAAATGCGCGATCACAATGCCACCTAGTGGCCTTGCCAGGTAACCGACTGAAAAGATCACCAGACTCTGTACCAACCGCAACCATGCCGGGACTGAGGGTGGAAAAAATACATCGGCGATAGTGACCGACAGGAACACAAAGATAATGAAGTCATAAACTTCTAAAGCACCCCCCAGCACCGAAAGCGCTACGATTCGATAATCACGTAATGAGAATGGTGCGGTTTGTACTTGCCCTGACATGCCTGTTCCAATGCGTAAATGGTCTGCTGCGTTAAGCAAAAAGCGCATGATACCGGATATGGCTGTTGTTACCCAAGGGATGTTGAGAACTGATACGCCGCACTGTTTACCATCCATGGTATTAATCTATGTGGCTGTGACAGTACGGAAATTACCGGTCAATAAGTGGTTGGCGGACGGTATGGCCTTTCGGGTGTGAAAAATTAGCCTGTGGGCGCTTATGGCTTAGCGCATATTCCCCCCATGTGACAGTACCGCTGACTCCGGCGTATGATGGTGAAAGCAATTTGCCATTAACAAGGAGTCAGGTTTATGAGTCAAAAACCGCTGAAGTTTGTCACATTGGTGGGAAGTTTGCGTAAGGATTCTCTGAACGCCGCGGTTGCCAGGGCATTACCGCAACTGGCACCCGCCAATGTAGAAGTTCAACCATTAGGATCTATTGGCGATTTTCCTTTATATAATGCCGATATTCAGCAAGCACAGGGTTTTCCCGATGCAGTGTTGAAAATGGCATACCGTATTGCCGAGGCGGATGGTCTGATTATTGTCTCTCCTGAATACAATTACTCTGTTCCTGGTGTGTTGAAAAATGCGCTCGATTGGCTATCCCGGGTCTCACCGCAGCCGCTAGAGGGTAAACCTGTGATGATCGAAAGTGCTTCTCCGGGCGTAATTGGTGGTGCGCGGATGCAATATCACTTGCGGCAGATCCTGGTATTTTTTGATGCCAAAGTGATGAATAAGCCAGAAGCAATGATCGGGCAGGCGATGGGCAAAATCAGTGAGGGTAAACTTACTGATGCCGCCACACGTGAATTTCTGGGAAAACAATTGCAAGCATTTGCAGCGTTTGCGACGCACTAAATTAAGCGTTGCCGCTCCAGCTATTGTTCATCTTTGACCTGACAACATCCGAGAATTCAGACGGATGTTGTCAGTAACGTTGGATTAACGGCCGTAATAACCCGTGAAACTTGCTTTTGCCAGCGCATTCGCATTGATCATGAATCCGCCTAATGCCGCGGTTGCATCGGTGGGTAATTCCAGTGCAGACGCTTTCAACGCATAAAGGGTAAAGATGTAGCGATGGGGTTTGTCACCAACCGGGGGACAAGTACCGCCCCAGGCTTTGACCCCGTAATCGGTCCGTACCTGAGTAGCGCCTTTGGGTAACCCATTATCGCCAACTGCTCCGGCATTAGCGGGCAAATGGTGCACATTGGCGGGAATATTCAGCACCATCCAATGCCACCACCCAGAACCGGTTGGCGCATCAGGATCATAAACTGTCAGCGCGAAACTTTGCGTATCTGCCGGCGCATCGCTCCAGTTCAGTTCTGGAGACCGATTCTCACCATGGCAGCCGAAGGTGTTAGCTTCAAATCGGGTGGGAATCGTACCGTTAGGTGTGATATCCGGGCTGGTCAGCGAGAATTCTTTCGCTTGGACGGTTAACAGTGAGCTGGCCAACAGTGATACGCCGGCACAAATAAACACAGAAATTTTCATATAACACTCCAGTTGCAATAATATTCGCTAAACATTGTCGTTCGGTGCGATAGCATCATGGTTTCACTGGTCACCAAACGCATCTGTTGTTCAACCAAAATGATATTCATTATCACGGATGCATTATCATCCGCTAATGTAAATTGGATGGCCAGAATAACCGTGATAAAAGCGTCAGTTATGGTTCCGTTTGAGAGGTAAAAGCATGATGTCTCTGTTCCATTATATCGATGCCATTCACCAACAAACTGATTTTATCGTATCGCAACAACAGCAGGATTGTTCCTATAAAGACGATGGGATAACGGTGACTGCTATTGAAACGGTTTATCGGTTTGCCGATGGTGTCGTGGTTAAACATCAATCCGAACAAGACGCTATCGAAGATGAGCAGCTATGTGCAGAAAGCTGGAGTATTTATACTGTCATCAGTATGCCAACAGGCACAGCGATCACGCCACAACGTAAGGCGATCACTAATCATTGTCAGGAAGATTTCTGGCTGCGCACCCATCGAATACGCCAGATACAGGATTAGTCCTGCCCATAAACAATGTCGGGTGTCTTGCGAGTGGTTTTACACTAATAGCTCGTGTTGGCGACATGTTTTATCAATCCTTCGACCGTAATGGCATTATCCGCTGCGATTGAGATCCCGCTACGGTGCTGCAACCAGCAGCTGTTTGTCGGCAAAAAGCGAGGGTAATTCGCCATTGGACAAAATCGTCTTGGTCACTTTTTTAAATCTGTTCAGATAGCTTTAACCCGCGCGTAAAAAAACCGCCAGAAGGCGGTTTTTTCGTGAATGACAGCTATTACAGAATAAAACGGCTGAGATCTTCATCATGCACCAGCGTTTCCAGATGGGCATTAACGTAGTCAGCATCAATCACGTAATGGTTACCTGATTTGTCAGCGGCTTCAAATGAAATGTCTTCCATCAGTTTTTCCATGATGGTGTGCAGACGACGTGCACCGATATTTTCAGTGCTTTCATTTACTTGGAATGCGGCTTCCGCAATGGAGTCGATACCTGATTCGGTAAATTCGACGGCCACACCCTCGGTTGCCATCAATGCAATGTACTGCTCGGTCAACGACGCATGTGGTTCGGTCAGAATGCGTTTGAAATCGCTGGCAGTCAGCGCATCAAGTTCCACGCGAATAGGCAGTCGTCCCTGCAGTTCTGGGATCAGATCTGAGGGTTTGGACATCTGAAAAGCACCAGAGGCGATAAACAGAATGTGATCGGTACGGACCATGCCATGCTTAGTATTGACGGTGCAACCTTCTACCAGTGGCAACAGATCACGTTGTACCCCTTCGCGGGAGACATCGGGGCCAGAGGTTTCACCACGCTTACAGATTTTATCGATCTCATCGAGGAACACGATACCGTGCTGTTCCACCAGTTCAATGGCTTGATCTTTCAAATCTTCCTGATTCACCAGCTTGGCGGCTTCCTCTTCGGTCAGCTGCTTCATGGCTTCTTTAATCTTCAGCTTGCGGCGTTTGGTCTGGCCTTGTCCCATATTCTGGAACAGGCTCTGCAACTGATTAGTCATCTCTTCCATGCCAGGAGGCGACATGATTTCCACGCCAATCTGTGGTCCGGCGACGTCGATTTCGATCTCTTTGTCATCCAGTTGCCCTTCGCGTAACTTTTTGCGGAAGATCTGGCGGGTGTGAGAGCTGTCTTCTTTTTCACTTTCCCAGTCGCTTTTAGGTTTAGGTAACAGTGCATCCAGTACCCGTTCCTCGGCAGCTTCTTCGGCGCGGGTACGACATTTTTTCATCTGCTGCTCGCGGGTCATCTTCACGGCGGCATCGGTCAGATCGCGAATAATCTGATCCACTTCCTTGCCTACATAACCCACTTCAGTAAATTTGGTGGCTTCGACCTTAATAAATGGCGCGTTGGCAAGCTTTGCCAAACGGCGGGCAATTTCGGTTTTACCTACGCCGGTAGGGCCAATCATCAGGATATTTTTGGGGGTCACTTCCGGGCGCAATGCTGCATCAAGCTGCATTCGGCGCCAGCGGTTACGCAGGGCGACCGCCACGGAACGTTTAGCCTTCTGTTGGCCAATGATATGGGCATCCAGCTCGTGGACGATTTCGCGGGGCGTCATTTCAGACATGGTGCTTCCTCACGCAGAATTCAGTAATTCAGTTCTTCAATGGTTTTGAACTGGTTGGTAAACACGCAGATATTGCCAGCGATGGTCAATGCCTTTTCGCAGATGTCGCGTGCCGTAAGTTCGGTATTTTCCAGCATGGCAATGGCGGCGGCTTGGGCAAAATTACCTCCGGAGCCAATCGCAATCAGATCATTTTCTGGCTGCAGCACGTCGCCATTACCGGTGATGATCAGTGATGACTCAGCATCGGCGACCGCCAGCAGCGCTTCCAGTTTGCGCAGCATCCGATCAGTACGCCAGTCTTTTGCCAACTCCACTGCGGCTTTCATCAGGTGGCCCTGGTGCATTTCCAGTTTGGCCTCAAACCGTTCAAACAGGGTAAAGGCATCGGCAGTGCCGCCCGCAAAACCGGCGATCACTTTATCGTGGTAGAGACGGCGAACTTTACGGGCGTTACCTTTCATCACGGTATTTCCCAAAGAAACCTGGCCATCACCGGCCATTACCACTTGATTGTTGCGGCGCACTGATACGATTGTAGTCACGATAAATCCTCTTGGCTGACTGACAGCTCGGCTGTCAGGGTGCGATAGAGGTTAATATGGGGGTGAGGTATTGAATATCAAGCAGTAACGCGGCTGTTTTTAACGGTACAGCGTGAGGTTTGGTAATAAAAAACCGCAAACCAATGGTTTGCGGCTATTTTCTAAGTCAATATCAGCTTTCCCAGAACCAGATCATGCAGCCGTTAATACCGGCGCGCTGCAGTTCGTGGCGGTCAGTTTCCGCTTTACGCTTGCCTTGGTATGGGCCTAGCACCACTTTATACCAAGCGCCGCTGCTCCCATCGACTTTATGTACCTGGGCCTCCATGCCCTGAAAGGCGATTCTGGCTTTCAGTTCTTGTGCTTGAGACTCTTTTCGGAACGAACCACATTGCATTTGATAAGGCCGAGAGGGCTGATCGCTTTTCTCCGGTAAATCCACATCTACCTGCTTATTTTCCAGCTCTTGCTGATAGGTCCACTCTTCCTTGGGTTTGGGCGGCAGTGCATTAGGATCTTTATGCGGTTCCGGCTTTTGCGGCTGTTCGACTTGTACCGGCTCCTGTGTAATTGGTGTCGGACTGCCGTTTTTAAGCGTCCATAAAAAATAACCAAAGCCAGCGACTACCACCAATACCACCAGAAAAAGCAGCATCGGCGGGCGTTGAGGAGGCAGAGGCTTTTTGTGGTTACCGCGCTGTTGTCGGCGCGGTTTGCTGTTGGCGTAATCGCTGCGCATGGCGTTACATCCGTTCCAATGTGTCAATGCCCAACAGCGCCAGTCCCTGTTTCAGGGTATTAGCGGTCAGTTTCGCCAGTAACAAACGGCTGTCACGCTGAGCGGCTGTATCGGCGGCTAACACCGGGCATGCTTCATAGAAGCTGGAGAAAGCGCCTGCCAGTTCATACAAGTAAGCACACAGCAGATGTGGCTGACCTTTATCTACCATCCGTGCCAGCACTTCACTGAACTGCGCCAGTTTGTTACCGAGTTCTTTCTCTTTGTCGTGCTCCAGTACGATGGTGGCGGCAGACAGGTCAATATCTTCAGCTTTCTTGAAAATACCGGCCACACGGGTATAGGCGTACAGCAGATACGGTGCGGTATTACCTTCAAAACTGAGCATCTGATCGAAGCTGAAGATGTAGTCACTGGCGCGATTCTTTGACAGATCGGCGTATTTCACTGAGGCAACGCCAACTACTGCGGCAATCTGTTCCAGTGTTGCAGTATCCATATCAGGGTTTTTGCTACGCACCAGTTCCAGCGCACGGTCATGGGCTTCATCCAGCAGGTCGATGAGTTTCACTACTCCGCCAGTACGGGTTTTGAATGGTCGGCCATCTTCACCATTCATGGTACCAAAGCCCATATGTTCCAATGACATTTCTGGACGCACAAACCCGGCAGTGCGAGCCAGACTGAAAACCTGTTGGAAGTGCAGCGCCTGTCGTAGATCCACAAAATACAGCACCCGATCGGCGTGCAGCACTGACGAACGGTAGCGCATGGCAGCTAAGTCGGTAGTTGCATACAGATAACCACCGTCGGCTTTCTGGATGATTACGGGTAATGGTTCGCCCTCTTTGGTGCGGAAGGCTTCCTGAAACACCACTTTGGCACCGTTACTTTCGGTCAGTAAGCCCTGCGCATCGAGATCTTTTACCACTTGTGGCAGGTCGTCATTATAAGCGCTTTCACCACGGACATCGTTGCGGGTCAGACTGACACCGAGGCGCTGATAAACCTTGTGGCAATGACTCAGCGAGATTTCGTTGAATTCGCGCCACAGTTTATTGCAATACTCGTCACCAGATTGCAGTTCGACTACCAGATGACGGGCGCGGGTGGCAAATGCTTCTGATTCGTCAAATCGCACTTTGGCGGCGCGGTAAAAGCTTTCCAGATCCGACAATTCCACTTCAGATTCCGCACCATTAGCTGCCCGCAGCTCTTCCATATAGGCCAGCAACATGCCGAACTGAGTGCCCCAGTCGCCTACATGGTTCTGCCGGATCACCTTATGACCGAGAAACTCCAGCGCACGCACCACCGCATCGCCAATAATGGTGGAACGCAGATGTCCCACGTGCATCTCTTTGGCAAGGTTTGGTGAGGAATAATCAACCACTACCGTTTGTGCGCTCGGCAGTGCGACTCCCAAGTGTTCATCGGCCAAGGCTGCTTGCAGCTGTTTTGCCAGTGCATTTTCATCAATAAAGAAGTTAATAAATCCAGGACCGGCGATTTCCACTTTAGCCACGTGGCTGGAGGCTGGCAGATTGTCGATAAGCAACTGTGCCAGTTCCCGTGGCGGTTTACCGGCGGCTTTGGTCAGCATCATTGCCAGGTTAGTGGCCAGATCGCCGTGGCTTTTATCCTTGGTTCGGTCTACCTGAATGCGCGGATCAGTATCTTCAGGGATAATTCCCTGTTGTTTTAACTTGGCTACTGTCTGTTCAAGCAAAGATTGGATATGTGATTTCATTGGCGTTCTGTCGGTACTGACTACAAAAATAGGGTGATAACGAATAACCGCACATTCTAGCCGTTATGGCAGGAAGATTGCTACGCTTGCGGGCATTTTTGTGGCGTGGTTTTCAGTTAGCGGTAGTGAACTTTGGCGGAGTTACAGCAGATCCTGCGGATCTCGGTCCAGACTCCAGCGGCAGCGTTTGGCGCTAGTCAGGGCTTCTGCTTGCGGCAGTAACTGTTCAAATACCTGCTGCAAACGTCTGCGATCGGCAGCTTGTACCAGCAGTTGCCGCCGGAATTTGCCAGCTTTGCGATCCAGCGGTGCCGGCATCGGGCCAATCACTTCAAATTCATTATCTTGCGGCAGCAACGCGGCAAACTCAGCCAGAAAGGTGTCGGCATCAATGGCCTGATGCGCCTCAGCTTTTATCAGGATCATGTGCCATGCGGGAGGCAACAAGGCTTGTTGACGCTCCGCCAGTTGTGTACGGGCAAATTCGCCATAGCCGCGATGCAGTAGATCCTTGAGTAGAGGATTGTCGCTCTGATGGGTTTGCAGCAACACGGTGCCGGGTTTACTGGCGCGACCTGCGCGCCCGGCCACCTGCGTATATAGCTGGCCGAAACGTTCCGGCGCACGAAAATCAGCACTGAATAGCGCACCGTCCACGTCCAACAATCCGACTAAGGTGACATCAGGAAAATGGTGACCTTTGGCGAGCATTTGTGTACCCACCAAAATCTTATATTCACCGCGGTGAATGGCTGCCAGCTGTTTTTCCAAAGAACCTTTACGGCTGGTGGTATCGCGGTCAATTCGCACTACCGGATAATCCGGAAACTCTTTGGTAAGCATGGTTTCCAGCTGCTCGGTGCCAATGCCTTGTCCTTGTAACATGGTGCTGCCGCAATGATGACATTGACGCGGGATTGCGTATTGATTGCCACAGTGATGGCAGCGGATCTCCCCGAGTGATTGATGCACAGTGAAAAAGGCATCACAGCGGTCACATTCATGCAGATAACCGCATTCGTGGCAGATGAGCGCTGGTGCAAAGCCGCGACGATTGAGAAACAGCAACACCTGATTACCCGCTTGCAGGTGCAAGCGCATTTCGTTCAGTAGTGGCTGTGACATTCCGGTATGCAGCGGCAAATTGCGGATATCGATAATCCCCTGACGCACTTTCAAAGCACCACCGGCGCGCTCTCCTAATTGCAGATGGGCATAACGACCATTAAGGGCATTGTGCAGCGTTTCCAGTGACGGTGTGGCGCTGCCGAGTAATACGGGAATATCTTCCAGATGCCCGCGCATGACCGCCAGATCGCGGGCATGATAACCCACACCTTCCTGCTGCTTAAAACTGGCATCATGTTCTTCGTCGAGAATAATCACTCCCGGCCACATCATCGGCGTAAACAAGGCGGAACGGGTGCCAATGATAATCGCCGCTTCACCACAGCGCGCTTGTCGCCAAGCATCCAGTCGCTGTTTATCAGTCAGTCCGGAATGGATCACCGCAATGGTCACTTTAAAGCGACGTTTGAAGCGATTGATGGTCTGTGGCGTCAGGCCGATTTCCGGCACTAGGATCAATGCCTGTTTGCCTTGCTTCAGTACGGTTTCCAGCAACGACAGATAGACTTCGGTTTTTCCGGAGCCGGTGACACCTTCCAGCAGAGTACATTTATAACCGGCTTGCGCGGTCAGTGCCGCGACCGCCACTGCTTGCTGCTTATTCAATTTGAGTGGCTGTTCGCCCAGCTCCAACTGTTCACGCCAGCGGCGGTCAGCAATGAGCGGCCGTTCGTAAAGTCCAATCCAGTCCTTATCTTTTAGCGCCTTGATGGCGGTTTTGCTGAGTTCCAGAACTTGTGCTTCTTCGGTAGTCAGTTCGCCTTGTTGTAGCTGCTGCAATACTTTTTGCTGCGCCGGTGAGCGTTTGAGGCTCTCCAGTGTGGCTGCGGTGCCCTTGTCCGTGAGTGCGTAGTAACTGATAAATTCTGGTGCGGCACTGGCACCTTTGCGCAGCGCGACCGGTAGCGCTTGGGTCAGCATCTGGCCCTGGCTGCATAAATAATATCTTGCCGCCCACAAAGTGAGTTTATACAGTGGGTCAGACAATAATGGTGAACTGTCCAATACCGCGGTAATCGCTTTTAGCTGCTGCGGCGCTAAGGAGCATTCATCAGCTGTGCTGACGACCAGGCCGATCAGTTGTTGCCGTCCGAACGGGACGCGCACCCGCATGCCGACTTCCAGTGGCCAGGCAAGGTCGGGCGGGATTTTGTAGGTGAAGTTCTGCCGCATCGGCACTGGCAAAGCAACTTCAGCAAACTGCGGCATGGTGATCAGGATTCATCAAAAGAGGCATGACGCTCAGTGTACTCAGGCAGGCATAACAGAACCAGTCCTGAGCAAAATAATCTAAAATAAACTAGCAATGTTAAATAGTTATGGGGGAAAGCAGGATGAATTTACAGCAACCAAGCGGTTGGCCCCGTTGGCTGTGGCAGCTTTTGCCCTCAGTGTTTGGGTTGATATTCATGCCGCTGGCGCAGGCCGAGGTCAGCCATGTCAGTATCAATCAACGACTGTTTGATTTAGCTAAACCACCGCTAATTAAGGTGAATATTGTGGCTGGTCCGCAAGATCCGGATCGTCTGCAGTTTATTCTGCGGCAGAAAAGCGGTGAAGAAAAACTCATGGTGCAGCAGATCAATAACTACATGTTGTTGTTGATGGGTGTCGAAGAAGTCAACGATCCTAATGCCTTATTGCTGGTACAACAATATCAGGGGGAGCAGTGGTTGGAAATCGGTCAGTTGCCGGTGTTTGCCAAGTCTGTTCCGGTAGGGAATCCTCCTGATCCGTCGCGCTTTTCACTGTACCGCAACCCCACGGGTAAAAAAGTGCCAGAATCCGCTGTTGTCGCAACCAAGCCGGCAATAACTCCAGCCACTAAAGCCGCGCCCGTAGTGCCAGCCGCTGTTGCCCGAGACGGGCAATGCACGCTGGAATACCATGGGACTGAAACCTTATGGCGTCTGGCAACCCAGTATGCTAAGCAGTGGCATACCAATGTGTATGCGGCCGCCTTGGCGATTATGGCGGCAAATCCCAAGGCGTTTGTTAAAGGGAAGCCGGGCAACCTCAGAAGTGATGTAAGGTTACATTGTCCAGCGGCCCCCCAATGGGAGCTCTATGCTGACAAGACTCGGGCAAAGGAAAAATTTGAGGCGTTGATGTAGGCTATTGCCATTAAAGCGCAGTTACTGTACCATTCTGCGCCCTAAACTGTGTATAACCGCATGTGGTGTCCGACTTCGGGTTGGAAGAGCGACATGGCCTTTTATTGAGGTAATCCCAAATGAAACCAGGTATCCATCCTGACTATGCAGAAATCACTGCTACCTGCACTTGCGGTAACGTGATCAAAGTTCACTCCACTGCAGGTAAAAATCTGCACTTGGACGTATGTGGTGCTTGTCACCCATTCTACACCGGTACCCAGAAAGTGGTTGACACCGGTGGTCGTATCGAAAAGTTCAACAAACGTTTCGGTGTGCTGGGCAAAAAATAATACGACTAGCGCTGTTCAGGTCATGCGCCTGGCAAGCTGATTCTAGGGCTGTAACCGCAAGGATTACGGCCCTTGTTGTATCTGAGCGTCAGGCTTTTCTCTCTGTTCACCGCCGCCAAACCTATGCTTTAACTGCCCCGTCTACTTCACTTCCTGCCACCACGTTAGAGTGGAAAGCGTTTGGTTTCATGGCTTCTTAAGCGATCGGCCAACAGCCAGCTAGTCTCATTGGGATATTTTATTTCAGTACATCTCCAAGCGTTATTTCGGGTGCCACCACGCATGGTGTTGATGAGTTCACTCACGGAAAGATAGCTTTTGCTGTTCCAGATCAGTTTGCCGTTAATAATATCGGCTATTAGATACTTGCCGTAGTATTTGGTACGCAGTTGCGTTTTGTGTGGCAGCGTGAGTTGCGCCCATTGGAAACTGCCTTCGCCACTATATTCCTGTCGGGAGTTTTCATCTTTATTGGCTAAATGGTCGCTTAGAATGTTAGCGATGCTGGCTGCGACCCCAGTGGGATAATGTTGTGCTAATGCAAGATAGAGTGATTCAGGAATCGGGACTGACAGGTATTGCTCTACGGGTAAGGACATAAAATAGCTAAATATAAGTGCTTAATAGTGCTATATAGTGCTATTTATTGTGATGTTTTGTCAAATAACACTGTCGAATAAGCAAAGTTTTATCTCTAAGATTATTTGTAATGATTTGATATCTAACAGTAATAACTGCTTTTATATTTTTATGGAACAAAATCGGCTGGGTGTCTGCGTTTTGCTCGGCGGCAATCACTGTTAATACCTATCAGTCGTGAGCTAGCAAAAGGATAAACACCTTTTCAGGTAAGCCGATGCAGCAAACATAGTGCGCAAAATAGGCAACCGCGTGTGTTTAGCTGAGCCAGATATACATCCTTTGCTGTACCGCTTGCTGTTAAACGTTGAGCGCATTTCACGCAGTAAACGGATGGGCATCGACTGTTCGCGTGTCACACCCCGTGCTTTTTCATCAACAAGATTGGCACTGTAGGGGGCAATATCTGTCCATAAGTGGTCAGGTTGCGCAAGCAGGTTTAGCGGTTGTTACTGCCCCCGCTTGAGTTGTCGTTACGCAAAAAGCGCTTTACCAATGAAAATGTCAGTTAGTATCAGAGATCAGTAAGTTAATTAAATTTAGCTGCAACATCACCATTAATAGCCGCTTTTAGGGGGCGCTGAATGTTGTTTTAATACATTCTTGGAATTTGGCTTCTATTCTCTTGCACACGCGTTACTTCGCTTTGGCATCTATTAGATAAATTCTTATTTTTATAGTAAAAAAAAAGCCAGAAGCAGTTTTATTCACCTAAGCTTTCAAGTATCTTTACAGGCCCTATTTTCAGGCGTTCCGATGCTTTGCTCTTAATGTTTCGGTTCGCGAATAATTATTAAAATACTTTGCCCTGTATCAGGATTTACCATGAGCGATTTACGTCAAAAAGCACTTGATTACCATCAATTCCCTGTTCCCGGAAAAACGGCGGTTGCATTAACAAAGGCAGCCATTACCAGCATGGATCTGGCGTTAGCTTATAGTCCAGGGGTGGCAGAACCCGTACGAGAAATTGCCGCCAATGCCAACGATGCCTATCGTTACACCAATAAAGGCAACACGGTTGCGGTGATTACCAACGGTACCGCCATTCTTGGTCTTGGTAATCTCGGACCTTTGGCGTCAAAGCCAGTGATGGAAGGTAAGGCACTGTTATTCAAACGTTTTGCCAATATTGATGCGACCGATATTGAAGTTAAACATCGCACCAATGAAGAGTTTATCAATACCGTAGAAGCGATTGCTGACACCTTTGGCGGGATCAATCTGGAAGATATCAAAGCCCCTGAATGCTTTGAAATCGAAAAGGAACTGATCAGACGCTGTAATATCCCGGTATTTCATGACGATCAACATGGCACTGCGATTGTGACTGCAGCAGGCATGCTCAATGCGTTGGAAATCCAGGGTAAACAGATCGCTGAAGCTGTATTTGTCTGCATGGGCGCCGGAGCCGCAGCGATTGCCTGTATGTCATTGTTAGTAAAATGTGGCGCTTTGCGGGAAAACATCTACATGCTCGACCGCAAAGGCGTGATCCATACACGGCGTACCGACCTCAATGAATACAAATCACTGTTTGCCAACAACACTGACAAACGTACGTTGCAGGATGTCATTAAAGGGGCTGATGTGTTCTTGGGCGTATCTGGCGCCAACGTATTGAGTGCCGATGACATCGCATTAATGGCAGAAAAGCCGATTGTTTTCGCATGCTCTAACCCCGATCCCGAGATTAAACCGGAACTGGCTCATGCCGTACGTGATGATCTGATTATGGGAACCGGTCGCAGTGATTACCCTAACCAAGTCAACAATGTGTTGTGCTTCCCGTTTATTTTCCGTGGCGCACTGGATGTCAGAGCCAGTCGTATCAACGACGAAATGAAACTGGCGGCGGTGCAGGCGATTGCAGGTTTGGCTCGTGAGCCGGTACCAGAAGAGGTGTTGGCGGCTTATCCTAACGTCAGCTCTCTGAGTTTTGGTCCGACCTATGTATTGCCAAAGCCAATGGATCCACGTTTGTTACCTCGTGTAGCTCGCGCGGTCGCCGAAGCAGCTATCGCTTCAGGTGCGGCACAGATTAAAGTGTTGCCGGCAGATTACCTTCTCTAACCTCAATGGCAGTGGCGCGATGGTGTGCCACTGCCTACTCTCCTTGTTATCACTGTTGCCATTTGTGTAATACCGCTTAATAATCAAACAGGTAAAATCGCAGTTCAGGTTGACTGAGCTGTGTTCGGATGCCCAATAACATTGGCAGGAACGCCTGATAATGAATCTGACCCGTATGCTGACCACCCGTCTGACCCGCTTTTGGCTGTGGTCTGTGCTGACGTTGTTATTTGTTGGTATGGCGTTCGCTGCGGCTGGTTACTGGCGTTTTGTCAGTCAGCAGCAATTGCTTCAGGTGCAGGTCTTACAGCAACAGTTGCAACATCAGTATCAAGATAACCAACTCCAGGATGCTGATCCCTGGTTACCCAGTATGTTGGCGTTAACGGATGTGGTGGAGTTGCGTCTGTGGCAGGGGCGCAAATTATTGCAACAATACCGCGGCCCGATTGTGGAAAGCAGTCGCTATAGCATGCGTTTTACGGTGGACGCGGCACATAATATCGACGTGGAATTACTGCTACGCTCTCCCTTTCACCATTATTACCCGCAAATGGGCGACTGGGTCGTCATGCTGCTGAGTCTGTTAACTTTGGTGGTGGTATTGCGTTTGGGCTACCACTGGTATTCGCAGCAACTGGACGGGATGGAAACAGTTGCCGAACGTTGCCGCCTGATTCTGCAGGGGCATTATTCCCGAGCGCGTAATCTGAGCAGTGCCAGTCGTCCGCGTTTCATCAACCGGGCATTGAGTAAACTGTTGGATGAGTTAGCGGATGCGCGCAAAGAAAGGGCCCGCTTTGATGATTTTATTCGCACTAACACCTTCCTCGATCATGATACTCACATCGGTAACCGCTTACTGCTGGATAACCGCCTTAATGCCTTGAGTAACGCTCACGGAATGATGGCGCATGGCGTGTTGTTATTACTGGAGTTTGAAGAACTGGAACAACTGAACGGTGATGGTCAGATGGTGGATTATCTTAACCTGAATGTCGCCCACATCAGCCGTTTGCTTCATAGCCAGGCCAACAGTGTTTTTGCCCGGCGCAGTTACAACCAGTTAGCGATTGTAGTGACGCAGATCAGTTTGGCGGAAGCGGAACAACTGGCGGCAAAGGTAATGAAATTGTGTTCCAGCCTGTTGCCGCGGGAGATGGGAAATCGTAATAACAGCTGTCATCTCGGTGCGGCTTATTTCAAGTTGGGTGATAATCAGCAACAATTGCTGGAAGAAGCAGAAATGGCGTTGCGAGCAGCGCAAATTCAGGGCATCAACACCTGGTTTATGTACGACAAAGGCGCTGTGGATGCTGAATTTGCCAGAGGTTCGGTGCGCTGGCGCAGTTTTCTGGAGCTGGCACTGGAGCAGCGACGCTTTGTCGCCTTTACACAACCGGTTGTTGATGTAGATGGTAACCTCCATCATCAGGAAGTTTTCACCCGCGCGAAAGAGCCTAATGGCAATCTGGTCAGAGCCACTTTGTTCTTACCGATGGCGGTAAAATGTGGGCTGATAGCAAAAATCGAACGCCAGACCATCGAACGCGTGGTGTTTGATCTGTTACCCAAAGCCAATGCCGATGCCGTGTTTAGCATTAATTTATCCGAAGATTCGCTGTTGAATGCCGAGTTTATGCGTTGGCTACGAACCTTACTGCTGGAATATCGCGACCTGGCACCTCGACTGATTTTTGAAATTGATGAAGCGGTTGCCAGCGGCGCACCGGCAGCGTTAGCGCCGAAACTGCGGTTAATCCGCAAAATGGGGGCCAGATTGTGCGTCGATCATGTTGGGCAACAAGTGATCAGCAGTCAGTACATTGTGGAAGGCGGCTTTACGTTGGTGAAATTGCATCGTTCATTGATCAAACAGATCCATTTACGCACAGAAAATCAGCTATTTATTCGTAGTTTACTGGGGGGCCTTCATAAAACCGATATTGAAATTATGGCCGAAGGGGTTGAACAGCTAGAAGAATGGCAGACGTTGCGGGTACTGGGGGTCAGTGCCGCACAAGGTCCGTGGTTTGGTGATCCAGAGCCGGCATAACCATGCGATTTATTGACCAGAGCTTGCGTTGCTGCAGGGTTTACGCAAATATTCCTTATAAAATGAAAAAATTAGTGTGTAAAATGGCGTCGCTGACATTTTTTTGACGCTTTTGAATTGCTGGTACGGGCGCTATCAGACGACTTTTACAGGATGTGGAATCAAATCTAAATATGGCAAAAAACTCACTAATAAAAATGCCTTTTTTCAGAGCCCAACAGGCAACTAAGCCAACAGGGGTATTTCTGGGTGCTGAACATGTGTGGGTGTTTCAGTCAGCTGCCGATACATCACCTCTTATTTCCCGCTATCCGCGTCCTCGAAACTGGCCATTATTGTTTCGTCAATTGGCAGCAGATATTGGTCCGTCATTGCTGCAAGTGGTACTGGGTCAGGAATCCTACCAACAGGTGGCAGTGGATAAACCCGCTGTGCCTGACAACGAAATTACACAGGCGCTGCTATGGTCGGTGAAGGACATTGTGGCAATGCCACCGCAAAATATTTATCTCGATTATTTTGAGTCTCCCCTTGCCGGCAGCAACAAATTACAAGTAGTGATCACCGACAAACCTCAGCTCAGTGCCATGGTGCAGGCGGCGGATGCCGAGGGAATGAGCTTTGCGGGGATCTCAGTCGAAGAGCTTATGCCCGCTAATCTGTTTACCGACGCCTCCCAAGCACGACTAGTGATCAGCCATATTCCCGGCGAGGAAGTGCTGCTGACTGTGGTGCGCAGTGGCGAGCTTTATATGCATCGCCGGATCCGCGGTTTTAAGGAGTTGGATAGCGCCACGGCTGAGGATCTTCGCTACGGTATTGCTGATAATCTGAGTCTGGAAATTCAACGGTCGATGGACTTTTTTGAGAGTCAGTTAAGACAGCCTCCGGTCGCCTCAATTGAGCTGCTCGTCGAAGGGGCGTCACAGGCACTGGCGCATGCCATTGCGGTTAATTTTAACCAACCGGTGGCGACGGTGAATTGTGAAAACGTCGGGGCAAAAATGGCAGAACTGGCCTTAACGGAATTACTGCGGGGGCGTTTATGAGTAAGACCCGGGTCAATCTATTTTCCCCCGAACTGTTACCGGCGAAATTGCGCCTGAGTTTTGCTAAGACCGTATCCTTGTCATTACTGCTGGTGTTGTTAGGGGCTGTGGCGTTAATCTTGGGCTGGTGGCAGCAGCAGACGCTGCAGCAACAACTGCAGACGGTGCAACAACAAAATGCTGCTCTTGAACAGCAAAAAACCGCACTGCAGCAAGCCTTAGCTAAACATCAGCCCGATTCGCTGTTGCAGCAGCAAGTGACACAGTTAACTCAGGAACACCAATTAAAGTCATTACTGCTGACAGAATTGGATAAGCGTGAGCAATTTAAATCGGTGGGGTTTACCGACATGCTGCAAGAGCTGGCACAGGTCGCTGACGGCAGTATCTGGCTGTCACACATACAATTTGAACCCCCAAAATTGCTGTTTGAAGGTTATACGCTGAAGCCAGAAAATGTGCCGCATTGGGTAGCACGCCTCAGTCACACTGACAGTTTCCAAGGTAAGGCTTTCGCCTCCATGACCATGAATCGTGGCGAACACCAACCGTTGGCATTCAAGCTGACCACCGATAGCAAGGAGGCGGATAAAAAATGAGTGCGTTAGCCGAACTGCCACAAAAATTTGATCATCTTTCGCGGCGCGAACGGGTAATGGTCGCGTTGGCCTGTTGGTTGGTGATAGCAGTGGTTTTGTATCTGCCATTGGAATCCTGGTGGCAGAAACATCTGTTACAGCAGCAACAGTTGCACGCCGCAGAAAAAATGGTGAAGGGCAACACCGAGCAAATTTCCCTGATGCAGAACCGACTGGCGCAGGATCCCAATCAGCCACTGCGAACACAACTTGCGCAATTAAAGCAGCAAATCGCAGCACAGGACCAACGCCTGAACAATGAAACCGTTGATCTGATCCCGGCGGAACGCATGCCATCATTGCTGACGAAGCTGTTGGCGCAAACGCAGGGCGTGAAATTAGAAGCGTTTCATTCCGTTGCGCCGACGCCGTTACTGGTGGTCGGTGATGATCAACATGGGCAGATGAATCTATACAGCCATGGCATCAATTTGACCTTTGATGGAGATTATTTTTCGGTGCTGAAATTCATCCGTACCGTCGAAAATATGCCTGAAAAGCTCTACTGGCAGAGCCTGGACTATCAGGTGCAGCAGTTCCCGAAAGCCAGCGTCAAACTCGCCCTTTATACCGTCAGCATTAATAAGGACTTTATCAGTGTGGCATCCCATTAAAGCGGTTGTGACAATTTCAACACTTTTACCCGTGATGGCCGGGGCTGCCAGTCTGCGGGACCCTACTTTGCCGCCGTATGGGCTGCAGAGTATGTCCAGCAGTAGCACTAACGCGCCTGTCACGTTAGTGCTGAATAGCGTAGTTCAAGGACCTTCCGGGACCCGTGCGGTGATTAATAATCAGCTTTATCGCCGGGGCGACCGGCTGCAGGGAACAAGCATCAGCGCGATACATGCTAACGAAGTCGTGCTGGCGGATGGCCGCAAGTTACGCCTGTTTCAGACAATCACCGAGCCAAATAAGAAGAGATAATTCATGAGCAGACTTTTTTTTATCGTGCCGTTGCTTGCTTTGACGTTGGCGGCTTGTCAGACCTCGCGTCCGGCGCCGGAGGCGTCGCGCTCTGCGTTGAAAGAATCATTGCAGCCAGCTCCCAGCAAAACAGTGCCGCCAGCGGCGCCATTGCCGGCTCAATTGCAACAGGAACTGACCGGTAACGGCTTACTGACGGGGTTGCATACTCAGGTCGCTGCAGAGCGGCGGTTTAATGTGTCGGCACACGATGTGGATGCCAAGGTATTTTTTGCCAGCCTGGTCGAAGGGACACCGCTGAGCGTTGCCATCCATCCCAATGTTACCGGTACTATCTCGCTGTCATTAAAGGGCGTTACCCTCAGTGAAGTGCTGAAAGTGGTGCAGGATATCTATGGTTATGAGATCAGCCAGGACGGTAAAGTGTTGCAGATCTTTCCCGCCGGTATGCGCACGGAAACTTTCCCGGTCAATTATCTCGATATGGAACGCATTGGCCTGTCTCTGACATCCGTCAGTTCCGGTCGCATCACCGACAGTAACAATAACAACACTAACAACCGCAATTACAATAACAACAATATGTTCGGTAGCAGCGGCAGCAGTGGCTCCAGCAACAGTAATAATGGTTATAACAATCAGAGCAACACCACTAACGGCACTTACATCAGTTCCAAAACCAAGACCGATTTCTGGGGCCAGCTACAAAAAACCTTGGAAGCGATTATTGGTAAAAGTGACGATGGCCGCAGTGTGGTCGTCAGTCCACAGGCCGGGTTGGTCACAGTGCGCGCCTACCCTGATGAACTACGGCAGATCCATAACTTCCTCAAGCAATCCGAGGAGCATCTGCAACGGCAGGTGATTCTGGAAGCCAAAATTCTCGAAGTGCGGTTGTCCGATGGTTATCAACAGGGCATTCAGTGGCAGGACGTGCTCGGCAGTGCATTGGGTAACGGCAATACCAAAGTCAGCTTTAATACCAGTGCCGGGTCTTTCAGCGACACCATCTCCAAAACACTGGGTGGCGTGACCTCATTGTCACTGACGGGCGCTGATTTTTCGACCTTGATTACCTTACTGGATACTCAGGGGGATGTGGATGTGTTGTCCAGTCCCCGTGTCACCGCCTCTAATAATCAGAAGGCGGTGATTAAAGTCGGTACCGATGAGTATTATGTCACTGATGTGTCGTCTACCACCGTGGCCAGTTCATCAACTTCTGTGACCACCCCGGATGTTCAGTTAACCCCATTTTTCTCCGGGATTGCGCTGGACGTCACGCCGCAAATCGATGATGACGGCAATGTGTTACTGCATGTCCACCCGTCGGTGACCGAAGTGAATGACCAGCAAAAAAGCATTCAAGTCGGGGATTCAACGTTGGATCTGCCGTTAGCGCAGAGTGAAATTCGCGAGTCTGATACGGTCATCCGCGCCAAGTCCGGCGATGTGGTTGTGATTGGCGGACTCATGAAGAGTGACACTTCTGAGAAGGTCTCTAAAGTGCCCTTGCTGGGCGATATTCCGTTAATGGGGCAGCTGTTTACTAACAAGGTAAAAGCGGTCGAGAAGACAGAATTAGTGATCTTGTTAAAGCCCACTGTCGTAGAGGGGGATACCTGGAAACAGGAGCTAAAACGATCCCAGTCGTTGCTAAATCGCTGGTATCCGCAGAGTAACTAACAGGCTGAGGTGTCATGTATTTGCAGCACTTTGGTATGCATAGCATGCCGTTTGCCCTGACTCCGAATACCGAATTTTTTTTCGGGTTAGCGCCGCATGTCGAGGCATTGCAGGTGTTACAGGTCGCGCTGCAAACCGGCGAAGGTTTTATCAAAGTCACTGGCGAAGTCGGCACCGGTAAAACCTTAATCTGCCGCAAGTTACTCAATGAACTTTCGGATGAATTTGTCTGCGCTTGGTTGCCCAATCCTTATCTCAGTCCTCAGGAGTTGCGTGCGGCAGTGGCTCAGGAACTGGGAATTGTGTTGGATGAAGTGCGTGACCAGTTACATCTGACCGGTCTGATCCAGCAACAACTGTTAGCACTAAGCGCCCAGGATAAAAAGATTGTGCTGATCCTCGATGAAGCTCAAGCGTTGCCGGATGATAGTCTGGAGGCGCTGCGCTTATTTACCAATCTGGAAACTGAGCAACGTAAGTTGGTGCAGGTGGTGTTATTTGGTCAGCCGGAACTGGATCAGCGGCTGGCGCAACCGGCATTTCGCCAACTACGGCAACGTATCACTTTTAGTTATCAACTGCGTCCGTTGCAGCGGGAAGAAGTTGGCGCTTATTTACGGCATCGGTTAGCAGTTTCAGGTTATCAGGGCCGCCCCTTGTTTAACCCAAGAGCGCAAAAATTATTGGCGCAAGCCTCAAGAGGGATCCCGCGACTCATTAATGTGTTAGCGCACAAAGCCTTGTTATTGAGTTATGGTGCTGGCCTCGAGCAAGTCAGTGATAAGCACTTGCGCGCCGCCATTGCCGATACCGAAGATGCCACTCACGCGTCTGATTGGCGCTGGTTATGGACCGGGACTGTAGTGCTGGTGTTATTAGTCGCCGTCGGACTATTAAAAGGAGTGGCATGGTGAGTGTCGTCAATCAGATGTTGAAAGATCTCGATAAACGCCAGCAACCTCATAGTTTGCGAGGGATCCCCAACACAACGACAACCACTGTATCGGCTACAGCTTCTTGGCGTGGCATCTTCATTGGCGTCGCCATTGGCGTAGTGTTGGTAGCCGCAGGGGGGTATGGCTGGCGCCAAATCGGGGCGAAGCCAGCTTCTGGCAATCTGCCAGCCGTCATTGCCAGTACCCATACAGCGGCTGTCCCATTCGCGTCTAAAGGCATAGAGCCAACTGCGTTACCGAATGTGTCACCGGTTGTCGCCGACAAGGCGGCTGACGCGTCACCGGCAGGTATCACTGATGCGACTAGTTCAACCCTAGCCGCTCCGTCTGCTGAGCCAGTAACTGCTGATGAGGCGGTTGCTGAGGCCGCAAAGATTTTGCCATCACCGCGCGCAAGTGCGACAGAAACTACACAAAGCGTGCCTGACGTCGCCATTGAACACACGGTAAAAACCACAGGGTTAACCCCCGTTAAATCGCAAGCTGCATCCTCATCCGTTAAGAACACTACTGTCGCGGCGAAGGCAAGTGTCGCTACCGCGAAGCCGCAACAGATGCAAATTACGGAAGTGAAACTGACTCCCGAGCAGTTAGCCCGAAAGCAGTATCAACATGGCATGTCAGCGCAGCAAAATGGCGATTTGGAAGCCGCAGTCGCTGCATTTCAGCGAGCGCTTGAGATTTATCCGGCACTGCATCAAGCCAGAACACAACTGGCGGCACTTTATTATGGCAGTGGTCAATTGCCACAAGCCGAAGAGTTGCTGCAAACTGGCGTCAGCGCTTATCCCACGCAACAGCAGTTATGGTTGCTGCTTGGCCGCGTGCAGTCGGCACAGGGCAAAACAGCAGCGGCCACCGCCAGTTTGCATCACATTGCTGATGACTCGGGATTCGCCACCGATAAGTGGCTGACGTTAGCCAAACTTGGGCAGGAAAACCAAAATTGGCCGCTGGTGCAGCAAAGTTATCGTAAGCTGATTGAAACCGCCCCCAATGATGGCCGCTGGTGGCTGGGGCTGGCGCACGGATTGGACGCTGGACAGCGTTACCCTGCTGCCGCTGACGCTTACCGTGACGCATTAAAACGAGATAATTTGTCAGTGGAAGCTCGAGCTTATATAGAAAACCGAATCGCCCAGATAGGAGATAGCCAGTGAAGCCAAAGCTGAAAATGCGCCTTGGTGACCTGTTAGTTCAGGAACAGATCATCACGGAAGAACAGTTACTGAGTGCACTGGCGGAGCAGAAGAAAACCGGCCGCAAGCTCGGGCGTACGCTGATTGATATGGCTTACATCTCTGAGGATCAGCTACTGCAATTTTTGTCGCAGCAGCTGAATATTCCGCTGATGGATATCAGTCGCCTGGCGATTCCTGCAAGCGTGGTCAATCTGCTCACCGAAGGGCAAGCCAGACGCTTTCGGGCCTTGGTGATCTCGGCAACCAGCGACTCAGTGCAGGTGGCAATGAGCGATCCTGCTGATCTGCAGGCGTTGGATGAACTGGAGCTGCTACTGGCCCCCAGACGTCTGACATTAGCCGTGGTCAAAGAGCAACAGCTGTTCGATGCATTTGATAACCTGTATCGCCTGACCGGCCATATCGCGGAAATGGCGGGGCAGTTGGAAGAAGAATACGCCGCTGACGAACAGTTTGATCTCGCGACGCTGACGCAAGGTGACAGCGATAACGAAACCACCGTCGTTAAGTTGTTGCAGACCATTTTTGAAGATGCGGTGCAAGTGCGTGCTTCCGATATTCATATTGAACCTGGCGACAAGTCATTGCGCATTCGCCAGCGTGTCGACGGTCTGCTGCAGGAGACCGTGCTGAAGGAAGTCAATATTGCCTCAGCGCTGGTACTAAGACTTAAGCTAATGGCGGGGTTGGATATCTCAGAAAAGCGCCTGCCACAGGACGGTCGTTTTCATATCGAAATTAAAGGCCACCAGATTGATATCCGTATGTCCACCATGCCGATCACACACGGCGAATCCGTGGTAATGCGTTTGCTGGATCAATCAGCCGGATTGTTGACCCTCAATGAAACCGGGATGCCTCCGGCAATTCTTAACCGGGTGCGACGGCAGATAAAACGGCCTCATGGTATGTTACTGGTCACCGGGCCTACCGGTAGCGGTAAAACTACCACACTTTACGGCATTCTCAGCGAACTCAACAAAGCCGAGAGTAAAATTATTACTGTTGAGGACCCCGTGGAATATCAGTTGCCGCGTATCAACCAGGTGCAGGTCAACCATAAGATTGGGCTGGATTTTTCCAACGTACTGCGAACCACGTTGCGTCAGGATCCGGACATTATCATGGTCGGCGAAATGCGTGACCGCGAAACCGTGGAAATCGGTTTGCGCGGTGCGCTGACCGGTCACTTTGTGTTGTCCACACTGCACACCAATGACGCCATCACCAGCGCCTTGCGCTTGCTGGATATGGGGGCCGCCGGTTATCTGGTGGCAAGCGCACTGCGAGTCATCATTGCCCAGCGTTTAGTGCGGCGCGTGTGTAAAAACTGTGCAATACCTTATCAGCCGTCGCCGCAAGAGCGCGCCTGGCTTGCCAGTGTCAGTCAGCAGGATTTTAGTGAAGCCACTTTCCGTATTGGTACCGGTTGCCAGAGTTGTTCCGGTACCGGTTATCGGGGGCGTATCGGCGTGTTTGAATTACTGGAACTCGATGAAGCGATGATCGACGCGATGCGTACTGGTAATCCGCAGGTATTTGCCGATGCTGCAAAAGCCAGTCCGCTGTTTACGCCGCTATTAGCGTCGGCGTTGGAATACCTGCAGCGTGGACTTACAACTATCGAAGAAGTCGCTAAGCTGGTGGAAGATGTTACCGACAATCCTAAATCACTGGCGCAGGCACTACAGTCTCGGGATGAGGGCCGCTGATGGCACTATATGAATATCGTGGCAGAGACGGTCACGGCGCCGCAGTTAGCGGCCAGCTAGAAGCGGCGTCAGAGAGTGCGGCTGCCGACTTGCTGATGTCTCGCGCGGTGATCCCCTTGCAACTGAAGGAGATTAAGCCCAAGCAGCAGCTGGATTTTGCCAGTCTGTTGCGCCGCAAAGTCGGATTGGATGAGTTACAGATTTTTACTCGGCAGATGTATTCGCTGACGCGCAGCGGCATCCCAATCTTACGCGCGATTGCTGGCTTGTCTGAGACTACTCACTCCAAGCGGATGAAAGAAGCCCTACAGGATGTATCAGAACAACTGACCGCCGGGCGTACGTTGTCATCGGCGATGAATCATCATCCTGATGTGTTTGATGCGCTGTTTGTGTCGATGGTTCATGTTGGCGAAAACACCGGCATGCTGGAAGATGCGTTCCTGCAGTTATCTGTGTATATCGATCGCGAACAGGAAACCCGCCGTCGGATCAAATCCGCAACGCGTTACCCTATGTTTGTGCTGATCGCAGTGGCGCTGGCATTGGTGATCCTCAATATCATGGTCATCCCCAAATTTGCCGAGATGTTCGCGCGATTTCACGCGGAGTTACCGCTGCCCACCCGCATCCTTATCGGAACCTCCAACCTATTTGTGCATTACTGGCCGTTGTTGCTCGTTGGCTTGCTGGCGGTAGTGTTGGGAATCCGTTATTGGCACAACACAGCATCCGGTGAAAAGCAGTGGGATCAATGGAAGTTACATATTCCTGCCGTCGGTTCGATTATTGAACGTTCCACGCTCGCCCGCTATTGTCGGAGTTTCGCCATGATGCTCACCGCAGGCGTGCCGATGACGCAGGCGCTAAGTTTGGTCGCCGATGCGGTGGATAACAGTTACATGCATGACAAAATCGTCGACATGCGCCGCGGGATTGAGGCCGGGGAGTCGATGCTGCGGGTATCGAATGCCAGCCACCTGTTTACGCCGCTGGTATTGCAAATGGTTGCTGTCGGTGAAGAAACCGGTCAGATTGATCAACTGTTAAATGACGCTGCTGACTTCTATGAAGGTGAAGTGGATTTTGATTTGAAGAACCTTACCGCCAAACTGGAGCCGATTCTGATCGGCATTGTGGCGGCGATTGTGCTGGTACTGGCATTGGGCATCTATCTGCCAATGTGGGATATGCTCAGTGTGGTCAAAGGTGGCCATTAATGGCAGGGCCGCAGCGCAGCGCTGATGATGATTTGATGTCGGTGTTCCGCCAGCTGATTGCCGTGGTGTTGTTGTTATTGTTTCTGGGCATTCTTGGCAGCCGCTATTTTAATGGGCTGCAACAGGTGGCAGATAATGGATTACAGGTTGAACATAATCGCTTGTTGAATCTGCTGGCAATGGTGCGCTCGCAATGGCTGACACAGGGCAAGCCGGCCATGTTAAAGGCTGACTGGCAACTGCCAGAAGCGACCAGTCAACACGAGTCACTGCTGATGGACAAAGGTGGCTGGCCGTTACCGGTAACTTTGGATGTCACCGGATGCGATCAACTGTGGCTGCAACTGTTAGGAGCTTCAGCGGTTCAGGCCGGATTAGACGTGAGTTATCAAACAGATACTAAAGAATGTCAGTATCGTGGTAGTTCGGGGCAACGCATTAACTATCAATTGTCGACTGGAAGAGTCATTTTTTTGACGGCGCAGACAGAACAGTGATGCAATTAAATATATAGTTGATAAAATTGAGCTTCCTGTTGAAAAGGAGTCTTAGATGAAACGGAATGTACAAGGTTTTTCATTAATTGAACTGGTCATCGTGATCGTGATACTGGGGCTGTTGGCGGCGACGGCTATTCCACGTTTTCTTAACGTAACCGACGATGCTGAGAATGCCAGTCTTGAAGGCGTCACTGGTGGTTTGGCCACGGCAGTCGCCTTTGTACGTTCCCAATGGGAAGTTGATGGTCGTCGTAATAATACGGTGACGCTGGATGGCACCAGTATTGCGTTGGATACGCGTTTTGGTTATCCGACTGGCTTGACCAATACTTCAGTAACGGGAATGTCGAGTTCTAGCTGTCAGGAAGTGTTCAATAACGTGCTACAAAGTGCGCCAAAGAACGTGCTGGCTACCCAGAATGCGCAAGATCAGCGTTATGTGGTGCAGGTGATGAGCGGTCAGGGCGGCAGCGCCACCTCTATCAGCGGTACCGTTGTCAGCAATCTAGATTTGTGTGTGTTCTATCAGGTGTCTTCATTGACACTGAATCAAACCAGCGGTGTGCCAACGCCTACCCCAGATTTGACCACCTCGGGTGCTAAAGGCATTACCTATAATCCGGGTACCGGCCAGGTATTGAGTTTTACCAATTAATATTTTTATAAATGCTTAAGGGATGTTTTTTTATGAGAAAGCAACAAGGTTTTACATTGATCGAATTAGTCGTCGTGATCATCATCCTGGGGATCCTGGCCGTTGTCGCAGCACCTAAGTTTATTAATCTGCAGTCTGATGCCAGAGCTTCTACTGTTAAAGGTTTGGAGGCTGCCATTAAAGGGGCGGATTCGATGGTTTACTCTAAATCGCTTATCGCGGGTAACAATAAAACTGCAGGATCTGAAAATCCAACTATCAGCATTGATGGGAGTAATACTAATACAGTTCTATTAGATATAGGTCATGCTCAAGCTATATGGACAGGCTCACTCGCGAATTTATTGGATATTAAGGCTGTTGCAAGCACTGATACGACATCTTCCGCAGATTGGAAGTACAGTGAAAGCACAAATATCATTGATTTTTTCCCATATGGAAACTCAGCGATAGGTACATGTTACGTTGAATATAAAAATGAAAGTGGAACTGTGTCAGTATCATCAGTTACCACTGGCTGCTGATAAGTAATTGTCAAACATTAGGCAGTTGAGTTAAGGAATTAAATCGTGCAAATGATCTTTCCTACAAACTTAAACCTGCCAAAGCGACAGCTCGGGTTCACATTAATAGAGCTCGTGGTGACAATTCTGCTGCTGGCAATTCTGTCGATGGTGGTGTTACCTCGATTCATCGGCGCTGGCTCGTACAGCGCCTATGCCTTACGGCAGCAAGTTATCAGTGAGTTGCGACGCGCGCAGATGCTCGCCGTGAATAATCCCGATCGTTGTTATCGGCTGCAGGTTAATGACACGGGTTTTCGGGTTGATCATCTGCAAAGTGATTGTAATACCCTGATTTTTAGTGAACCCACAGATGAAGACCCTCCTGATAATGATCCGCACCCAGATAATACTCGATGGTTTCGTGGTTATTCACACCTTGAATTTCACAATAATGCGACATTTTCCATCCAGTTCGATAGCGATGGTCGCAGTACCTTTTTACCCGGAAGCCTAAGCTGTAGCGGCGCCTGCTTGCAGGTGATTGCGGATGAAACGCTGGGGATTGCCATTGAGTCTGAGGGCTATATCCATGAAGGCTGAGCGGCAAGGCTTCACATTGATTGAGCTGGTCATCGGTATGTCGGTGTTGAGTATTGTGATGGTGTTGCTGACCAGCGTGTTGTTTCCGCAGAGTGACCGCGCGGCCGCCACCTTACAACGAGTGCGTGCCAGCGAACTGGCAGGTTCAGTACTGAATGAAATCTGGGGTAAAACCTATGATAAAAATACTGGCTTCGGCGGTGTGCCAGCGTGCGGTAGCCAGGCTGATAATCCTTGTTCCATCAGTCATACAGTAAAGAATCGCGATAATTACAGTATTGTGGATGATTATGATGGTCTGAACGAAAATTCAGAGATGCTTAATAGCGGTCAGACTTATCACGATACTTACCCAGGCTATGGCTTGGTTGTCAACATCAGCAGTGATGATCCGAAAATCAGTAAGCTGATTACCATCACAGTTACAACGCCCGCAGGCGAAGCTATCCAGTTTAATGCGCTCAGGAGTAACTACTGATGCATAACGCCAAAGGGTTTACGCTGGTCGAATTAGTAACCGTGATTATCATCCTGGGCATTTTGGTGGTTGGCATCAGCAGTTTTGTCATCTTTGGTACGCGCATCTTTATGGATTCCAGCGCGGTGGATCGCATCATCGGCAGCAGTCGTTTTGTTCTGGCGCGCATGACGCGGGAGTTACAGAATGCCGTTCCGGGCAGTGTGCGTCTCGCAGATAATGGTAGCGTTCAATGTTTGGAATTTTTGCCGGTAAGTGTTGCGGGAAGTTATCTGAGTCTGCCTCAGACACCAGATAACAGCAGCAATACTATGCGCGTGTTTACGCCGCAAACGTCTTTGCAAAATGGCATGCAACTGCTGGTGTATCCCCTTTCCAATGCGGATGTTTATGCTGCAACCAATGGCAAGCGTTTCGATATAAAAAGCTTCTCAACAACTGGTGCCGTTACCGAGATTGTATTCAATAGTACCGTAAGTTTTGCCGAAGCCTCTCCCGGCAAACGTTGGTATGCAGCAGAACAACCGGTCAGTTACTGTTTTTTTGCTAGTGGTCAGATCCGTCGTTATGACAATTATGGATACGCTGCGACGCAGCCTTTGCCACCGGCTACTACCGGCGTGTTGATGGCTGAAGATCTCAGCAATGATTTTGCCACAGAATTACCCCTGGCCTTGGCTCCGGCCAGTTTAACCAACAACGCCATTGTACAGCTGCATCCCCGATTCAGTATTCTGGGAGAGTCCTTCACATATCAGCACCAGGTGCAGGTGTTCAATGTCCCATAAACTCTTGCAATGCCAGCGCTATTCGCGCCAGCAGGGCAGCGCTCTGGTGATTGCGATTTTTGTGATAGTGGTGATGTCGATATTGGCGGCAGCATTATTGCGTATTGGCAGCAATGCTGATGAAGGCATCAATATTGAAGTCTGGAGTTTGCGGGCTTTTAATGCGGCCAATAGTGGCGCTGACGCGGCGTTGGCAAAATTATTTCCTGTTACCGGAACAAGCAGCGGTTGTGCCGCGGTTGGCGCAAGCTGGGCTCCGCCAGATGTAACAGGGTTTCATGGCTGCCGTGTATCTCTGAGTTGTGTCAGCCAAACGGCCGATGATGTCACCCAATATATTGTGCGCAGCACCGCTGTGTGTGAAACCGGTAATTGTGATGGTGCAAGCAATCAGTGTTTACGCGTTAATCGCAGTGTGGAGGTTGAGGCCCGTGACTAGATTCTGCTGGCTATTACTACTGTTGTTCTTGCCTGTTACCGCTTCTGCGTTTGAGACCATTAATTACGCTAAGCTGTTTCCCGCTGTCGTGCAAGGTCATCACGGTATTGGCAGTATCTGCCAGAACAGCGCACAGATTACCGTAAACCAAGGAGCTCACATTAATGGCACCGGCGGTGTAGCGCTTAACTATTGTGCCAGTACCTTTAATCCGAGTGTAGGTGGCTTACATTGTGACACAGGGTTGGGAACGCGGTCAGATTGCAGTATTTCAAAGGAAGATATTGCGGGACTGAACTTAAGCGCAACCAATAATCAATTTATTAGCTCAACTGATACCAACGGGGTTAATTACGATAGTTGTGATGGCGGGATAACGCTGGGAACGGGGGGGCAGCAAAATTTTGGGTCGCTGAATTTCAATCGTAGTGGCTGTACCTTGAATTTTTCCTCCGATAACAGTGTGTATTACATCAAAAGCCTGACGTTAAATGGTACGACGGTGAATCTCGCCGCGGGTGATTATTGGGTTGAATCACTTACGTTTAACGGCTCCGCTAATACCATTAATCTCAATGGCAATGTCAGGTTATTCGTGAAAAATGCGGTAAACGTTGGCACTGCTACTCAGATTAATCCGCAGGCAACTAATTTATTGACGCTGATCGCTTATGATTCGGTGACCTTTAATAGCAGCAATATTGTCTTTAACGGTTACATTTATAGTGATGGAACCGTCACCGTTAACAGCTCAGACGTAGTGAATGGGCGTATCACCAGTAAAAATTTGCTGATGAATTCCAACAGTCAGGTAAACGATGCTGCATATGGCTCGCTTGTAACAGTCCCCAGCTGCGAATCCATTTTCACTGATCCACCCACTGGTGAACACTCACCTTATGGTTTATATCCACCATCATCGCTAGGCAGTAGTTTGGGCGACCTGAGTTGCACAAAAAGCTCACCATGCTCCTTTACGGCTGGTGATTATAACTATGCCAATGGTTCGGTCATTGGTAATGGCAGTTCAGACGATCAATTAAGCGTATCAGGCATATCTACACGTTTATATTTTGACAATCTGTCATTGAGAAATGCCAATCTTAATACCTTAGACAGTGGTGCCAACCTGATAATCTACATTCGTCATAATTTGGATATCCAGGGTGATTCGCATATCAATGGCATCCTGTATTTGGCGCCCGGAGCTACCGTTAATGGTAGCTTTAAGCTCGATGGTGCAATTGCCGCGGGCGGCATCTTAGATCCAAAAGGGAATTCGATTACGGTTGATCTTAGCGTAGTGGAACAGGCCGATTTCGGCGGTATGTGTACCCAACAAAGTACTGACACTATCGATCATTTTGAACTGCATTATGCGTCATCACCCTTAGTCTGCGCTCCGGAAACCATCACTGTTTACGCATGTAAAGACAGCAGTTGCAGCAGTTATTACACTGGGACTATTAATGCCAGTGTCAGCCCGACTGCTGTCAGTAATGGGTATTGGGTTGGGGGTAATGGGCTTTCTTTTACCGATGGTGTCGCCACGATTCAGTTAAAGAAAAATGATACTGCACCTATTACGATTGGCATTGCAGATTCTACTCCCACCGCAACAGGCAATACGTTATGTGTTGCCGGTAGTGGCACGGCAACTACAGCGGCCTGTACCATGAGTTTTGCGGAAGCGGGTTTGGTATTTGATGTACCAGATAAACTTGCCGCCAAGCCAGCAACCGTGCTCATCAGTGCGGTTAAAAAAGATGACAGCAGTCAGCAGTGTATCCCCGCTTTTGTGGGCAGCAAAGCTATCCGTTTCTGGAGCGACTATATCAATCCCGCCAGTTTCAGCGGTTATACGCCGCAACCGATGACCGTGAACAACCAAACCATTGCCACATCCTCTGCGACTGCCAGCAGTCAGATGCTGACGTTTAATAGCTCAGGCCAAGCAACGGTGAGTGTGAACTACGCAGATGCCGGTAAAATGCAACTTAACGCGCAGTATCTCGGTAGCGGCGATGATGCAGGAATGGACGTGAGCGGCGCTGACGAGTTTGTCAGTTTTCCAGTGGGGTTGTGTGTTACACCGCAAGAAAGTAATGCTGAGTGCACAAATGCCGATTATGCAACCTGTGCTGCCTACAAAAAAGCCGGAGCCAGCTTCCCGTTAATCGTCACCGCCAAAGCCTGGCAGTCAGATGGTGATACCGACATCTGTGACAATGCTGATACCCCCTCTTTTGCGATGGCCAATGTCTCACTGGGTCATCAGTTAGTTGCACCAACTGGCGGGCTTCCAGGTAGCTTGGGGGTCAGCAGTTACGATCAACATGCGGGTACTGCTGGGACGTTAGTTAATCAGAGTGTCAGCGAGGTAGGTGTATTCAGTTTTAGCGCCTACAGCGACCAAACTTATCTTGGCAGTAATGCCTTTGTACTTGCCCCGGCTTATTCAGTGGCAATTGGGCGCTTTTATCCTGCTGCATTTGAATTAACCAGTGTGGCGATGAGCAACAGTTGTGGCTCCTTTAGCTACATGGACCAACCGTTTTCACTCAGTTTTACCCTGACGGCACTGAATAGTGCAGGTACCAAAACCAGCAACTACATTGACGCGTTTGCGAAAGGTGTGCCGGTATTGCATGCAGAAAACAATGATGATGGTGTTGATCTCTCTGGACGTTTGAGCAGTCTCAGCACGAGCTGGCAGCTCGGTAGCCTGACTTACGCGGGAACCCCAACCTTTGCTCGGACAACCGCCCCGGGTGTCGATGGCCCCTTTAGTCATCTGATCCTTGGGGTTGACGTCAGCGACAGCGATAGTGTGCCGATGTTATCGCCCGACATGAATGCGACATCCGCAGGTGATTGTCAGACCGCCGCTGATTGCGTATCTCAGCAACTGGGTCCCCTGGATATGCGTCATGGCCGCATTGTCGTGGCTAACACCTATGGCCCGGAAAACCAGACACTGTCGATGACAGGCCAGTCGCAATACTGGAATGGCAGCAATTGGCAACAAAATACCAGTGATAGCTGCAGTACCGTGACCTCAACATTGGTGACGCAAAGTGACAATGCAGCGCTAGGCTATGTGTTTGATCCAGCATTAAGCAGTGGTCAAAGCATCAGCCGTGGCGGCGACGCTGCCGTTAGCGGTGGTCAATTTGAGCTACTGTGGCAGGCCAATGGTGCTTATCGGGGTAAAGTCACCGCGCCTTTACCCGTGCCGGAATGGCTGCAATGGTATTGGAACTGGAATGGTGTAAACAAGGAATTACTTGACCCCAGATCCAGTGCTTATTTCGGTCGCTATCGTGGCAATGACCGGATTATTAACTGGCGCGAAGTCAGATGAGCGTAGTTAAGCTGTCGGTAAATAACTTGACTCTGCCAAATAACTAGCGCTAAATCCGCCAAGTTTTACAGTACTGAATATTGTCATCGGCCACCATCATGACTCGAGTTAAAAAAAATCCGAATATTCGCAAATGTTGGGTCAGCAAAGCTTGTGGTATGGGGGTGGCATTGATAAAGTTAGCTGATTTTAAAATCCTTCTCTTCTGATTCCACAGAATACAGGCAAGTTACATGTTCAAAAAGCTGCGTGGCATTTTTTCTAATGATCTTTCGATCGACCTGGGTACAGCCAACACACTTATTTATGTACGTAACGAAGGCATAGTGCTGAATGAACCCTCTGTAGTGGCGATCCGCGCTGAGCGTAATAGTTCCGGTCAGAAATCTGTTGCCGCTGTAGGGATGGAAGCTAAACAGATGCTCGGTAGAACACCGGGAAATATTCAGGCGATCCGTCCTATGAAAGACGGCGTGATTGCCGACTTCTACGTGACTGAGAAGATGTTGCAGCACTTCATTAAACAGGTGCACAACAACGGCTTCTTCCGTCCAAGCCCACGCGTGCTGGTGTGTGTACCTGTTGGTGCAACACAGGTGGAACGCCGTGCCATTAAAGAATCCGCTATGGGGGCCGGTGCCCGCGAAGTTTATCTGATTGAAGAACCCATGGCCGCGGCGATCGGCGCTGGTTTACCAGTATCCGAAGCGACTGGTTCTATGGTCGTTGACATCGGTGGTGGTACTACAGAAGTTGCTATTATCTCCCTGAATGGCGTGGTGTATTCTTCTTCCGTCCGTATCGGTGGTGATAAGTTTGATGAAGCGATCATCAACTATGTTCGTCGTAACTACGGCAGCCTGATCGGTGAGGCGACCGCAGAGCGTATCAAGCACACTATCGGCACTGCTTATCCAGGTGATGAAGTGCTGGAGATTGAAGTACGTGGTCGCAACCTGGCAGAAGGTGTACCTAGAAGCTTCACGCTTAACAGCAATGAAATCCTTGAAGCGCTGCAAGAGCCGCTGTCAGGTATTGTGAGTGCCGTGATGGTGGCCCTGGAACAATCACCACCAGAACTGGCTTCTGATATCTCTGAGCGCGGTATGGTGCTCACTGGTGGTGGCGCGTTGTTACGTGACCTCGACCGGCTGCTGATGCAGGAAACTGGAATTCCAGTCATGCTGGCAGAAGATCCTCTCACTTGCGTGGCTCGCGGTGGCGGTAAAGCGCTTGAGATGATTGATATGCACGGCGGCGACCTGTTCTCGGAAGAGACCTGATAGGTCGATAAACAAGGCGGTGAAATCACCGCCTTGGTTTTTGTGATGAAACCTATTTTTGTCCGTGGTGTGTCCAATCAGTTTCGTCTGACACTGGCAGTTATTCTGTCGGTGGTATTGCTGTTGACCAGTAATCGATTAGAGCCAGTTCGACAATCACTCGCGTCCCTTCTCAGTCCTATTCAATACCTCGCCAATGTGCCGGGACTCCTGCTGGATTGGGGTTCTGAAGCCATTGCTACCCGCGATATGTTGCAAACCCAAAACCAGGAACTGATGCGGCAACAGTTGCTGATGAGCGAACGGTTGCAACGTTTTGAACATCTGCGTCAGGAAAACGAACGCCTGCGCGCGCTGCTAGGGTCGCCGGTTCATATGGACTCGCGCAAGATGGTGACCGAAGTGATGGAAGTGGCATCAGATCCTTTCCATCAATACGTGGTGATCAACCATGGTGTTCGCGATGGGGTGTTCGTCGGCCAACCGGTAGTGGACGCGCAGGGAATTGTTGGTCAGGTGGTTCAGGTCAGTGAGCTCACCGCAAGGGTGTTATTGCTGTCGGATCCTGAGCAGGGGATCCCGGTGCGGATCACCCGTAATGATGTGCGACTGATCGCCAATGGTACCGGTGAAGTGGATGAAATTGAGGTACGTTATGTGCCGAAAAGCACCGATATCAAAGTTGGTGATCTGCTCGTGACTTCAGGTCTTGGCAATCGCTTTCCGGAAGGTTACCCGGTCGCACGGGTGATCTCGGTAAAGGATGATGATGGTCAAAGCTATCTGAAAGTGATGGCGCAGCCAATGGCAGCATTGGATCGCATCCGTTATCTGCTGCTGATCTGGCCAGAACAGCATTCTGCTCCAGTTAACAAAGAGGATGCGGTGCCGGCAGTTAACGCTGACACCAAGGGAGAAACGCCATGATGCTGGAAAATACTCGCGGCAGTTTAGTGGTGTGGTTCTCGATGTTAATCGGCTTGTTGTTCCAGATTATGCCGGTGCCGGAACTGGTTGAAGCATCCCGTCCTGATTGGTTATTGCTGGTGATGATCTATTGGGCAATGGCATTGCCGCACCGTTATAACATCCTGACCGCGTGGGTCTTGGGCACCATATTGGACGTATTGTTGGGCGCTTACCTCGGTATCCGGTCGCTGACTTTTTCGTTGATCATCTACATCATAGTTGTTAACTATCAGAAGTTACGCAATTTTTCCGTATGGCAACAGGCATTGATTATCGCTTTCTTACTGTTGCTCTATCATCTGATTGTCTTCTGGCTGCAGTTTATTATTTTCCACAGCGAATTTGACCTTGAGCAATTGCTGCCCGTGGTTTCGGGCATGGTGCTGTGGCCCTGGATATATTGGGTGCTGCGGCGGTTTCGGCGTCGTTACAAGGTTCGATAATGAAAAAATTGTTGTTGGCATCAGCCTCGCCCCGTCGCCGTGAATTACTGGCGCAACTGGGACTGGGAGTTACGAACTTTTCCTTTGATGTACTCGCCACGGATATTGATGAGTCGCGTCATCAGGGAGAAGCCGCGGCCACTTTTGTCATGCGCTTAGCCACAGAAAAGGCCGCAGCAGGACTCAACCGCTGGCAACACCCCAATACTGTCGCATTAGGTTCCGACACCATCGTTGTTGTCGACGATAATATCCTCGGTAAGCCCGCTGATGCTGAAGAAGCGATAGCAATGCTTAGTCAACTGAGTGGCCGCGAACATCAGGTCATGACGGCGGTGGCGGTTACTGATGGGCACTGCACTGAGTCGGCATTGGTCGCAACCACAGTGACGTTTAGCAATATGACGGCAGCACAAATTGCCGCATATGTTGCCAGTGGCGAGCCTATGGATAAGGCGGGTGCCTATGGTATACAGGGGCTGGGCGGAAGTTTTATTTCCCGTATCAACGGCAGTTATTCTGCTGTGGTAGGATTGCCACTGGTGGAGACCAGAATCTTGTTACAAAAGATGCAGCTGCTGTAAGGCCACATTGACATAAAATCGCAATTTCTGGCAGATTTCCCCGCCTGCTAACGATAAAATCATCCTATCGACTTTCAATAAGGGCTTAATGTGAAACACAGCAGTGAAGTGAAACAGCGGCTTCCCGGCAAGCTGGGATCAGAACTGCTGATCAATGTGACACCTACCGAAGCCCGAGTCGCGCTGGTGGAACACGGCGTGCTGCAGGAAGTGCACATTGAACGGCGCATGAAACGTGGCTTGGTTGGCAACATTTACAAAGGCAAAATCAGCCGGGTGTTGCCAGGGATGCAAGCCGCATTTGTCGATATCGGCCTAGATAAAGCCGCATTCCTACATGCCTCTGATATCTTTCCACATACCGAATGTGTTGCTGATGCCGAAAAAGGCAATTTTGTGGTGCGTAATATTGCCGAGCTGGTACGCCAGGGCCAGGACATCATGGTGCAGGTGGTAAAAGATCCATTGGGCACCAAAGGCGCACGATTAACCACAGATATCACTTTACCTTCTCGCTATCTGGTATTTATGCCGGGCTCCAGTCATGTGGGGGTATCGCAGCGGATTGAATCCGAAGACGAGCGCGCGCGTCTCAAGGAGATTGCATTGCCGTTCGTCGACGCTGATGGCGGTTTTATTATCCGCACCGCAGCAGAGGGCGTAGGCGCAGAAGAATTAGCGCAGGATGCCGCATTTTTGCGGCGGGTGTGGGCCAAAGTCAGTGAGCGTCGTAAACGCCAAGGGGCCACTTTACTGTATCAGGACTTGGCCTTGCCAGTGCGGATTGTCCGGGATTTTGTCGGAGTGGATCTAGACTCGGTGCAAGTGGACTCACAAAGCACGTATGAAGAATTGCTGCAGTTTGCCCAAGAATTTATGCCCGATGTGGCGGGCAAGATTGAGCATTACAGCGGTCCAGCAGCCATTTTCGATCTTTATGATGTAGAAAATGAGATCCAGCGGGCGCTGGAGCGCAAAGTCGAGCTTAAATCCGGTGGTTATCTGATCATCGATCAGACCGAAGCGATGACGACAGTAGATATCAACACCGGCGGTTTTGTGGGGCATCGCAATCTGGAAGAAACCATCTTTAATACCAATCTCGAAGCCACTCAGGCCATCGCTCGTCAGCTGCGTCTGCGAAATCTGGGGGGCATCATCATTATCGACTTTATTGATATGATGAAAGAGGAACACAAACAGCGGGTGCTTAGTAGCCTGACCTCTGCACTCAGCGCCGACAGAGTGAAAACCAATATCTCTGGCTCTGGTTTTTCCGGTTTAGGACTGGTGGAAATGACCCGCAAACGTACCCGGGAAAGCCTGGAGCATGTTCTTTGCGGTGAGTGTCCGGCTTGTCGCGGTACCGGCACGATGAAAACGGTTGAAACCGTGTCCTTTGATATTTTCCGGGAAATTATCCGCTTGAATCGAACCTATCAGGCCGATGAGTTTCTTATCTATTGTGCGCCTGCGGTCTACGAAGTGTTGTCGGCAGACGAGGCACATACAGTCGCCGAGCTGGAAGTGTATATCGGTAAACGGGTACGTATTCAATGTGAACCCATGTATGTGCAGAGCAAATATGACGTGGTAATGGTGTAGTGAATTTACGCTTTAGCCCTTATAAGATTGGTCGTTTCTGTTGGCAAATGCTGGCGGTCTCACTGCTGCTGTTTGCTTTATTGGTGAGCTTGATCCGGGGGTTGTTGCCGCAATTGGATCAGGCTCGTCAGCAAGTTACCGCCTACATAGCGCAACACTACGGTGTCCGTGTCGAACTGGGGCAACTGTCGGCGCACTGGCAGGCTTATGGTCCATCGCTCACTATCGAAAAACTGGTATTGCCAAAACAGGAACATCTGCCAATCACGTTGGTGGTGCAGAATGTCCAAGTTAAATTAGATTTCTGGGAAACCCTGCTCACGGCCAAGCCGCAAGTGGAAAATGTCATCTTTGACGGGGTAAAACTGGCGCTCGACATGGATCAGTTGAATGCGGCCGCCGCGGACAATACGTCTCCCCAACATGGCGGCAATCTGGATTGGTTGTACTCTTTGCTGCTGGAACAACTGGAGCGCTTTTCCGTTGGTGATGCTACGGTGCAGCTGTTATCCAAAGAGATCCATTATCGGCCCATCCATATTGGCGATCTGCGCTGGCAGAATCATGGTCAATCGCATCAGGGCAGCGGCGCGCTGTATCTTGATGACTCACAACAGGCACAGCAACACCTGACTTTACGCATCGATTTGAATGGTGATGGTTATCAACCAGACACTATTCACGGTCAGGCTTATGTACAGGCACAATCACTGGATATTGGCCGCTGGGCGTCAGCGCAGCAAAGTAAACAACCGGGGTTAGCCGATATCCCGCTGGAAGGTGTGATCAACTTAGCGGGCTGGGTCGAGTTTGCCAACCGCTCGTTGCAGTCAGGATTAGTCCAATTTAGCCCATCTTGGTTTCAGTGGACCTTAGATAATCAGCAACAACGATTCGATATCGCCGGTGGCAGTATAAGCTGGCAACCGCAGCAAGGTGGCTGGCGGCTAGACAGTCACAATCTGCAACTCAAAACCAATGGCAAGTCCTGGCAACCGTTGCAACTCCAGCTGCAAAAGCAGCAGCAACAGTTTTTTGGGCAGCTGAGTCAAATACAGGTGGCGAACTTAATGCCGCTATTGCCGGTAGTGCCAGGTGTCGACAAAGCGATGCTGCAGCAAATCCAGGCGATGACCCCGCAGGGCAGTTTGGGCCCGCTGAACCTATACCGCGGTGCTGATGGCGACTTACAAGCAGCGTTGCCGGTACAAGGGCTTACCTGGAAAGCGGTCAGCGAGATCCCGGGGATTGCGCCGCTGGACTTACGCCTCAGCTGGCGGAATGGTTATCTCAATGCGGACTTACCATCGCAGCATTATCAGCTGGAGATTCCCAAAGAGTTTAAGGCGCCGTTGGCGTTTGACGGCGCAGCTTTCGCTGCCGGTTTTGATACCGATACGCTGCAATTATTTGTCTCAGATCTTCAGGTTAGCAATGAAGACCTGCAATTGGATACGTCACTGCGACTGGATTTACGTGATCAGGCCACCATGGCGTTGGCCGCAGCCGTGCAGTTACACAAGGTGGATAACGCCGGGCGGTATTTCCCACGACGGCAAATGGGTGAAGACCTGAGTCACTATCTGGAACAGGCGCTGAAAGCCGGTCACAGTGACAACGCTGCGGTGGTATGGCGCGGGCCTTTGGCTAACTTTCCCTTTGACGATCATAGTGGAATATTCCAGGCCGGTTTTACCATGGAAAACGGACGTTTTGCTTTTCAGCCAGACTGGCCAAGCACGAAAGATTTAACCATTGATGGCTTGTTTGAAAATGCCCGAATGGAGATCAAAGTGCTTGCGGGTAAGCTACAAAATATTGATATCAGTGGTGCCAACGTTAGTATCCCCAGCTTAGAAGTTCATAGTCATTTGCTCGTCGATGCTGATATCGCAGCCAAAGGCTGGGATATCGCGGCGGTGATGTTGAATTCACCATTAAAAGATAGCGTGGGCGCGACGTTGGATACGGTGAAAATTCAGGATAGCGTCAACGGTAAACTCAAACTGGATATTCCACTTTATGCCGGCGGCACGGCTGATATACAAGGACAGGTTGCATTTGCCGATACGCCGGTGTTCATCCGTAAGCCTGGGGTAAAACTCAATAAGGTCAACGGCATCGTCTCCTTCCATAACGAAGTGGTTACCGGTGAGGGCATTACCGCCCTGCTGTACGGTCAGCCAGCGACGATTACTTTTGATACCGGCAACCTTAATGACAAATTTGCGGTGAACGTTCACGCCAAAGGCAACTGGCAGTTGTCGCGGTTGCCGCCGGAACTGGATAACCCGCTAGCACCTTTCTATCAAGGTAGCACCGCTTGGTCGGGGGCACTGCAACTGATTTTTGATGATGGCGGCTACACCTTACAGGCCAACGTGGATGCCGATTTGGCAAACACCGAGCTGACATTACCGGCACCTTTTGCAAAAGATAAAGGCGAGCCGCTGGCCTTGCAGGCAGAACTGCTGGGGGATGATCAGCAAGCGTCGTTGGGAATTCGCGTTGGCGATAAAGCGGAATTTTGGGGCGGCTTTGCTGCCGATTCCGGCAATCGATTGCAACATTATGATCTGTTGTTGGGGCGATTATTCCGTAGTGGTGATCAGTTAGTCAAAGATGGTGGCCAGTTGCGGCTCGACCTCGACAAAGTGGATTTTGCTCAGTGGTTGCCGGTCATTACTGCATTTACTGACACTAAACCCCAGGCGGCAGCATCAACTGCGACTGAGCCTCAGCGTGTGAACACCGCTGCGACTGCGGGGGATGAACAGCGCACAACCGAAGACGCAACGGATGTCGCTTTCTTCCCGCCACTGAAAGGCATTCAGGCGAAGATCAATGACTTGACCTTACTGGGGCAAAAATTTACCCAGTTACAAATGACCGCGCACCCGACAGACCAGTCATGGCAGTTTGAAGGATTGTCACCGGAGTTTTCTGGCAGTGTCGAAATTTTCCCGGACTGGTATCGTCAAGGTGTGAAACTCAAGGCGTCACGTTTGTATCTGAATCCACTGCACCCGATTGGCAGTGCTTCCGACATCAAAGAAGCGGCGACTGCGCAACAGCCTGATGATTTGCCGCCATTAGCCGTGGATGTGGATGATTTCCGTTTCCAGAATATTGCCCTGGGACATCTGGTGCTACAGAGTGCACCAGCGCCAAAAGGCTATCATATTCAAACGTTGTCCGTGTCCGCGCCACAAGGAAAGCTGGAAGGTCAGGGGGACTGGTTATCCACTGCCGGTGACAATCAGACCAAGGTGAACTTCAATATTGATTCCCCCAATTTTGAACAATTGGCGCAGCTGTTTGACGTTAATCCAGGGGTGAAAGATTCGCCGTTAAAAATGAAGGCGGCGTTGCAGTGGCACGGCGGCCCCGTCGATTTCAATCTGCCGACACTCAATGGTGATGTGCATTTTGAATTGGGTAAAGGCCATATGGAGCAAATCAGTGACAAAGGCGCCCGGATTTTCTCGTTGTTCAGCCTGGATTCGCTGCTACGTAAACTGTCACTGGATTTCTCCGATGTGTTTGGTAAAGGATTATATTTCAATACCTTTGGTGGTGATTTACGCATCGATAATGGGATGGTAAAAACCACTAACACCGAAATGGATGCCATTGCCGGTAATATGAAGGTGCGGGGCTATACTGACCTTAATACAGAAAGCCTTAACTATGATATCCGCTTTGCACCTAAGTTAGCCTCCAGCGTGCCGACCGTGGTATTGCTTAGTACCAGTGCCTGGACCATGGGCATTGGCGCTTTTGCGTTAACCAAGGTGTTAGAACCGGTGATTGAAGTGATCTCTGAAATACGTTTCCGGCTAACCGGCACCATGTCTGAACCTAAGCTGGAAGAGTTGGAGCGTAAGAGTAAAGAGATCGAAATTCCTAAAAGCGCGTTACCAGCTTCAGAACAGCCTGCCGCAAATGATGCTGCTGGCACGACTACGAAATCGCCTGCCCCAACAACATCTGCAGAGACTAAGCCGGCGGCCAGCGATAGCGCAGCCAAAACAACCGAATCATCCGAGACTACACCAACAGTAAAATCAGCCGAAGCGACCACTGATGCGAAACCGGCTGAAACAGAGAAACAGAACGGAACCTCCCCCACAACACCTAAAACATCCGAACCGATCCAAAAGTCCACAGAGGAACCCGCAGATGCAGGTAAATCTTCTTCAGTGTCAGAGCAGTCGCAAGCCCGCAGAGAATTTGGCGTTTATCAACTCGCAGCTTGAGCAATTGCCGCGACAGCCCGGCGAGCCACAGTTGGTCGTGTTGCCTGAATGTGCCTTGTTGTTCGGTGGTCATGAAGGTGAGCAGTTGGCCTTTGCGGGTAAGGGTGATGAAACACCCCTGCAACAACAGTTAGCGGCATTAGCGGCAAAGCATCAGGTGTATCTTGCTGCCGGCACCATTCCTGTCGCCAGTGGCGATGGTCGGGTTTACAGTCGCACTTACCTGTTCGATGATAAAGGACAAGTGTTGGGTGACTATGACAAACTGCATCTGTTTGATGTTGATATCAGTGATAACACCCGTAATTACCGGGAGAGCGATACCTTCTGTCCCGGCAATCGGGTCTGTGTGGTCGATACCCCCTTTGGTCGTATCGGCTTGTCAGTGTGCTACGATTTGCGCTTTCCCGATCTTTACCGGGCATTGCGTCAGGCGGGCGCGCAGATCATACTGGTGCCAGCAGCTTTTACCCGAGTCACTGGGGCGGCCCATTGGGAAGTGTTGTTGCGGGCGCGGGCAATTGAAACGCAGTGTTATGTGTTGGCTGCGGCGCAATGGGGTAGTCATAACCAAGGTGGTCGCGAAACTTGGGGGCAGAGCATGATCGTCGACCCTTGGGGGCGGATTGTGGCACAGTTACCAGAGAACACCGGTTGGGTGCAGGCACGGCTGGATATGGACGAGCTGCAAAAAATCCGCAGTAACATGCCGGTATCACAACACAATCGATTTTCGCTGCCGGCGTTGTTGCCGCCAGCCAAGCATTAACCAGGAATACGGGCTGAGGCCCATTGAGAGAGCATACATGTCATTGTTAACCCAGGTAGGACAAAGTTTGCTGCAGCAGGGACTGACACTGGAAGACCTGCACCGCTATCTTGAGCGCATTCACCGGCATCAGGTTGATTTTGCTGATCTTTATTTTCAGGGCAGCCGTCACGAGTCTTGGGTACTGGAAGATGACATTGTCAAAGAGGGCAGCTTCCACATCGAACGTGGCGTCGGGGTTCGGGCTATTACCGGTGAAAAAACGGGATTTGCCTATGCTGACGATATCACACCGGCGGCTTTGAATGCCTCTGTGGAAGCCGCTCGAGGCATCGCGCAAAGTGGTGGCAAAGGCAAAGTGCATGCCTGGAAGCGTCGCGGCGTGAAGTCACTGTACCAAAGCGAAGACCCGATTGCGGCAATGACTGAAGCCCCTAAGATCCAGTTGTTAAAGCAGGCCGATGCCTATGTACGCAGTCTTGACCCGCGGATTATCCAAGTGGTGATCAGCCTTTCCGGGGTCTATGAAGAGATCCTGGTCGCGGCCAGTGATGGTACCCTGGCGGCCGATATTCGACCATTAGTGCGTTTTAACTGTTCAGTGATCCTGGAAGAAAATGGTCGGCGTGAACGCGGTGGCTCCGGTGGCGGTGGTCGTCATGATTATCAGGCGTTGATGGTAGATGGTGACGATGGTCTGCCAGTGTGTTTTGCCTTTGCCCGCGAAGCGGTGCGTCAGGCGCAGGTCAATCTTAATGCCGTCGACGCGCCTGCCGGTGAAATGCCGGTAGTTCTTGGCCCAGGCTGGCCTGGGGTGTTGCTGCATGAAGCAGTAGGGCACGGCCTGGAAGGCGATTTTAACCGTAAAGGTAGCAGCGCCTTTAGTGGCCGCATTGGGCAGCAGGTGGCATCGCCATTAGTCACGGTTGTTGATGATGGCACTATGGCCAATCGTCGCGGCTCGCTCACTATTGATGATGAAGGCACGCCAACACATCGTACCGTATTGATTGAAAACGGCATTCTGAAAGGCTATATGCAGGACAAACTCAATGCACGACTGATGGGACAACAGCCGACAGGCAATGGTCGTCGTGAGTCTTATGCGAATCTGCCAATGCCACGCATGACCAACACATATATGCTGGCGGGCGAATCGGATCCGGCTGAGATTATTCGCTCGGTTGAAAAAGGTATCTATGCGCCTAATTTTGGTGGTGGTCAGGTCGACATTACCTCCGGGAAGTTTGTGTTTTCCGCCTCCGAGGCCTATCTCATCGAAAAAGGTGAGATCACCCACGCGATTAAAGGTGCCACTCTCATTGGCAATGGGCCGGAAGCGATGGGGCAAATCTCCATGGTGGGCAATGACCTGTCGCTGGACAAAGGTGTCGGTGTCTGTGGTAAGGATGGTCAGAGCGTTCCGGTAGGGGTTGGTCAGCCAACACTGAAATTGGATCGACTCACCGTCGGTGGCACTGCTTAATTTGGATGCGTCTGCAGCCGGTAGCATGGCTGCGGCTTAAATGTTATCATTCGACAAGGAGTTAGAGTATTTACTCTAGAGGTGTCAATGAAGAGATTGCGATTCGTCTGGCTGCTGTTGTGGCCATTGGCGCTGCCGTCAGTTTTTGCTGAAGATTTCAGTTTTGACAGTGCCTGGCAGCGCCTGCTTAACGTCAGCGATAAACTTGCTGCCGATAATCAGCAGTTGCAGCGAGCCGAGGCCGAGCAGGATGCTGCCACCGGTCTCTATCTGCCTTCGCTCAGTATCAACGGCAGTTATACCCACATGCAGCAGCCGATAGAACTGGATTTGCGCAAACTCAACCCGCTTGCTTCCCTCGATGTCTCTTCGCTTCCCAGCGAATACGCTGCGATCCTCAGTGCCATTCCCAGCTCAATGTTTGTTACCCCATTTACTGAGCAGGATGTATTTAATGCCAGCTTGCAGGCGATGTGGCCGATTTACACTGGCGGACAGATAACGGCCGCACAGGGAATTCAAAAGGCCAAAGTCGCGGAAGAACAACAACAGCAAGAACTCAGTCGGCGTGAATTGTTTACCACCCTGGTTGACCGCTACTACGCCGTCAGCGTGGCTGGCGCGCTGGTACAAACCCAGCAGCAACTGGTCGATTCTCTGCAGCAGCACTACCAACATGCATTAAAGTTGGAACAGCAGGGGCAGATTGCCAAGGTGGAACGGCTGAATGCTCAGGTGGCGCTGGACGATGCCCAAGTGACGCTTGGCAGTGTGAAGCGGCAGTATGAAATGGCGCGTATTGCCTTGTCGCGGTTGCTACATGACGCAGATGCCAGCATCAGTTCGCCAATGTTTGTGTTGCAAACACCGTTATCACTGCCACAGTTGACAGAGTTAACGCTACAGCAGCACCCAGCACTGAAGCTACTGAATGCCAAAGAACAGCAGGCCAAAGGCTTGATTGATCTTGAAAAAGGCAAATACAAGCCCACGGTTTATCTATACGGTAATTACACGCTGTATGAAGATGACTCCTTACTGTCACAGATGACGCCCGACTGGATGGTGGGGGTCGGCGTGAAAGTGCCATTACTTACTCGCGAAGGGCTCAGCGGCAAGGTACAGGCCGCAAAAAGTGCTTTATTGCAGGCACGTTATACCCGTGCGCAAACTACCCAGGACCTGAGTTTATTGGTGGACCAGAGTTACCGGCAGATGTTGCAGGCGCAAGAAGAGATCAATGCCCTCGAGAGCTCTAAAGCGTTGGCCGAGGAAAATCTTAAACTGCGGGAACTTGCGTTCAGTCAGGGATTATCCACCTCGCTGGAGCGGGTCGACGCAGAAATCAAACTCAGCGCCGTCAAAACTAAGGAATTAGCGGCACATTATCGTTATCTGCAGGCTTATGCACGCTTGATGGCAGTCAGCGGACAACTGGATGAATTTATCGGACACAGTAAGCAGCAGGAGACAGGTCATGCGGGTTAATCCTTTACTGGCAACAGTGACACTGGCGGCAGTGGCAGCCGCACTGATTTATGGACTAATCCTCGCCTATAGCCCTAAACCCCATCTGTTACAGGGGCAGATTGAAGCGCGCGAATACAATGTGTCCTCAAAGGTTGCTGGTCGTGTGGAGCAGGTGTTAGTCCGCAAAGGTGATGAAGTGGCCGCAGGGGATCTGCTTTTTGCCATTGATAGCCCAGAGCTCAACGCCAAACTGACCCAGGCCAGTGGCGCCCTCGATGCAGCCAAGGCAATGCAGCAAGAGGCCGATAATGGTGCCCGTAAGCAACAGATTGCCGCCGCGAAAGAACAATGGCTCAAAGCCAAAGCTGCCAGCGAGTTGGCGAAAACGACTTATGATCGCGTTGAAAATCTGTTTAACGGTGGTGTACTGGCAAGGCAAAAACGCGATGAAGCCTTTACCCAGTGGCAAGCCGCCAAATATACCGAGCAAGCCGCCAAGGCTATGTATGACATGGCGGCTGAAGGTGCGCGTGATGAACAGAAAGCTGCGGCTGCGGGGAATGCCAAACGTGCCGCCGGTGCGGTGCAGGAGGTCAATGCAGTACTGGCCGACAGTCAGATGAAGGCGCCCAAAGCCGGTGAAATTACCGATGTGTTACTGCAACCTGGCGAACTGGCACCTACCGGCTTCCCAGTGGTGACACTGGTGGATATGCGTGACAGTTGGGCGGTATTTCAGGTTCGCGAAGATCAGTTGGCCCAGTTCCATAAAGGCGATAAAAAACAGTTACGGATCCCGGCGTTGGGTAAGGATTACCAATATCAGGTGAGCTATATCAGCGTGTTGGGGGATTTTGCTACCTGGCGTGCCACTGAAAGCGGTCACGATTTTGATATGCGTACTTTCGAAGTCGAACTGCGTCCTACCCAACCGATCCCTGATCTGCGAGTGGGAATGTCGGTGCTGCTGGCCGGAGATAAGTAATGTGGCAGTTGCTGCAACGGGAATTTCAGGCCCTGCAGCGTGATGGCTGGCAGTTGGCCTTGATAAGTTACGTTCCATTGCTGGGATTTCTGTTTCTGTGGTGGTTGTTTTCTGCCGCCTTGCCACGGCAATTGCCGGTCGCCTTGGTCGATGAAGACCACTCCAGTGTCAGCCGCGAGTTAGGCCGTTATATTGATGCTAACTCGGTGACTGAACCTATTGCTTACACGGATTTGCAAGCAGCTGTGGCAGCCATGCGTAGCGGCGAAGTATTTGCCGTAGTGCGGCTGCCATACGCACTACAACATGACCTGCTAACGGGACACAAACCTACCATCGACCTGCGTTACAACGGCCAGTTTTTGCTGGTGGGTAAGTTGTTATCCAGTCAGTTGCAGTTAACGCTGGCAGATGGACTGCAACAACTTGCCAGATTGAAGTTGCTCGCGGCAGGGGTTAATCCCGCGCAGGTAGCGGTGCGGTTGACGCCGGTCGCCACGCAAAATACCGCACTGTTCAACCGCAATATGAATTATGTGGGATTCCTGGTGCCGCCCATGCTGATCGCATTGTGGCAATTGGTGGCAATGCTTTGTTATGCCAATAGTCTTAGCCGAGAGCTGCGCGAGCAATCGCTGGCAGACTGTTATCGGCTGGGATTGCTGCGAGTATTGGCCGCTAAATGGCTGTTCTATACCCCGTTGATGCTACTCCACGGTATGCTGCTGTTGGTGATGATGTACGGTTATCTGGGATTGCCGATTGCCGGTAACTTGCTGTGGTTACTGCCCGCACAGTTGATCATGTTGCTTGCTGTTTGGTTGTGGGTACAGGCGATGTTTTTTGTTATGGCTGACAGTGCGCGGATCATCAGTATGTGCAGCGGGCTGTTTGCACCGGCATTTGCGTTTATGGGCATCACCTTTCCCACATCGAATATGCCGCTGGTGGCACAGTGGTGGCGCGCATTAATTCCCTCCAGCCATTACATTGAAACGCATATTGCGTTGGTGAGTCACGGCCAGGGACTGCTTACTGTGCTGCAGCAAAGCCGCAGTTATCTCGGTTTTTTACTGTTGCTGCTGCCCGCCTGGTATTTTGCCCGTCGTTACGGCCGCACGCTGCTGCCTGAACGTCAAACCTCCGGAGCACCGCTATGAGTTGGTGGCGCTGGATTGGGCTCGATTTACTGTCGGTGATGAAAGACCGCGCCATCGCGCTAACATTGTTCGGTGGCATCAGTTTTTACGCCATCTTATATGCGTCTCCCTACCTTAATAACGTGCCAACGGCGCAGGCATTGGTCGTGGTGGATTTGGATCATTCTTCATTATCGCGGCAGATGATCCGTCATGCCGACGCTAATCCGGGGATCTCCGTGAAGGGGTATGCAGGTTCTATCGATGACGCCCGCCAATGGCTGGAGGATGGTCGCGCCAGCAGTATTCTGGTGATCCCGGAAGATTTCCGTCATAAATTGCTGCGTGGCAACCAAGTTACCCTTGGTTACGGTGGTGATGCCAGTTACTTTCTGATCTATTCCGCCGTAGTGCAGGGGCTAACGCAGGCGGGGTTAGACATCGCACACAAAGTGCAATTACGTGGCTTGTTGGCACAAGGGACTAACCCAACCAAAGCGGAAAAGAGCCTGGACGCCATCGCACTGAATGCCGTGCCGGTATTTAATAAAGGCCTTGGCTATCCGGCTTACGTGATCCCGGGGTTGTTCTTATTGATCCTGCATCAGACACTATTGATCGGCACCGGTATTTTAGGCGCGGGTCAGTGGCGACGCTCAGGTTACTGGCACCAGCTGAGCCCATTGGGCATAGTGTTATGCCGCATCGGCTCCTTCACCCTACTGTATTGTGTGTTCAGTGCTCTATATATCGGCTGGTGCTACTACCTGTATGGTGTCGGGCTACTGGCCTCGCTTGGTCAGGTATTGTTGCTGATGCTGCCATTTTTGCTGGCAACCGCCTGTTGTGGCGTGGCCTTAAGCACCCTGTTTAATCGCCGCGATCTGCCAACGCAGATATTGGTGCTGTCTTCGATGCCAATCCTGTTTGCCAGTGGCTTTGTCTGGCCGCTAACGCTCATCCCAGAACCGTTGATCTGGGTATCACAACTGGTGCCCGCGGTGCCGGGCATCATGGGCATGTTGCAACTGAATCAGATGGGCGCTGATTGGAGTCAGGTTCTGCCGCGCTGGTTGCAATTGTGGGCCTTGTTATTGTTGTATCTGCCGCTTGCCTGGTGGGGGGTAAAACGCCGCTTGCAGCAATTGCCGCAAGTGAATGCGTGAACGTGTTCAACAATGATTTCGAGATAAGCTTTGGAAGGGTGAGAGTTAGTTTATTAAATCGCTTTTGGACAAAAGCGTGTTAGGACGTCGGCTTTATCAGGTGAATTTCGTATAAAAATATCTATTGGTTAACGCTTTGTTAAGGGTGCAGCAACGCAATAAATGACTGTCTGCACAACACCTTAAACACAGAACTCACTACAAACTAAAAATACCAAGCGTTGCAAGTCCCACTTTAACAACTTGTTAGCATTCTGTCTTATAGTTAAATCTCTGCTCCGATCTCTACGCATGCGGTTCTTAACTTTTGTATGTAATCAATAAGCACTTCATCCCTAATAGACTCAAAATTTGTGCCTTTGTATGAAAAGTCATCAAAAGCAATGCTATGAATTGTCGTTCCATCGAAGGCAAATGAATACATCGGCTTAACTAAACTTATATGCTTTGAAGTATTTACAAATGCATTAATATAAAGATATTCATCAGAGGTTATTAAATTTTCAAACTTTTCCTTGATCTTAGATTGCTTCATGGCATGAAGAACAGTAGAAACCGATATTTGATGAATATTTTTAGCTGGCAGTTGAAGGTATATGGCCAATATTTGAGCAAGTGTTTCAGGTAGGCTGTGAACTATCATTGCAGCTGACACAATCGATATTTCTCTCTTAGCTTTAGCTGAATGAAATTCTGGAAAAGGCACATTATTAACCAATTTATTTATTAGGGTTATATAGTTATCAAGGCTACAATCACTGAACTTTTCAAAACATATATATGCTTCATTTAAGTGAAATCCGACGGCTTTACCTTTCCAATCGAACGCATTCATGTATTGATCTAACCGTTTATAATCGGTGTCGGATATCAGCTCTTGGATACGACTTTTTAAACTCTTAAAATCCCAAGTGACCATTGTTTCCTCTGCTGAGTGCTAACGCCGCATTAAGGGGTGAACAACGCTGCCACCTGACCTAAATATTTATGCTGTAAACACTAAAGCTAATTCAAACCGAAACTGCTAAGCGTTGCGAATCACTCTTAGATGCTTTGTCACAAATCTGAACTCTACAAGTTTTGGTTGGCAATTTTGTCCATAAAACCAGAGACTAGAGCCAACGACTTTTTGCTTTGGCTAGCCTGCCTATACATACATGCAGCGCGTCCAAAACCCAAAGCAGGTTCTTTTTCCTCATGAAAAAAGAATGCGCTTGAACTAAATTCAAATAGAGTACCTGCTACATTACGACCTGCATTTTTGTTTGATACATCTTGCTGCTCTCTAGCGAAATCTGTAATTGCTTTTTGTATTTTCATGTCAAACAGACGCACATCGCTTGTTGCTGTAACAGTCCCCTCAGGCAAGAGTACATCAGTCACATCCAGTGCTATCAAGCCATACTTATTTTTACGATTTGCACCAATACGTGTATCTATCTGATTTGATGCTTCTTTCATACGAAAGGCTAATTTTTTCAAAGATTTTATACGTTTGCACTCTACATATAATCTGTCTTTACCAATAGTAACAACCACATCACAGTCATCCGTTAGGTCGACTTCATAGCCGCCTTTGAGAAACCTAGAGGCAATGTTTAGCTCAAACGCGAAATCTCTTGCAGGGTCATCATTTTGTCCTTTTTTGTTCTTTTTGATTGCTTCGGCACGTATGCTTTTACCAGACATGACATGCTTGATACGATCTTTTAAGCCTTCGTGTTTACCATCCTTAAAAGTATTCCACAAACGGATGATCTGGCACGCTTCGGTCGCTGCTTGCATAAAATGATAGAAATCATCAATTAAGTCTCGTTCCGTAGGTGCTTTTGCTCCGGGGTTTACAAATGTTTTTAGCTGCCGCTCGTAGTCGCCCATTCGAGTACTTTTGTATGGAAAACCTATCTCTTCTGATAACCATTGACATGCTTCTGAGAATTCTTTTTTACGATCTGTAAACTCTCCGTGATACGTTGCAGTTTTACTTATTTCTAACGTTGAGATACTCATAACTCTCCGAACTCATTTGATTTATAACGCCCCACACAGTTGCCGACGAATAAGCACGGTGTGTTTTGGCGGTCCCGGCAACCAACGGGAGCGACTGCTGCGGATTGTTAAATGAATGCACTTAGGTCGATAGGCGACCAGCAGCGTAGCCGACTCCAGTAGCCCAGGTTGTTTCGAACACTGAACTAAGAAGAATACGAGCACGAGCTTTTAATGTTTTTACCATAGACACCTCCCCATTGTTGTCTGCTGTGGTTGATAGAACCAGTTGGATACTTACGTACCGAATAAGCACAAAAATAAGGGCTATGGAGCCAACAAACGCCCAAGGAATCGAACCTTGGCCTATCTCCCCTATCAGCCTAAATACACTCAAAGTTAAGTTATATTACCACCACTGAATCGCCACCGTTATTACAGTCACTCTGTAACATTACTAAAATTTGGTCAATCGGTGTGTGTCAAACTAAGCTTGTGTAATAGCCCCCAATTAAAACGGACACTCATTAGTTAAGCGATAGGCTTAGACCTATCTTTAAGGAGTGTCTATGGAACGTATTGAAATTATTACTGGCGAACAACGTCGCCGTCGTTATACTCCGCAAGAAAAAGCAAAGTTCGTTGCCATGACTATGCAGCCGGGCTATTCGGTTTCGCTGGTTGCCAGGCAAAATGGCATAACCCCGAGTCTATTGTTTAAGTGGAAAAAGCTCATGCAAGATGGTGGTATGTCTGCTATCCAGTCTGGTGA
>NZ_JARFTS010000001.1:0-427128 GCF_029167175.1 Shewanella sp. A32
CGTGCGCTTACGGCTTGAGTTAGTTGATGTCGCCATAAAGAAGTCCTCTTTATGTCAACGTATTTCAGGACGGGACACAGTTTCTCGTCAAAAAAGGAGGCATATGCCTCCTTTTTTGATCCAGCTCATTTTACCGTCGGATTTAATTACAGCCCTACCAAGCTGTGCTGGGCAACCACATAGCGCTTTTCAAATTCGTCGAGTGGCAAGGGTTCGCTGAAGTAATAGCCTTGACCTATCGAACACCCATTATTTTCTAACCACGCGAGTTGTTGACGATTTTCAATCCCCTCCGCAATAATTTGCAAATTAAGCTGTTTGCCTAAGGTGAGAATGGTCGAGGCAATTGCCCCGTTACCGGGCAATTCCGAGATAAAGGCGCGATCAATTTTGAGCGTTGTGAGTGGTAGTCTTCGCAGGTAAGACAGCGATGAATATCCGGTGCCAAAATCGTCTACCGCAATGCCAAACCCTGCGGTCTTCAATTGTTGTAGCTTTACGATGGCCTGTTCCACATCATTCATAAATGATGTTTCGGTAATTTCAATCTCCAGACACTCAGGCTTAACCTGATAACGCATTGCAGTCCGTTTGATATGGGGAATGAGGCCTGCATCCGTAAACTGCTTGGTTGAGACATTACAGGCAATCGTGGTTTGAAAATTATAATGTTTCTGCCAGTGATTGAGTGTCTTACAACTCTGTTCTATCACCCATTCGCCAATGGCGATAATAATGCCCGTTTCTTCCGCGATGGGAATAAAAGCCATCGGACTGACCAACTTGTCGCCCCGTTGCCAGCGGATGAGCGCTTCGCAGCCAATCAGTTGGCCGCTTTTTAAATCCAACTGCGGTTGGAAATACAGCAAAAACTCATTATTTTTGATGGCTTCATGTAATGAGGCTTCTGTACGTAGACGGGTCACCGCGCGTTCAGTCATCTGTTGTTTGAAAAATGCCCATTTATTCGAGCCGACCGCTTTGGCACTGTACATGGCGATATCAGCATGGCGGATCAGATCTTCTGCGGTTTCTCCATCGTCTGGGTAAAAGGAAATGCCGACCGAGGCCGCCGGATGAACAGAATGTTCACCCAATTTAATCGGGACTTTCAGCTGTTCTAACAATTTTTCTACGAAATCAGCGACCTGCGTGGGCGAATGTAGATCTTCAGTAACAATGACAAACTCATCACCCCCCAGGCGCACCACTAAGCCATTGTTAGCCACAATCTTTTTTAACAACATGGCTATCCGGATCAGAAATTGATCGCCTAGTGAGTGGCCAAGCGAATCATTGATATTTTTGAAACGGTCCAAGTCAATGAACAGCAGTGCCAGATTATTTTTCCGGATACTCGCGCGCTGAATTGCCACGGAGAGCGTTTCCAGTAATAAGGTCCGGTTTGGCAACCCTGTCAGGGCGTCCCGTGTGGCCAATTTTCGAAGTTTGGCCTGGGTTTTTCCGAACTGCACTAAGATCTGATTGAATTTCGAGGCAAGCAATCCAATTTCATCATCATTGTGATTACTGATCACTGGCAGTAGATTTTCTGAAGGTGACTCTGGATCGATGCGGTCTATCGCTTCACCGATCCTGGCAATCGGTTTGGTCAAAAATCGGTGAAACAATAACGAAAGCACTAGCGTAATGAATAATGAGCGGGCGAGGGTGGCCGTAAAACTGAGTTTCAGTTGAGCAATCAACCCGGCGGTTAGTGCGCGGGGGTTATAGTTAATTTGAATATTGCCAATCAACTGTGGCTTCTTGTCATTTTCCGGATACAGCGGTTGGTAGAGTGGGCGGCTGATTTGCCTGAACTCGCCAAATAATTTCAAACTGATTGCCGAAAAAAGATCATCGGGGAGTGATACGGTATTTCCAGCACTGACAAACGTTTTGCCATCTTCTAACGAGATAGTCGCTGAGCTGACATATTCGATTTTTAACAGACCTTCTAGTGTCTGCTTGGCAAGATTTTCATCTAATGACCACACCGCGTTTTCTAGCGGTTGTTCGACAGAATCAAGTACTTCTTTTTGACTGTGTGTAAGTGATTCTCTTTCGGAAGATGCCACCATGAGGATTTCAACGATGAAGATGGCAACGGCAAAAAATAGCGCAGTGAAAACGACTAGGTTCGTTTGTTTCCAAGTGAGTGACCTGAAACGTCTGGCCTGCATCCGCTTCTTCCTTTGCTCCCGAGTGCTTCTGCGAAGGCTACTTCGGTTGTCGGTGGTATAGTAATAGTGTTAGTTCACAACAGCATATTTTACGGAACGAACGCTAGTTTCCCTACTGTATGGAAAAGTTGTTGTTTTGTCATCCAGTTATGCTCTTTATCTGCACAACTGCTTTGCAGTATACTTACGCGCGAATTCAAGGTTATTGAAATTAAGGAATGGGTCACGTGAATCCAATAGTAAAAAGTTTTAAATATGGTCAACATACAGTCTCTCTGGAAACAGGCGTAATCGCTCGTCAGGCCGATGGTGCCGTTCTGGCTAGCATGGGCGATACCACCGTTCTGGTAACCGTAGTCGGTAAGAAAGAATCAGACCCAAGCCGTGACTTCTTTCCTCTTACTGTCAACTATCAGGAAAAAACTTATGCTGCCGGTAAAATCCCTGGCGGCTTTTTCAAGCGTGAAGGTCGTCCTTCTGAAGATGAAACCCTGATTGCCCGTCTGATTGACCGTCCTATCCGTCCACTGTTCCCTGATGGCTTCACTAATGAAGTGCAGGTCATCATCACAGTGGTTTCTGTCGATCCGCAGATTGATCCAGATATCATCTCTATGATTGGTACTTCTGCTGCATTGGCGATTTCCGGTATTCCATTCAATGGTCCCCTGGGCTCTGCTCGTGTGGGTTACATTAATGGTGAATACGTACTGAACCCAAGCGTTGCTGACTTGGATAACAGCGAACTGGATTTGGTGGTTGCCGGGACCAAAAATGCAGTATTGATGGTGGAATCTGAAGCGAAGATCCTGCCGGAAGAAGTGATGCTGGGGGCAGTTGTTTATGGTCATGAACAGCAGCAGGTAGTTATCGACGCGATTGCTGAATTCCAGAAGGAAGCCGGTAAGCCACGTTGGGACTGGACTGCACCAGTGAAGAATGAATCACTGGCTGATAAGGTCAAAGCCATTGCTGAAGCGGACTTTACTGAAGCCTACCAGATCACTGCTAAGCAGGAACGTTATCAAGCTGTTGCTGACATCAAGAAAGCCGCTGTAGAAAAACTGTTGGCGGAAGATCCGCAGTTAGATGCCACAGAAATTGATAATCTGTTGGGTAGTCTGGAAAAGCGCGTTGTACGTAGCCGTATTTTGAAAGGGTTGCCACGCATCGACGGTCGTGAACCAGATATGGTACGTGCCCTGAGTGTTATGGCTGGCGTTCTGCCACGTACTCACGGTAGCGCGTTGTTTACCCGTGGTGAAACTCAGGCGCTGGTCACTTGTACCCTCGGTACTGAACGTGATGCTCAGAAAGTGGATTCTCTGCTGGGTGAGCGTACTAAACGTTTCATGCTGCACTACAACTTCCCACCATTCTCTGTGGGTGAAACCGGTCTGGTTGGCTCACCAAAACGCCGCGAAATCGGTCATGGTAAGTTGGCTTGGCGTGGTGTCAATGCAGTGATGCCATCAGAAGCTGAATTCCCATACAGTGTTCGTGTGGTATCTGAAATTACCGAATCAAACGGTTCCAGCTCTATGGCCTCTGTCTGTGGTAGTTCTCTGGCGCTGATGGATGCGGGTGTACCAATCAAGACTTCTGTTGCCGGTATCGCTATGGGCTTGGTAAAAGAAGGTGATGACTTTGTGGTACTGTCTGACATTCTGGGTGATGAAGATCATCTGGGCGACATGGACTTCAAAGTGGCTGGTACTCGTGACGGTGTTACTGCACTGCAGATGGACATCAAAATTGAAGGTATCACCAAAGAGATCATGGAGATCGCTTTGCAGCAGGCCTATGGCGCTCGTGTGCACATTTTGAATGTTATGGATCAGGCGATTAATAAAGCTCGTCCAGATATTTCTGATCATGCGCCACGTATCACTACCATCAAGATCAACCCAGAGAAAATCCGTGAAGTTATCGGTAAAGGCGGCGCCACTATTCGTGCACTGACTGAAGAAACCGGTACCACCATTGAACTGGAAGATGACGGTACTGTTAAGATCGCCTCTACTAACGCTGACGCCACTAAAGAAGCTATCCGTCGTATTGAAGAGATCACCTCTGAAGTGGAAGTCGGTCGTATCTACAAGGGTAAAGTTATTCGCATCGTTGATTTCGGTGCCTTTGTAAACATCCTGCCTGGTAAAGATGGTCTGGTACACATTTCGCAAATCGCTGAAGAGCGCGTAGCGAATGTTTCTGATTATCTGCAACTGAATCAGGAAGTCACTGTCAAAGTGATGGAAGTAGATCGTCAGGGTCGTGTACGTCTGTCTATCAAAGAAGCACAGCAAGCTGCTGCCGCTGATTCTGCTGAATAATCGGCTAATGACAGTGTAAAGGAGATCTTCGGATCTCCTTTTTATTTGCCTGCAGTTTTTTTATACCGTAGGGTAAGTTGGCTGATGGCAGTGATTGACCTCTGTTGCTATGATGAACAGCGCATTGGAATAAAGAAGGACTTTTGCATGAAATTTAATTTGCGGGCTGCCGTATTCTGTATTGTGGCTGTTGGCAGTCTCATGAACGGTGGTTGTGCTACAACTTCAGCAGCGGATAACCAGGGACAGTTGCTCGTGGCGCCGTTATTACCCGATTACAAAATGGAAATAGCACTGGCTAAACTGAATGAGATTATTTCCAATGCCAAACTCACTCAGGAACAGCTGGCGCGCTTTCATTACGATCGCGGCGTGATTTACGATCGGTTGGGGCTGCGCATCATGGCGCGAATTGATTTTCATGAAGCATTGAAGCTGCAACCCGATTTGGCTGACGCCTATAACTTTATTGGGATTTATTACACCCAGGAAGGCGAGTTTGACTCGGCTTATGAGGCCTTTGATTCCGCGTTAGAACTCGCGCCTGACTACGATTATGCCTATCTTAACCGCGGCCTGGCACTGTATTACGGTGACCGACCTAAGCTGGCCGTGGATGATATGACTGCATTTTTGCAAAAAGATCCCACCGATGGTTATCGGGCATTATGGCTTTATTTGGCTCAATACCAGGTTGATCCCAAGCAGGCGCTGGCGTCACTACAGCTAAATCGCAGTAAATTGCACGACGAGGCCTGGTCCACCGTGTTAGTGGATTATGTGTTGGGTAAAGCTTCTGATAAACAAGTCTTTGCGTTGGCCAAACGTGGACTGAAAGGGCCTTCTGAATATGCTGAGCGGTTGTGTGAAGCTTATTTTTATCTGGCAAAAGTGGCCGAAGAACAGCAACAGAATGACAAAGCCGCCAACTATCTGCGCTTAGCGCTGGCAACCAATATCTATGATTTTGTCGAACACCGTTACGCCCGGGTTGAGTTGGCATTGTTGGCAAATAAGATGGACAGCCAAAAAGATACGTCTAAGTAATTTAACGCAGTCAGGCGGTAGAATTCGTTGCCGCCTATCACTCGTCTCACAGCTTTTGCCGGAGTTTCGGCTTTGCACGTTGTTTATCCTGTCAAGATCATAGAAAATAGCCGCCTTTAAGATTGGTTATCCGCGTCCGGCCCTACTTTTAATATGTGGTGAACCGGCGCTATTTACGCAGAAGATAGTTCCCATGTCGAATAAGCTTATCCAGCAGGAAGTCGGTAAACGCCGCACTTTCGCCATTATTTCGCACCCTGATGCCGTCCAGCCTTTCAACGCTTAAAATCACCTTTCATTGCACACCACAATCACATCTCTACGTACTGAATTTAAAGGCTTTTTGTCTTTTTCTCGTTTCTTTGCTTTTCAATGATGTTCAAGCGTAACCTCGGAAAGTGTGTACAAACTTGAGTACAAATCTCCATATTTACCGTTTTTAGCCAAATTCCATGACACAAACCTAGCTGTAGGCCTTGTGCCTACTGGGTTTTAGCCAAAACTTACCTATGTTTTTCATGCGAAAAATCGAGAAATGATGGTAAGACGTTCGCGATTATCTCTAATTGTTTACCGGTTGAGTTGGTTACCGGTTTTTTTCCTGCTGTCCTAAAAGTTCATTTGTATGGACCTGATCTTCTGAACAAATCATGCATCTTTCTAACCATCAACAAGTGATGAATCAGGCGATGATAGCTTTACATTGATTTTCAGGAGAATGCAGATGACAGCAGTAGCGCACCAGGTAACCCCTTTTCTCACGTCTTACGAAGTTATGGCTCGATACCACATTAGCTATACGACGCTCTGGCGAAGAATAAAAGATGGCAGCTTGCCGCAACCTCGTATCAACCGAAATACACGAAACAAGCTTTGGCACATTGAAGACTTGAAGGAGTATGAGAACAGTGAAGGTTGAGCAGGGTTTAAGTGTTAAGGGCAAAGTTCCGCCCTTAACCTCTTAACAATATTATTCGTTAATGTTGTCAGGCTTATCGTGATTTGGATTGTTTCGGGCGTACTCCACACCATTGCGCTTATAAATGTGCGTGTCTGGATGTTTACCTTCCTTAACTTCACGAACCAGTGTTTTTCGACTTACTTCGCCGCGCCCTGTAATTGTGTAGCTATCATTTCCACCATTTTTACCGCCATTGCCGTTGATACTTGAACCTTTCGCCATTTGGAATCCTCAATAAATTGAATCTAACTGGAGGTGCATTCAAGAACAGCAATGGAACCCAAGGTTTCACATCCTAAAGCACTACAAATTAAATGTGGTTTCAAACTGAGAAACTCAAGAGTTCAGGCTGAAAAATGACCAGGTTAAACCCTGATGATAGCTATGGGGCTTAAGCCTAGTTTTAAAGCGACCAGTCAAAAAACAACATTGAGAAGGTTTTTGACGTGGTCACAATAAGGAATCCCAATCTCCTGGTAGCGGTAGCGGTAGCGGTAGCGACAAATTCTTACTGTCCGAAACGCCAGTTGAATGGAAAGCCTGTCGGCTCGATGATGGTTTCTAGCTGTTGATACCAAACGTCGTAAGCATGACGCATTTCATCCAGGTACTGATATTGGTTGTAGATAGCATCCAACCCTTTTTTACTGTGGCCAATCATCAACTCGGCAACTTCTTGCGTCGTGATGGCAGACATTCGCGTTCGCATCGTTCTGCGAAGATCATGCATAGACCAATGTTCCATCTCAACACCAAGCGATCTGCGAGCCCAGATTTTCACATTGTTAGGAATAGTGGTATCAAAGCCATTTGTGGCAAGCTCTTCTTGTCCGTTCGCGGGAAACAAGTAAGTTGATTTGCTCATTTGCATCGCCAGTTCAATCAGCTCGATAGCTGGTTTAATTAATGGCCGCATGATCGGCGCTCCAATTTTCTCACCTTGTTTGCGGATCTCTATGGGCACTGTCCACATTGCAGATTGCAAGTCAAAGTGATGCTTTTCAGCTTGAATGAGTTCGCCCTTGCGACCGCCCAATAGCAGAAGCAGTTTTATGTAGATGCGGTTCTTCTCAGTGATTTTTGACTCGTGCAAATAGCGCCAAAGTATCCTGATCTCGTTGTCATTTAGCACCCGAGTTCGTTTGCCTTTCTTGCCGCCGACTTTCTTTGCAGTGATCCCTGCGGCAGCGTTAATTTCCAAAATTTGTTCATCAATCAGCCAGTCATAAAACTTATGCAGCACAGACACTAGGCGCTCTGTGTTCGAAGGGGACGACTCCGAAACCTCACGAAGACAGTTTCGCAAGGACAATTCATTGATGTCAGTTAATGGGTACTTGCCAAGTCGGGGCAGCAAATATATTTCACTGCTGCGTTTTTGGTAGTGCCACGTTTTCTCCTTTAGCCCTTGCTTACCGGCAGAGTCTATCCAGTCTCGAAAAATCGATTCGAAGCTTTGGTTGGCAGAATACTTGGCCCGTTCCTGCTGTAGGTAGAGCTTGGGGTTTCGGCCCTGATCAAGTACCGCCCTTAACCTATCCAGCTCATTCCTAGCTTCAGCAAGCTTCATAAGTGGGTAAGTACCAATGTCTACCCGCTGTTGCTTGCCATCGAAACGATAACGAAACTGAAAAACAATTTTGCCCTTGGGCGATACCCGAGCACTTAGCCCATCACGGTCGGCTTTTACTACGGTTTCTTTTGCTTCTTTATTTAACCTGGCATCGAGCCAGCTAACTGATAACGCCATGTTATAAGCCCAGCCCTAGTTTTGATTTTAATGATTGTTTACGTGATTCTGCTTTGGGTTCTAGCGCTGTACTCACAGAAGTAATTTCAACTTCTGGTGCATGGCCATCCACCGGTGCAGATGTAGTGGATAGATTGGGTTGGCTCATTTGAATTAACCCAAAGGTGGCCAGCATCCGCAGACGCTCAGCGCGTTCCCGTGGTGGCGTCTTTTCCAATTCTTTGAGCAGTTCAGGGTGGCTCCCTGGGGGAATGTTGACGACAACTCTCATAATCATGCCCCATAAAACCAGAAGCCTCGGACGTTCGCCAAAACAGATTGTTCCGGCACGATGATCTTGCTTCGTGAAAAAATCTCCTTGGCCGCTTCCTTATAAGCCATGGCTCCACCTCCGGCGATCAATACCAAGTCCGCATTAATGCTTTCGTCACGCATGGATTGGCGCATGGCTGTAAGAGCAACAGGCGCTACCTTTTTCATGGCAGCATTTAGATAAGGTGAAATATCGACTTTTTCTCCAAATAGCAGCACCTGCAAGTCGCCGGTTCTCATGGCTTTTTCAAGTCGATCCATACCCACTTTGGCACCATGATCTTCCGAAATCAGCTTATCAATGGTTTCCAGTAGCACGGACATTGCCTGAAGGCTGGTTCCTGAAGAGCTGTAACGAATTTCTCCGGCCTCAAGAGCAACCCAATCAACAGAAAAGAAGCCGGGGTCTATGACGACGACGCGACCTTCTTCAATTAAGCCCAAATCACCACCTGTTTGAACCAGATCCATATAGGCACCGGCAGGCTGCGGCAGCACTTTGACGTCATGAACGGTGATGCTGCGCTTAGGCGTCACTTGATGAACACCTTTTAAACGCTTCACAAGGTCAGACTTACGTTGTGGTTCATGAAACTGGGAAACCGGTAATCCAGTGACAACCAAATCGATGGACTCTGTTTCAGCCATTAACAAGGCGGCATGAAAAAGCGCCCTATAGGTTTTTGTGGTGGGATATTCCGGGTGGAGCTCTCGTTCCCAGCCTTGAAGGCGTCCAGCAGGAACACCAGCGGCCCAGCGCTCATTATCGACAGATACATACAAACAAGTGTCATCATCGCCTCCACCGATACGCTCTGGCATACGATCCGCAGGACCGGCACCCGCAGGTAGAATAATGGTTTTCGGTTCACTACCTGATTGGCCAATTGCCAGCTTCAGGTTTGAGTAACCGATATCTACGCCTAGTACAAACATACTTATCTCCTGTGCACTCAAAGTGCTCTAACGGTTTTCAATCAACCGCACTGGTCACGCTTGGGCTTTTCCAAGTGCTCTGGCGGTTCACTCAAATGTCATTATCAGGATTCGGTGCACTGGCGGTGGGCAGAAAGGTGACAAATCCTTTCATCTATCTGCCTATTGCATTTTCGCAAAAGTATGAGAATAGGCTCTGTTTGGCGGCTGGTGACCTAGCCAAAAAAATCGAGACGCCAAACGTCGTTTGCATTCTGGCCTGAACTTGCCAAACGGTTTGTATCTTCATGGCGATACGTCTTTTTAGGTGTTTTTAAGTGAAATCGGCCTGTATCCCTTGTCAGGTATGGGATTGCGCGAGTTGATTTATATCGAGACGCCAAACAGTGATTGTTACGGCAGTTTTACGTTTGGCGTTTCGATCCAAAAGCCAAACGGATAGTGGTTTTGGCTTTTGGGGTTAATTGGATGGGGAAATTGGTTTGGTAGAAATCGTCAATGAACAATGGAAAGCAGATGTATCAGATTTACTTCAGCAAGAAACGGACAGGCTAAAAGCACTGGCACGAGCTGAAGTTGATGACTTTTGGGTTACCCATTACAAGGTTCGTGAAAATGAGCCATTTAAAGATTGGGGGCTGCTTGGTGTCCGTATCAGAGACTTTAAGTATGGCTTTGGCATAGAGTGGTACATCAACAGTTTTCACGGTCAACGAGGCAAGCGCGTTGTCTTTAGCAAGGGTCTGCGTATTTCAAAGACGAAGCTGAGATACTCATTTTTGGACTGCCAAGGTCTAGCCAAAGAATGGGAGTTAGCGCTGGCCATGGAGAAAGAAGAATTCTTCAGTGATGTTCGACGCCAGGTTGATAAGCTCAACATGCTGCGTCGCAGAGTGAATGCCTACTGAATTATCGGCGCTACTTCACTCGCGGTAACTGGTCCCAGCGTGTTGTGTAAGCGGGAGACAAATGCTCTCGCTTCATTGACCAATCTTTCTTCGTACCTTGTCCAGCAAAGAAAACCTTTCCGGCACCGCTTTGATTAATAGTGTCCAATACAGACATCAGCTGCTGGCTATTAGAGCGGGTCGATACGTCATCGAATAGTCCTGGTTGAAACATGCCAGGATCGTAAAAGTCAGACAGCATGACGCCCGCTTTGGCATAACGAAAACCATCCTTCCAAATCCGCTTGAGTAAGTGATTGGCCAGCTCGATAAAATCCCGCGTATCGCAACTGGGGATCAGCAACTCACCCGATGCAGAGTTGCTGTACTGCGGCTCGTTGTCCTTAAAGGGGCTGGTTCGTATAAACACGGTCAGCACTTTGGCTTGCTGCTGTTCTTTGCGAAGCTTCTCAGTGGCACGGGTTGCGTATTCGCATACGGCTTCACGTAACAATTCAAAGTGCGTCACTTTTACGCCAAATGAACGGCTACAGACGATTTGTTTCTTAATTGGCGGGATCTCTTCAAGTTCAATGCACGACTCACCATTGAGCTCTCTGACGGTTCTCTCTAAAACCACCGAAAACTGGTCTCTGATGGCTCTAGGTGAGGCATTGGCTAGATCTAAGGCTGTGGTGATACCTAACGCATTTAAACGCTTAGAAAGTCGTCTACCAACGCCCCAAACATCATCAACCGGAACTAATGCGAGCAATCGACGTTGCCGATCTAGATTGGTCAGGTCTACAACCCCCTGAGTGGCAGGATATTTCTTGGCGGCATGGTTAGCCAGCTTGGCGAGTGTTTTAGTCGGTGCAATGCCTACACAGACGGTGATCCCAATCCAGTGGCCTATGCGCTCTCGCACTTGTTGTCCGAACTCGACAAGGGATAGGGCAGACTCAATACCGGTTAAGTCCAAAAACGCTTCGTCAATGGAGTAAACCTCTACTCGTGGTGCCATCTCCTCCAAAGTGCGCATCACTCGACTGCTTAAATCTGCATACAGCGCATAGTTAGACGAGAATGCCAAAATGCCATGGCGCTGCATTTCAGATTTGATTTGAAAGACGGGTACGCCCATTTTAATACCGAGTAACTTAGCTTCACGCGACCGTGCAACCACGCAGCCGTCATTGTTGGACAGCACCACAACCGGCGTATCTTTTAAATCAGGACGAAACAGCTTCTCACAACTGGCGTAAAAGTTGTTGCAGTCCACCAAGGCAAATACAGGCATGGGATAGTCACGACTTACGGCGCATGTTTCGCACCACACTGATGACCACACCAAATATCTCTAGCTCTGTCCCTTCGGGAATATGAATGGGTTCATACGCCCGGTTTCTTGGGATCAGCATGACGCACGGCCTTAGTTGAAGCTCCTTTACCGTGAGTTCTCCATGGATACCCGCGATGACAATGTCACCGTGTTCGGCTTGGACAGAGCGATCAACCACCAAAATATCATCTGGGTGAATCCCGGCATCAATCATTGAATCACCTTCAACACGTACAAAGAACGTTGCAGCCGGTCGCTTGATGCACAGCTCGTTAAGGTCGAGCGTTTGCTCAACATAATCCTGCGCTGGTGAGGGAAAACCAGCAGAAACACGTTCCATGAACAATGGGATACGAAGGCGCTTGGCTTTGATGAAGGCAAGTGCGCCGCTACGGCCTATCAGCGAGACACTCATGACGAACCTCGAAAAATCATAACTAATACTGTTTGTTTATACAGTATCTAATGCTATGCTGATTTCTACAAGTAAAATTGTAGGTAAAACTGTAGTTGTTCGAGTAAGACGTTGTGTCGTGGGTGATTTATTTCTTGTGTTGAAAAGCTTGATGTGGGGATTGCTCGCCCTCGTCAAAGCCTGCAAGGCTTGGACAATACTGCTTCTGCCTACTGCTCTTGTTTCTGTTACTGATCCTGTTACTGCTACTGGTTAACGCATGGGTCAAGTAACCGTCAGACAAGGCTTGTTGAACCCTTCGCAAAGGGTTTCAAAACAGTTAGTAAAATTCTGTTTCGTATTGAATTTACTGGCTTAAAGGGAAGTCAGGAGCATCATTAAAATGCTCAGTCGAACTCAGTTAAAGCCTTTTTCAACCGTTTGAAAAGGGGTTGGCTAAGCCATACGTAAAGGGTATTGGTAAGGGTTACCTAAAGGGTTTAGCTAAGGCTTTCTGAAAGGCTTAGCCAAAGCCTTCATACATGGGTTCACCCAGTAGAAAGATTAAAAAAACGCTGAGGTATCCAAGGTGCATTTTGTACAAATGCGTTTATAAACGGACAGGGCACAGTGAAATCACCCAAAGCGAACAATAGAATTGAAGAGGAACCATCAATGACAAGAGCCCCTGCGCCATTTCCGCTAGAGCGCCTCGCGGAGATCCCAGAAAGACCAGAAGATTTTAGATTGCTGGAGCGCATTCCATTAACGCGTGAACCGCAGTCCTGGCCACTTGAACTTTCTCCTGTGGTCGGTGATGAACAGCCAATGGTGCTGCTCGATACAGAGACAACCGGACTGTCTGCCGATGACGAGTCCATTATTGAGCTTGGTATGGTTAAGGTGCTTTACAGCCCATCAGCTATGCGGATTGTGTCGATTGTTGATGTGATCAGCCTGTATGAAGATCCCGGCAAGCCAATCCCCGAGCTGATCACCGAGTTAACCGGTATCACCGATGATATGGTGCAAGGCCAGCGCATTGATGATGCAATTGTAGCGAGTTGGTTATCCGATGATCCGCTGGTGGTTGCACACAATGCACAGTTTGATCGTCCTTTCTTTGAAAAGCGGTTTGCTGCATTAGGCCATCTATCTTGGGCCTGTTCAGCCAGTGGCATAGATTGGAAGGCACTGGGCTTTGAAAGTCGGAAACTTGAGTACCTACTGCTTCGCTTAGGTTGGTTTTATGAAGGACACCGAGCTGCAACCGATTGTTTGGCGATGGCCTGGTTGTTCCATTTGTTGCCCGAGTCCGTTGCAAACTTGTTGTCTGAAGCAGACAGGCGAACTGTGTTAGTTCGTGCGTTTGGTGCGCCGTTTGACGTAAAGGACTATTTAAAAGAGCGTGGTTACCGCTGGCATGACGGCGTTAAAGGTGCCAACAAACATTGGTGGCGCGAAATCAGCGAAGACGAGTTGCCGCAGGAACAAACTTACCTGGATGATTTGTATCATCGTGGCTCAGAACATGCCCACTATGACTACAAAGATGCCCGCAATCGATTTAAAGCCTTGTCATAGACCCTTGCATATTTGAAAACCTCTGGAAAATGGAAAGTGAACTCATGGTTTAACCAACAAGAGGAATCTTTCCATGTACCAAGACACCTACATTGAATACTGGGGCGAAATCTTCGTCTCTGCCCGCATCATTGAATTTGGCATCACGTTCGAGCGCTTTCTTAAAGATCCATGGAAGCATTTGATGTCCTGTGGCCAAGAGTCTGCCCCAGACGCGATTGCTGAAGGGATGCTGCCATTGCTACCAGCCTAGGCAGAAGTTGCTAGACGTGTTCGAGAGAATGAATTGCGTCAGTTGGCATTCCAGCGTGAGCTTCTATCAAGGCCAGAAAAGAAACATTCGAACAATGTCAAGCCAATTTTTATAGCCAACAAGACGACTTGTTGATACTATGAGACCTAATGAAAAAAAGTAGGTTGCTTGATGGCATTCAATCGATGGCTTCCTAGTTTTAAATGATTAGGGCTTGTCCCAGATGGATTGAGAGGCTGACAGTGCAAGACAACACTGGACTTGAAGAGCTTAGCCAAGCACAGAGAGAACGACTCGCTCATATTGATTTCACTTTGTTATTTAAAGGTGAAGCTGGGCGTAGTTATTTAACCGAGCGCTTTAGCGTAGCGCCGTCTGTGGCAACACAAGATTTTGCGCGGTACAAAGAGTTGGCTCCTAACAACGTTATGTATGACGAAAAGCGCAGAGTGCACTTGAAGACGAGCGCATTCCAGCCGTTGTTTGATTATGACGTTGTTCGAACTCTTGCGACGATAAGCCAAGGGTTCGGTGATGGCTTTCTTGGCAAGGTCAGGCCACCTATGGCTTGTGAAGCACCATTTCATCTCAATAAGCCGAAATTGGAAGTGGTAGCGGCTATTAGTGAAGCCATACATAAGCGCGCTGTGATTAATATTGAGTACACCTCATTGTCGAGTGGTCATGGGAGCAGGCAAATAGTTCCTCATACCTTGATTGACAATGGCTTGAGATGGCATGTCCGAGCATTCGATAGAAAGCATAGAGAATTTAGGGATTTTGTTTTAACCAGAATAAGTGAAGTTGAGTTGTTAGAGGATGAGGTTAACGACGAAGTTGAGACTCTTCAGTGGGATAAGCAATGGAACCGAATCGTTGAACTAGAGCTGATACCTCATCCAAAACTAGCACATCCAGAAGCTGTATCGATGGACTACGCAATGGAAAACAATAGGTTGCGTGTAGAGATAAGAGCTGCGTTCGCTGGATATTTACTGCGTTTATGGAATATCGATTGTTCAAAGAATAGTAAGGGCAATGGGCGAGAGTTCCATTTAGCACTTAAAAATCCAGAAGCACTATACGGCGTTGACAATGCTGCACTCGCTCCTGGATATAGCGAATCGTGAGATGAATTTATGAATATAAAAGAATATTTAGGCGATCTTATCGGAGGCAGTTTATTGATAACTGAATCTAGAATAATCGCAGAATCGCTACTGAAAAAACTTCCAGAAGATGAGTGGAAGTCGCTGATCGTTGAGCAAAATGTTCTTCAGAAAAAATCCGGTCAGACTGCTATTCGTTATGCCAGAACAATCCGTTGGCGTATTGAAGGCCTGGGTGATGAGTTTATGACTGATCTTTTAGTCGCGAGTGAACGCGCCTATGTCCAAATGCTGATGATGTCATTACTCATTCATTCTCCGGTTGTCGCTGATTTTATGCGACTTACCTTAGCCGAAGCTCGTCGCACCTATAAACCCTCTTTAACCGCTGATGCATGGTCTGAGTTTTATGACACGAGAGTGCGGGCATATGCCGAGCTTGGCGGTTTTTCTGACTCAACTGTCAAAAAAATGGGTAACAACGCAATTAAGGCACTGGTTGATAGTGGCTACCTGAGTGATAGCAGGACAAAGAAAATACAACCTGTTTACCTAATGCCAGAAGTTAAAGACTGGTTAGTTCGTCTGGGCCGGGAAGATTTGATTGAGGTAATGGAGTGCACAATATGAAGGCTCTTCAGACCAGGCTTGATCTGATACTGGAACGAATTGAAAGCCCTAAGTTTTTGAAAAACGATGGCTTGGGCAATGAAATTGGATTTTGGGTATTTGACTATCCAGCCAAGTATGAACTGCTTGTACGAGAGCACATTAAGCACGTTGACGAAAAACTCAACAAGCGTGGTTACCGGTTTGTCCATCTCAATATTTTTGAAGTCTTGATAGATATGCTTGAGGAGCGAGGCCTTTTCGACCGAGCTTGCCAGCGTGAACTGCAAGTCGGTGTTGATGGCCTTCGAAAAACACTAGCCGGGCCTCTGAGTCAAGAGAAAGTGGCAAGGTATATCGCGGACAAATATAAGCCATCAGAACTTGAGTTTGTGTTGCTGTCAGGCTTAGGCAGTGCGTGGCCTCTTGTCCGAGGACATGAGTTACTTAGTGCTCTGCAAGACGTGATGGGTAGCACGCCATTAGTGCTTTTCTATCCGGGTGAATATAGCGGAAGGGATTTGCATCCTTTTGGCATGATCGAATCTAAAAACTACTATCGCGCCTTCAAACTTGTGCCTGAAGACGGTAAAAAACCTTTTTCTGAAAATAAGAAGTAGAGCAGGGAGCCTCCCGAATGAAAATTGAACAGATTTTTTCCAAGAAGTTGACGCGTGATATTAACGGCGTTGTTAAAGCGGAACAGAAAGACAATGACAGTGTGTATGTCGAGCTTGATGAGTATGTTGTAACCCGAGAGTTAGATAGACACTTTCGTGCATTCTTTGAAGCTTATGTACCCTCTGTTGAGAAAAGCCACGGTGATATGTCAGGTAAAATTGGCGTATGGATTTCTGGCTTCTTTGGCTCGGGTAAATCGCACTTCCTGAAAATTTTATCTTATTTGCTTGAGAATAAATCTGTTGAAAAAGATGGCCAAGGCCGACAAGCGTTTGAGTTTTTCAAAGACAAAATCAACGACGCTATGCTGTTGGCGGACATCCAAAAAGCGGTTACCAAAGACACTGATGTTATTCTTTTTAACATCGATTCGCGAGCCAATACGGACGACCGAGAAAATGCCATTCTTAAGGTTTTCCTCAAAGTCTTTAATGAGCGTGTAGGATACTGCGCTGACTTTCCTCATATTGCGCACTTAGAACGCGAGCTTGATAAGCGTAATCAATACATGTCTTTCAAGGACAAATTTGCTGAGTTGACTCAATCAACTTGGGAAAAGGAGCGTGACGCCTATGACTTCTATCGAGACGAACTTTCAGAAGCACTCGCTCATGCCAGTGAGCAATCATTAGAGTCTGCCAAAGCGTGGGTTGAACAGGTTGAAAACAATTTCCCGCTAGATATCCGAAACTTCTGTAAGTGGGTTAATGAATACTTAGATCGAACTGGGGATCGTAACCTTCTTTTCTTAGTTGATGAAGTCGGTCAGTTTATCGGTAAGAACACACAAATGATGTTGAAGCTTCAGACCATTACTGAAGATCTTGGCACATATTGTGGTGGCAGAGCTTGGGTCGTTGTTACCTCTCAGGCAGACATTGATGCTGCCATTGGTGGTATGGATAAGCGCGATGGCGAGGACTTCTCTAAAATTCAAGGGCGTTTTAGTACCCGCTTACAGCTGTCGAGCTCGAATACCTCGGAAGTTATTCAAAAGCGTTTGTTGTCCAAAACGGAAGAAGCTCGTACACACCTCATCGATGTCTTTGCTGAAAAGGGCGACATTCTTCGTAACCAGCTGACATTTGATAAAACGACAACCGCCTCTCTAAAAGGTTACACCGACGCTCCGTCTTTCGTGGACAACTATCCGTTTGTGCCTTACCACTACACGCTGGTTCAAAAAGTGTTTGAGTCAATTCGAACAAAAGGCGCGACGGGTAAGCACTTAGCCATGGGTGAGCGTTCATTACTTGATGCTTTCCAATCAGCTGCAAAACAGATGAAGGACTCTGGCCTTGATGTGTTAATCCCGTTTTACAGTTTCTATGCACCGATTGAAAGCTTTTTGGAGCCAGCGGTTAAGCGAACGATTGACCAAGCCTGTGAGTTGGATTCCTTAACAGAATTCGATGGCAAGATTCTAAAAACTCTTTTCTTGATCCGTTATGTGGACGTTGTCAAAAGCACACTAGACAACCTTGTGACGCTGTCAATTGATCGAATCGATGCAGATAAAATTGCTCTGCGTAAACAAATTGAAGAGAGCTTGAATCGTCTTGAACGCCAATTGCTGATTGCGCGTAATGGTGATGAGTTTATCTTCCTGACCAACGAAGAAAAAGAGATCGAAAACGAGATCCGCCACACTGACGTTGAAATGTCAGAGGTCTCTAACAAGCTTTCAGCAATCGTATTTGACGGTATTTTGAAAGGTAATCGTGCCTATCGTTACCCGATTAATAAGCAAGACTTTGCGGTGAGCCGTTTTTGCAATGGTCATCCAAAAGATGGCACCACGCTGGAAGACCTAGTCATTAAAGTCATTTCACCTTTGGATTCGCACTTTGAAAATTACTCCCACGATCAAGCGTGTATCAATCATACGCTTGAGGCTGATGGGTGCGTGCTCGTCAAGCTGGGCGAACATAAGCGTCTTTGGGATGACCTGACAACCTTTATTAAAACTGACCGATTCTTAAAACAAAATTCAGGACAGCGACCAGAGCAAGAACACCTTCTCCGCGAAAAGCAGATGGAAAATATTGAGCGTGAAAAACGCTTAAGAACGGATTTTGAAGCTTTATTTGCTGAGGCTGACGTTTACGCTATCGGCACAAAACTACCGAAGAAATCAGCAACGCCAAGTGCCATCGTCGAAGAAGCATACAAATACGTTATCGAAAACACCTTCGCTAAATTGAATATGCTCAAGGCAACGCCTGGTGAAGTTTTGCGTGAGCTACAGGCCGTACTTGTTGCTGATGATATTGCTCAGATTGGACTGGATCTTCAAGCGGATGAATGTAACCCAGAAGCTACGCGTGAGGTTGAGCAGTACGTAACGCTAAAAGTCGAGCGTAATGAGCCTGTGTACTTACGTGACATCGTTGCCCGTTTCGGCAAACGCCCGTATGGCTGGCCAGACAATGAAATCTTATTGCTCACTGCAAGGCTGGGCTTGGCTGGAAAGGTATCTTTTAGTACCCAGGGCACAGATCTGGCGTTGAAAAAAGCTTACGAGCCGTTTACCAGTGTGCGTAAACGCGGCGAGATCCGTGTACATAAGATCAGGCAACATGACGAGCGCCAAATTAAAAAGACTGCTGGTCTTGTTAAAGAGATCTTTTCTAAAACCTTTACCGGCTCTGGTGAGAAGGAGCTCTACGAATTAGTGCGCGATGAATTACTGACTTGGAATGAAGAGCTTAAATCATTCAGAACCAAGTCACAGACAGGCCATTTCCCAGGTAAATCTCAAATTGACGATGGTCTTGCATTGGTCGCGGGTATTCTTGAGCAAACTTCAAGCTTCGCCCTTATCGCCCGATTCTTAGAAGACGCTGATGCCCTTGAAGAGTTTGCTGAGGACTTTGAGGATCTTGATGACTTCTACAATAGCCAATTTCAAACTTGGCAAGCCCTTACTGGCGCATTGAACGAGAAGTTTAAGGCCAATAGACCTGCGTTAGAAAAAGACAATGAAGCATTAAAAGCGCTCACTGAATTAGAACGCATTTACAATATGCCGTCACCGTATGAGCAGCTGCGCCACATTAATCCGCTTATCGAGCAGGTGGCAAAAGTTAACTCAACATTGGTTGAAGAAAAACGCACTCATGCCTTAGAGCGTGTTGATCTGCGCATCGGACGTGTAAAAGAAGCGCTAGCTGAAGCTCATGCACCGTCTGAACTACAGAACCAAGCACTGCGCCCGTTACAAATGTGCAGACAGCGCATTGAAGCAACCTCTTCAATACCACAAATTATCAGTGAGCAAACTGAAGCGGAAGGTTACGAGGACGAAGCTTATGAGTTGCTGAATGGCTTTATCGAAGATCAACGCAAAAAAGCTGAAGCTGAGCATAGACGTCGTGAACTCGAACAGAAGAAACGCGAAGAGGAAGCAGCGAAAGCCGGTAAGGCAGCTCCAGCACCTGAGCCAGCCCCTGAACCAGTGCAGCCACAGCCGGTTGCAAAACGTACCGTAACGATTAACCCAACCGATGCCATGGCTAAGTCAGTAACAACCGGATTCATTGAAAGTGAAGCCGAAGTTGATGCCTATCTTGCCGCTTTAAGAGAGCAGCTGATTGCTGCGGTCAAAGCTGGCGACCGAGTAAGAATTAAATAAGAGGCAACGGATAGCTATGTATCAAGCGGGTGGAACAATAAGATCATTACTCGACAAGGTTGCTGAGCAGGAATACCTGTTACCGGCCATCCAGCGAGAGTTTGTATGGCGACCAGAACAGATCTGTCGTCTATTTGATAGCCTGTTGCAAGGTTACCCGTTTGGGACCTTTCTATTCTGGAAGATAAAACCAGAGAACCGGGATAGCTATCAGTTTTATCAGTTCATGCAGCATTACCATGAGCGAGATAACTACCATTGTGAAAATGTCACTCAGTTACCGGAACGTGAGTTCATTGCCGTCCTAGATGGACAGCAGCGGATTACTGCTTTGAATATCGGCTTACGCGGCTCATTTGCGTGGAAGCTGACAGGTAAATGGTGGAGTAATGATGACGCCTTCCCTGTGCGCAGGCTTCACTTAAATCTGTTAAGCCAGCCCGACTTAGAAACTGGGTCGATGTATGACTTTGAGTTCCTTACCGACGATAAAGCTTCTCTGGATGCTTCTGAACAATACTGGTTCCGTGTAGGCCGGATCATGGAAGAGGAAGAAGATGCACTTATCGATGAAGTTGCTGATGATGCTAGGTTGAGTTCGGAGCAACGCAAAGAGGCTCGCTCAACTCTTCGTCACTTGTATCGAACCATCCATGACAAAGACAAGATTTCGTTTTACGAAGAAAGTGATCAGAGCCTAGAACGTGTTCTGAATATCTTTATCCGCATGAATAGCGGCGGTACTACCTTGTCCTACTCAGACTTACTACTTTCAATAGCAGTAGCCCAGTGGAGCTCGTTAGATGCCCGTGAAGAAATTCATGCATTAGTGGATGAGATGAACCGTGTTGGTGATGGATTCAACGTATCAAAAGATCTCGTCTTAAAAGCAGGCTTAATGCTCTCTGACATCGGTAGCGTGGGCTTTAAGGTTGAGAACTTTAACAAGGAAAACATGGCGATTCTGGAAAAGAACTGGACGCCAATTCGTGATGCGTTATTGCTCTCAATGCAGTTGCTGGCAAGTTTTGGTTTTAATGCACAAAACCTCAGAGCAACAAGTGCCATCCTCCCGTTGGCCTATTACCTGCACCACCGAAAGTTAACGGCAAGCTACCTTTCTAGGGTTGAATATGCGGTCGATAGAGAATGCATCAGAAACTGGCTCATTAGGTCGTTGTTGAAAGCGTCAGGAATCTGGGGAAGTGGTTTGGATACCCTGCTTACTATGCTTCGCTCAGACATCAAACAATCGGGTGATACGGGTTTCCCGCTAGCTAAAATTGAAGCGACCATGCAACAGCGTGGTAAATCGTTGCGCTTTGACCCAGAGGAAATTAGTGAACTAGCCCAGTTGGATTATGGTAATCCGCGTACCTTTGCCTTGTTGACATTGTTGTTCCCTGGATTCGATTTTTCACGACACTTTCATGTGGACCACATTTACCCCAAAGGTTTGTTTACACGTAACAAGCTTGCAAAAGTTGGTGTCCCAGCAGAACAGCTAGATGAACTCATCGAAGCATCTAACAAGCTGCCAAACCTTCAGCTGATGGAAGGGACTATCAATAATCAGAAGCGGCAAAAAATGCCCCATGAATGGTATGCGCAGCAGTGGCCTGATGTGAATGCAAGACAAGCACATTTGCAATCGCAAGCCATAACATCATTACCTGAACAACTAAACCAGTTTATGGATTTTTACCGCGAGCGTCAGGAAACACTGCTTGCCCGCATTAGAACTGCATTACAACCCGCAAGCAGCGTAGAGACAGAATAAGAGGCGCAAGATCATATGAATACGAACAACATTAAAAAATACGCACCAAAAGCGCGCCGCGAATTTATGGATGCGGTAGCTAAACGATTAAATACCTTTGGTATCACCGCGAATAAAAAGGGCGAGCTACAAATTGCAGAAGCGAATCTACAAGGTTCTGTGCTTCAAATCGCCGGTAACAGTTTTGACGGTAAACTGGCCGAGCCCAGAAAACGCATAGTAGCCAGAAGCCAGAAACTTGGGTATGCACAACTTATTGAACAAGTAGCTTATACCTGGTTCAACCGTCTGTGTGCTATTCGCTATATGGAAATCCATGACTATCTAGGCCACGGTTTTCGTGTTTTGTCGCACCCAGACAACCCTAAAGGCTTTGAAATTATCGACCATGCCCAAGACGCTGCGGATGAACTCGGGTTAGATAGAGCTCGCATTATTGAACTCAAGCTTGCGGGCAACAAAGACGAAGAGCTGTATCGTGAACTGCTGTTGGGCCAGTGCCATAAGCTTCATGAAGCGATGCCTTTTTTATTCGACGCTTTGGACGATGAAACTGAGCTTCTTCTACCAGACAATCTAACACGTACCGACTCAATACTGCGTGGATTGGTAGACAGCATTCCTGAAGAGGACTGGCAACAGGTAGAAGTTATCGGTTGGCTTTACCAGTTCTACATTTCTGAAAAGAAAGATCAGGTAATGGGTAAGGTGGTCAAGAGTGAAGACATCCCTGCCGCCACCCAGCTATTTACACCCAACTGGATTGTAAAGTACCTGGTACAAAACTCAGTCGGTCGTCAATGGCTGCAAACCTACCCAGACTCTACCATTAAAACGCAGATGGAATACTACATTGAGCCTGCTGAACAATCTGACGAAGTTAACCAACAGCTAAAAGCTATTACGCCTGAATCCATCGAGCCTGAAACCATCAAAGTACTTGATCCCGCTTGTGGCTCGGGCCATATATTGATTGAAGCTTACAACGTACTAAAAGCCATCTACGAAGAACGTGGTTTCCGCTCTCGTGACATTCCAAAGATGATTTTGGAGAACAACCTCTACGGCCTAGACATAGATGATCGTGCAGCACAGCTATCTGGCTTTGCGCTGATGATGATGGCTAGAGATGACGATAAGCGTATTTTTACCCGTAATGTGCGACTCAATGTACTGTCATTGCAGGAAAGTAACCATATTGACCTGCCGACCGTATGGAGAGCACTCAACCTATCGGGAAGTTGGCAAAGCGGCACATCACAAGGCTTGTTCTCAGATGATGAGCAAGATTTAAGCTCGTTCAATGCAGACAACCGCTACCAACTGCTGACGCGAACATTGGCAAGATTCACCCAAGCTAAGACCTTTGGTTCATTGATTGATGTACCAAGCAACGAGCATGACCAGCTAAAAGAGCTGTTGAGCACGCTTGTCGAGCTACAAGAGTCAGGTGACTCAATGCAAAAACCTGCGGCGAAGCAATTGATTGAAATTGTGCATCAGGCTTTGGTTTTATCTATTCGTTATGATGCCGTTATTGCTAACCCACCGTATATGGGGAGCAAGGGTATGAATGCAGACCTTAAAGATTTTGCTAAGGAAAACTATCCAAATAGTAAATCTGATTTGTTTGCTATTTTTATGGAGCGAGTATTTAAATTGCTATCGCAATATGGATTTAATGCTCAAATAAACATGCAGTCGTGGATGTTCTTGTCTAGCTATGAGCAACTAAGAGGCAATTTATTAGGAGACCATTCATTTGTTACCATGGCTCACTTGGGGGCCCGTGCTTTTGGTCAAATCAGTGGTGAGGTTGTACAGACTATAGCATGGATTATTCGAAATCAGCATATTAATAGATACCAGCCTACTTTTTATAGGCTGATTGATGGGAATGAAGAAGAAAAGCAAAAAGCATTGCTTAATAGAGAGAATGAATTTGCAGCGACAGCTCAGGATGACTTCAAAAAAATTCCAGGGAGTCCAATAGCGTACTGGGCTGATAGAAACCAGATAGAGGCATTTGAAAAAAATGTGAACCTAGGGAGCATTTCTTCATTCAAACGTGGAATGGCTACAGGTGACAATGATAAGTTCGTTAGATATTGGCCTGAGGTTAGCTTTCATGACATAAAGCTTTCAAAAGACGATGCTAATAAATGGGCTTTATATAATAAGGGAGGAGAAGAGTGTAAGTGGTTCGGAAATCGTGAACATGTTGTCTACTGGGAAAATGATGGATATGAAATTAAGAATTTTTTCGATAGTCGAGGAAAACTAAGATCTAGACCTCAAAATACTAATCTTTTCTTTGCTCCGTCCTTAGTTTATAGCTCTTTAGCATCTGGTATACCTTCAATTAGACTATTTGATGGTTATGCACATGATCAGGCTGGCAACTTCATGCCAGTTCAAGACGAGTATAAATTTATACTTTTGGGGTATTTAAATTCAACAGTTGTTAAGGAGCAACTTGATCTGCTGAACCCAACCCTGAATAAACTAACATCTGATTTTAATAATTTAATATACAATAATCGACTAAAAGATATAGATGATAGTATCTTTAAAGAACTTTATGATTTAGCTAAGATGAAGTGGGATGAAAATGAAATTTCAATAAATTTTAATCCCTATTTCTTAGTCAAGAACGAAACCAAGAGCATTAAGTCTGCTTTTCTCAAGTACTCTCATAATTTGTTAGAGCGTTCTAAAAAGATATTAGATTTAGAAATCGAATCAGATCGTCTTTTTTCCGAAATCTTTGGTTTTCCGGTTGTGGAGCCGTCGATACAACTTACAAAATCCTGTTCCGATAAAGTTGAACCATCGATTTTCGTCGAAAAGTTAATAAGTTATACATTTGGTGTAATGATGGGGCGCTATTCCCTCGATCGTGAAGGCTTAGTTTATGCCCACTCAGGCAACGAAGGCTTTGATAAACTCGTTGCCGAAGGTGTTTACCAGTCTTTCGGTGCCGACGAAGACGGCATTATTCCACTAACTGACCAAGAATGGTTCAAAGATGATGCCACCAACCGCTTCCGTGAGTTTGTCCAAGTTGTTTGGGGTGAAGAACACTTGCAAGAAAACCTGGATTTTGTTGCCGAATCACTATGCCTAAATGCCATTAAACCGAAAAAATCTGAATCAGCTCTTGAGACGATCCGCCGCTATTTATCGACTCAGTTCTATAAAGACCACCTGAAGACTTACAAAAAACGCCCTATTTATTGGCTGTTTAGCTCAGGTAAACAGAAGGCTTTTGAGTGCTTGGTGTATTTGCACCGTTACAATGAGGGCACGCTTTCTCGTATGCGTACCGAGTATGTCACCCCGTTACTAGGCAAATACGACGCTTATGCAGAGCAGCTTGAGAAGCAGATCGAAACGGCAGACTCGACCAGTGAAGCGAACCGCTTCAAGAAAGAGTTGGATGCTTTAATCAAGAAACAGGTCGAGCTACGAGAGTTTGATGACAAGCTAAAACACTACGCCGATATGCGTATTTCACTGGATCTCGATGATGGTGTGAAAGTGAATTACGGCAAGTTTGGTGATCTGTTGGCTGATGTTAAGGCCATTACCGGTTCGGCCCCGGAGGTTAACTAATGCAGATTAGCGAACTGGCACAAGGTGTCGCTGCCAAGCTCGAACAAAGCCGCATTGTGTTTTGGTACGACCCAGAGCAAAGCTTTACTGAAGAGCTTGAGCATTTAGCTAATTCTTTATCGCTTACAAAAGAATCAGGTGATAAAGCGGCAGATATAACTGCTAGGGTACTGCCAAATGATTTGACCATCCTCAATATGGGCAATGAGTCTGTATTGGCAGTGAAAAAACGCATTGAAGTAGATGAGCGTGAAGCTAAATTCCTTATCTATTTTCCAAGCGCTGAGCCAGAGCCTGATCGTGATTGGTTGCTAGACGTGCGTTTGTATAGCGAGCAGTTTTTTGCTGATCACAGCTCAATGCTGCTTAATGAATTAGGTATCCCGAAAATGGCGCTTCGTACGCACATTCGTAAGCGCCAAAGCTTTTTTGCTAATAAACAGCGCATAGCCGGTTTAAAGAAGTGGGTGACTGAAAACGAAGACGAACTGTCGTTAGACAGGAAGATGATGGCAGTGGTTGTAAAAGCTGATTCTGCGTCTTTGTCGGACATTCTGCTTGGGTTACTACGCGCTTACTCTACGGCGCTAGACGCGCCCGCCGCAGGCGCTGACGGCTCATATGAAGATGAAAGCCTTGGCCAACCCGATGCCTTTAAACAAGTGTGGAGCCAGCTAAGTAAGTTTGATCTTGAGACCTCACTCTGGGCATATCTGAGTGAGGGTTTTGGCTATACAGTCGAAGAGCCAACCTTCTCAGACTTCGTGTTGAAATTATTCTGTACTGAATTCTGGAGCCAAATTGAAGGTGTTGAACGCGATTGGTTGCTTAACAATGTTCTAAAAAGCGCATCAGGCCGGGCGACAGCCTTGGCGTTTATGGTGAGCTGGCGCGACAGCCGCTCTTTCGCCGCTTACTACGAAAGCATCTCTAAGGTGCTTAGCCAACAGTTGGAAATTTCGACTCGTGCTGGCCAGTACCATCCGGTTGAGCTTATCGAATGCGAAACGTTCGAAGCTGTGGAACAGGCCATAATCCGTGGTTTAGTTCGTGATTTGCTCGATAGCAGTAAAGCGTTAGACCGGGTTCAGTTTGATACGGTCTTATCAAGACGTCTTGCTAGCCACTGGACATTATCACGCAAAGAATACTTCGCAATTTATGAAGCTATCCGCAACGCTGAAGAGTTAATGCACTTGCGAAATCGCTATGTGGACGGGTTCCACTTTGATAACGCGAAAGCAATGTACGACGCCTATACCACAGACATTTATCGTTTTGACCAAGCTTACCGTTTGTTCAATGAGCATGTGCACTCTGTATTGAGTAAAGGTGCAGACATACTGCGTCAGCTCGACGACGAAGTCGAAAGCATTTATACCAACTGGTACTTATATGAGCTTGGTCTTGCATGGGATCGTCACTTGGCCAATGAAAAATTACTTGAAAAGTGGCAGATTTCTGGCGTACCGCACCAGTATGACTTCTATGAAAAAGAAGTTCGCACACGACTGAGTCTGAAACAGACAAAACGAGTGTTTGTGATCATCTCTGATGCCCTGCGTTTTGAAATTGCGAATGAGCTTGGCGCTATCATTAACAACGAGAAGCGATTTAAGGCTGAGGTGTCTACGCAGTTGGGCGTTTTGCCGAGTTATACCCAACTTGGGATGGCGGCATTATTGCCTCATAAGGCGCTCAGTTACCAGCCAGAACAAGGCACGGCTGTTTATGTGGATGGTATTTCTTCACAGGGTTTAGACAATCGTAATACCATCCTACAGAAGGTAGGTGGCATGGCGGTGAGTTCTAAGGAACTGATGAGCTGGAGTAACCAGGAGGGGCGTGACAAGGTTCGAGACGTAGAAGTAGTTTATATCTATCACGATACCATTGATGCGATTGGTGATAAGGCTGCAACTGAAGAGAAAACGTTTGAAGCCTGTCGTAGTGCCATTGAAGAGCTAAAAGACCTTGTTGGCAGGGTCATCAACCGTCTAAACGGCAGCCGAGTTGTGATCACCGCTGACCATGGCTTCCTCTTCCAACAAAAAGCACTTGTAGCGGCTGACAAAACCTCGTTGAAAACCAAACCTGCTGGCGCGATAGAAGCCAAGAAGCGTTATATCGTTGGTAATAACTTACCTTCTGATGAAGCCTGTTGGAAAGGCTCAATTAACGATACCGCTCATGGCTCTAGTGATACAGAGTTCCTGCTTCCAAAAGCGGCTCAACGCTTCCACTTCGTTGGTGGTGCCAAGTTTGTGCACGGCGGAGCGATGCTACAGGAAGTCTGCGTACCGGTACTGCATGTGCGCGAGCTGCAAAAAGAACAAGCAGCAAAACATGAGAAACAACCGGTAGGTGTTGTTGCAGCCACTCAGCCCATCAAATTAGTAAACAATATCGACAAGGTCAGATTTATTCAGACAGACCCTGTAGGCGAGCGTTTTGTCGCACGGTTGTTGGATGTCTATATCGTCGATGCACAAGGTAATGAAGTATCCAGTCGTGAAACGATTAACTTTGATAGCGTGAGTAAAGTGATGGATGAGCGTACTCGCGAAGCTAGGTTAAAGCTTATTGGCTCTCAGTTCGACAGGAACGCTCAATACACATTAGTTCTTGAGAATGCGGAAATGAGAACGCGCTATAGCCAATACGCGGTAACCATTGATTTGGCATTCCAAGATGATTTTTTCTAAGGGTAAATATATATGAACGGTAACAACGACAAAGATTTGATTGACCATCAAGGCCAATCCGGAGAGTGGATTGGTGCAGAGCATGAAATTCCCGCAAATGTTACGCAGAACATATATGTTGCCAATATGCAAGTGAACGTAGATGGGGCTGGTGTCGAACCAGAAGCGCCTAGTGAGGTTATTCCCTCAGATATTTCCATGTCTGAAAGGGAGATTCGTGACATGAAAAGTTCAGATCTCGATGGGTTGCTAAATCTGCACTTTAAAGGCCGTGTCGTTCGAAAAGATCTGACAAAGCAATTGAAGGAAGGCGCTAACGTCCCTGTATACGTGCTGGAGTATTTGCTAGGCATGTATTGTGCGTCGGATGACGACGAAGTCGTAATGCAAGGCCTTGAGAATGTAAAAAAAATCTTGGCTGAGAACTATGTCAGGCCAGATGAAGCGGAGAAAGTGAAGTCACTGATCCGTGAGCGCGGTACGTTTAAAATCATCGACAAAGTAAGCGTTAAGCTCAATCAGAAAAAGGACGTCTATGAGGCTGCCTTGTCGAACCTTGGTATCAAGGATGCCCTTGTACCGACCAAAATTGTACAAGACAACGAAAAATTATTAACTGGCGGTATCTGGTGCATTATTACCGTGCAGTATTTCTTTGAGGAAGGTCAGAAGACATCACCTTTCTCCATTATGAGTTTAAAACCGATACAAATGCCGTCCATGAACATGGATGAGGTGTTTTCAACCAGAAGACATTTTAGTACCGATCAGTGGATGGATGTGTTGCTTCGTTCCGTGGGTATGGAGCCAACCAACTTAGAGCATCGGGTGAAATGGCATCTTATCACTCGCATGATCCCATTCGTTGAAAACAACTACAACGTTTGTGAGCTCGGACCAAGAGGGACAGGTAAAAGCCATGTCTACAAGGAGTGCTCACCAAACTCATTGCTTGTCTCGGGCGGACAAACAACTGTGGCGAACTTGTTCTATAACATGAGCTCGCGCCAAGTTGGGTTGGTCGGAATGTGGGATGTTGTCGCCTTTGATGAAGTAGCGGGTATTAACTTTAAAGACAAAGACGGCGTCCAAATAATGAAAGATTATATGGCGTCAGGGTCTTTTGCCCGTGGTCGTGATTCAATCGAAGCGAAGGCTTCCATGGTATTCGTCGGTAACATCAATCAAAGCGTTGAGACACTGGTGAAGACCAGTCATCTGTTGGCACCTTTTCCTGATGCCATGATTGACACTGCTTTTTTTGACCGTTTCCATTCCTATATTCCTGGATGGGAAATACCGAAGATGCGTCCTGAGTTTTTCACCAATAGTTACGGATTAATCACAGACTATCTTGCTGAATACATGCGTGAAATGCGCAAAAGAAGTTTTGCGGATGCTATCGATAAGTTCTTCAAACTCGGTAATAACCTTAATCAGCGTGATGTAATTGCTGTACGCAGAACTGTTTCGGGCTTGTTAAAGCTACTACACCCCGACGCACAGTACACAAAAGATGATGTAAGAGCCTGCCTGACCTATGCGCTGGAAACTAGACGTAGAGTCAAAGAGCAATTGAAAAAGCTTGGCGGAATGGAATTTTTTGATGTGCACTTTAGCTACATCGATAACGAGTCATTAGAAGAGTTCTTCGTTAATGTACCGGAACAAGGTGGCAGCAAGCTAATTCCTGAGGGCTTACCTCGCGCTGGTGTCGTGCACTTGGTTACTCAGGGAAGCACTGGGCAGCTTGGGTTATATCGCTATGAAACCCAGATGATGGCTGGTTCTGGTAAACACTCAGTGTCTGGCCTTGGTTCGAATACCGCAGCGAAAGAAGCTGTGCGTGTTGGCTTTGATTATTTCAAAGGTAACCTGAATAGAATCAGTGCGTCGGCGAAGTTTTCTGATCATGAGTATCACCTCCATGTTGTTGAACTCCACAATACGGGGCCAAGTACAAAGTCATCGCTCGCTGCATTAATTGCGTTCTGTTCAATTCTGATGAACCGACCGATTCAAGAGCAGATGGTTGTTTTGGGTGAGATGACTTTAGGTGGTGTCGTCAATCCTGTTCAAGATCTTGCAGGCAGTCTTCAGTTAGCTATGGACAGTGGCGCAAAGCGTATTTTGCTCCCAATGGCCTCAGCCTCAGATATTCCAACGGTTCCTGCTGAGTTGTTCTCAAAATTCCAGATCAGCTTTTATGCAGATCCCGTCGATGCTGTGTTTAAAGCGCTTGGGGTTAATTGAGAAAGGCAAGGATGCATAATGAATATTCTTTTAAGTTTTACGGGGTTTAATGACCCTTTTAGTAAAGGTCTAGTGGAGCAAGAAGAGCAACCAGGCCCAATACTTAGTGTGTTAAAAGCCAGAACCTTCCAGATCGTTTACTTGTTTGACACTCCAACTACTCGTGAGGCCAGTAGTAATACAAAAGAAGCTATCAAGAATTTGTATCCTCAATGTATTGTGCATGTCTTGGACATGAAGTTATCAGATCCGACTAACTATCATGATATTTTCAGAGGATTGAAAGAGTTCGCTCTCACCATTCAAGAAGAGCATAAACATGCAAAGTTCTATATATCGGTAGCGTCGGGAACACCGCAAATGCATGCTTGTTGGGTGCTGCTGGCGGCATCAGGTGAAATTCCTGCCAAGATTCTTCACGTAAGGCCTCCACGGTTTGTAACTAAGGACCGACCACTGCTCAGTGAGATAGAGCTATCATCCGATGAGTTTCCTTCGGTCAGATTCAAATCCTCCAGCTTCACAATTGATGAACATGAGATGGATGTGGATTCGGTCAGAGCACAGCTCGGGATTGTCGGAGATCATCCGGCTATGCTCAAAGCCCTTGAGATGGGTGCCATGCTGGCCTCATCGCTAGCTCCAATTTTGATCACAGGTGAAACCGGCACCGGAAAAGAATTGTTTGCCCGCTATGTCCATGCATTGAGTGGTCGTCCACAGGAAACCTTTGTCGCTGTAAACTGCGCTGCAATCCCTGAGGATCTTGTTGAAAGCATTCTTTTTGGACACAAAAAAGGTGCCTTCACCGGAGCGGTTAACGACCAGACCGGAAAATTTGATGCGGCTGACAAGGGGACGCTGTTTCTCGACGAGCTTGGAGAATTGCCTCTGCCTGCTCAGGCTAAACTTTTGAGGGTGCTTCAGGATGGTATCGTCGAACCGATCGGACATAGTAAGGGGCATGCCGTTGACGTTCGGATTGTTGCGGCCACCAACCGAGAGCTTCGTAAGCAAATCCGCCAAGGCAGCTTCCGGGAGGACCTCTATTACCGGCTGAATGTCGGTGAGATCAAACTGCCTTCTTTGCGTGAGCGACGTTCAGATATTCCCAAACTGGTACTCAATATCCTAGATCGTTTGAATACTTCTTTGAAAAGACATCGCCGACTAACTACCGATGCACTTAGTCGTCTGCAGGCCCACAATTGGGAGGGGAATATTCGAGATCTTGAGAATGTCATCGAGCGCTCTGTGAGGCTGAGCCGTCTGGAAGTGCTGGACGCCTCGGACCTGCTTATTACCGAACCGATCACCTATGCCGATCCATTGGATGCTTTGCCTGAGCCTTACGAGGGATTTTCTTTGGATGAGTTTCTCGGCAGTGCCCGCAAGCAGATGATTTTGAGAGCGCTTGAGGCCGCGAACGGCAACCAGAGTCAGGCAGCGAGAATGTTAGGTGTAACCCCTCAGGCGGTGCACAAGTTTTTGAATAATACTAAGCGATAAATTTAAACCACGGTTGAAATTGTATCAACCTTAGTTGAAATACAGCCAATACCTGTCCCTTGCTGATGATTGCGTAAATGCAGCAATAACAGCATGTTGCGCTGTTTTGAATTATTTGGCACACCGGTTGCTAAAGACCATATGCAGAAAGAAACGCAATTGGTTGAAAAAGCAAAAGGAGCAACGATGCCAGTATTCAGTGTCACTTCAATTATCGACGGTGATACCTTCGCGGTGTCACCAGAGTGGAAATGGAACGGTGAGACGGGAACCAGAGTCCGTCCAGCTGGATACAATGCGCCTGAGTTGCATATGGCCAAAGGACAGAAAGTGAAGGATGCTTTGTCAAAGCTTATCAATGGGCAGCAGGTTGAACTCAGGGCCGCTTACAAAGTGGATCGTGGTCGACTTGTCTGTGACGTGTTTGTCGGAGGCAGAAACCTCGCTGAGTTTTTCCCCGAGTATTGAGAATTGTTTGAAATTGAAACCAGCAAATTAATCATGAGGATGATCCATGTTTGATCCTAAAAAGTTTACCACCCCAACCGCCAAACCACTTCCCGTTGTTCTGCTTCTGGATGTCAGCTCCAGTATGTCCGGAGATAAAATCGAGAACCTGAACAAGGCCGTCGAGGATATGCTGGATACCTTTGCTCAGGAAGAAAAGATGGAAACGGAGATTCTTGTTTCCGTCATCACTTTCGGCAATCAGGTTGAGCTTCAGGTTCCCTACACCAAGGCTTCTCAGGTGCAGTGGCAAGGTCTGCAGGCAAACGGTATGACCCCGATGGGAACCGCCCTCAAGATGGCCAAGGCCATGATCGAGGACAAGGAGACCACTCCGTCCCGTGCCTACCGTCCGACGATCGTTCTTGTTTCAGACGGGCAGCCTAATGACAGCTGGGAAAGGCCGCTGGAGGATTTTATCTCCGAAGGACGCTCTTCCAAATGTGACCGCATGGCAATGGCTATCGGACGTGATGCAGATGAGACGGTTCTTAAGCGTTTTATCGAGGGCACGCCCCATGACCTTTTCTATGCGGAAAACGCCGGGCAGCTGCATGAGTTTTTTCAGCGAGTAACCATGTCGGTGACCATGCGTACCCAGTCCAAGAACCCTAACGTGGTGCCGGCCCCGTCGGAGATCAAACTGGACGGTGGCAGTGTGAAGTCGGCTACAGCCGGAAATGCAACCGCTTCATCCGATGATGAAGGTTACTGGTAAACAAAAATTTGGAGGTGAATCATGCCACAGGCAATTGGCGACCCTGATGAACTTGACTGTTTCGCGCAGTCTCTGACGCAGTTCATCGACACGTTGAATGAAGCGGTTAACGGTTTGAATCATAGCTTTGGTGCCCTTGGGGATACCTGGCAGGATGAAAAGCGAGCGAGTTTTGAAGAGGACTATAACGCGCTGGTGCAGCAGCTTTCTCATTTTGAGGCGAACGCATCGGAACAGGTTCCATATCTTCACGCTCTGGCTTCACGTTTAAGAGATTATTTACAGAGTTAAGGTGGGGAATGGCGTACGTATCCGTTGGACAAGTTGAGAATCTCGAGGAGGCAATTGCCGGACTTCAGTCGGCCTATGACTCCATGGAGAGTGCCTGTCAGGCCCAGATTGCTGCGGCAGAAGCCAAGTTGGCTGAAGCACAGCAGGAGGCCGACAACAGCGCTCAACTGCTGGATGCTGCGATGGAAGCCGAAATGGAGGCCGGGAAGCAGCTGGAACAGGCTAATGAGCAGCTTGTTTCAGCCAATGAGCAGTTGAGTTCCGCTTGTTCATCTCTTTCCGCCTGCGAAGCGAGTGGCAGCTATGATGAGGACGGCAACTATGAACCGCCCAACTGTTCATCTGAAGAGGGAGATGTAGCCGCCGCAGAATCAGCCGTTGCAGAAGCGGAATCCGCTGTTGCGGCTGCTGAGGAAGCTTTGGAAGCTGCGAAAGACCATCGCATGCAGATGGAGCAGCGAAATGAAATGGCCCGGCAGTGTCTTGATATGGCAACTCAGCTGGCGGAAACAGTGCAAACGGAGTGTGCAGTCCGGCTTGCCAGTGCGGCGGCTCACCTTGAAACAGGAAAAGCACGACTTGAAAGCGCCAAGGCAGCGCTCAACGCCTATCTCGATACGCACCCGCCAGCGGCGGAATTTTATTCATGGCTGAAATGGACTCCGGACCCAAGTAAGCCGGTTACGCCAAAGGAGCTGCATTCTCGGCTGAATCTATCTGTCGAACAGCAGCGCTACTATTTCGAGTATCTCGCCGATCGTGACCCGGCATTCAGAGCCAAGGTTGCCGACTACAGAAGCCAGCTCGAAGCCGCCAACGGTCCTGCTGAAAGGCATGCGGTTCAGCTTAAGATCCGCCGAAACCTAAGTGGCTACTGTGGCGAAAAAATTGTGGAACAGGCGCTGAGTCCGCTCGGACATAAAGCGGACACGCAGGCCCGGACCACGTTTGAGGACGGCAGATTCACAAAAACCGACCTGATCATCGAAGATCTGAAAGTGCCGGTTATTCTCGGTCGTGGTGAAGGCATGAGTGCTCCGGCTGGAGGCTCTATCGCCATTGAAGTGAAATGCGGCCGGGCTTCGTATCTCTATTCTCAGAAAGACCACATGGTATTCCAGTCCGGTGGACATCAGGAAGCCAATGCGTCGATGACGATATGTTCACGCGACATCAAGGATTTAACTCCAGAACAGGAAGAAGAGCTGCGTGAAGCCCTTCGGAGTGCCGGATCGCCATTAATAGGAATGCTCCCGACAAAAGCCGAGATCGACAAAGCCTGCTGGGACATGGTGACCGGTTCCAATGCAAATAACGGAGGAGCTCATGAAAATTAAAATCGCTCTGATACCAAGTGAACACACCAGCAAAGCTCAGGATCTTTCCTCCAAGCTCCAGAACGCTATGGAGGCAGGTGAGATGAGTGCTGTTGACCAACTCACGGAAGAACTGGTCTCGCTAACAGATAGCGAGTATTCCCTGTCCTTACCGGAAGAATACTGGCACCAGCTGATTGAAAAGGTCAGAAACTCTGATAACGATTTCAAGTCCGACTACATCATGGCCAAGCCGCAACTCGAAACGATTATTACAGCAGGTGTGGCTGAATCATTTGCGGATGTTTTAGGGGTTATTGAGCAGGCATTAAAGGCTGATGGAGTCGTCCTCCAACTACCGTTTGAACAGGAGGATGTCGATGTTTGATGATCTATTTAATGTGACTTCACAGCAGATGGGCAAATTTTCCGACACCGTCAGAGACGAGTTTGGTCAGTCTATTGTCTCAGACGTTTTCGAGCCCCTTTTGCAGGACATCTCCGGCCTTCAACAAATGGGAGAATTGTTTCAGACCCGAGCCGCCGAGATTGATCAGCTAACTGGAGAACTGCAATCAATAGGAAGCATGGGTCATGAGTAATAGCCGGAAAAACAGGGATTCCATGCCTAAACGTCTGTTCGATGCGGTTGGCGCAATGAATAAGGCGATTCTAAGGAAGGAAGATACCTACCGCCAACTTCAAACTGAACTGAAGCAATCGGAGCAGGACTGCGACAGAACTGTGGGAAATCTCAGGGCTGTCAGCGACTCTGCGGAAAGAGGCGAACTGGCTGCGCTGCATGATAAAGAGACAGGGTTGCAGAAGGATCTGCAATCGCTAAGCAATGAGATCCGCAGCGTAGAGGATCATATAAAGCAGATTGAAAAAGCCATTTCCGATCTCGCGAGTGATAAGGACAGGCTTGACCGTGAGATCAGCCAGCGCCCCATCTTAATTTCAATCGTAAAATATGTATTCGGTGATGCTGAACGTGAGGAATCTGAAAGAATCCAGAGAGAGATTCAAAAGAATGAGCTTGGCAAAGATGATTTAATCAAAACCAAATCCAAACTCAGCTCTCGAAAGGCTGGTTTGGAGAATCGCCAGAATGACCTGAAAGTTGAGCTTGCCGGTATCCAGACCAAAATTAAGCGATTGAGTGATTCCAAACTCGCTGGAGCCAGAAAAAGAAACGACGCGCTGAATGCTTTCAAGTCAAAAAAAGAGCAGATTCGCGAGAGAAAACATCGGGTGCACGAGGAGTTTGAGAAGGAATGGGTTTCGGCCCTGAAAAATCTTGATGATCTGTGTAAAAGGGTCCGCCTGCGTCAGCCGCATCTGAATGAGTTAACAGCCGAAAATATCAACACGGGCATCCATTTCCCTGACGCTCTGGCGTTCGGGCGCATGTACCTTACCTATCAGAACTGGAAAGGTTATATCCCACGGTTGATCCCTTTTCCTTTTAAGAAATCGCTCTGGCTTCCTGATCAGACTACAGGACACCGGTTGATTCACCAGCTGATGCTTCGGCTGATGCACTGCATGCCGGTCGGCAATGTTGAAATTACCGCTGCAGATCCGCTGAGATTGGGCACTTCTCTGGACCCGTTTCTTTCCCTGTTGAAAGTAAAACGGCTCTTTCCCGAGCAGCGATTGCTGACCCGGTCGGACGAACTGGAAAATGCGTTGGCCCGGTTAACGGACTATGTTGAGGATCTGCTTCAGAATAAATTCAAGGGAGAGATCAAGAGCTGGTCCGCCTACAACGAGGCAAACAGCAGCAATCCCATACCATATAAACTGTTGCTCATTTTCGGAGTGCCGGAACAGTTGACGGACAAAAGCCTCTGGTTCCTTGGCCTCCTTCTGGAACACGGCCCTGTCTGCGGCGTGCTTCCGGTTTTGACCATTGATGAAAGTCGGCTGGAGGACCGCAAGTTTACGGGGCTGCGCACCGCGATAGACAAATATTCCAAGAGAATGGATTCCATTGTTCCGGCAGAGATACTGACCAAGCATGTCTCTGAAATCAGTGTTGTGGAGGAACAGGAGTTCTGGCCCGGACGTTCTGAGCTGACCGATTTTCTGGCATCCATATCGGACCGATATGAACAGAGCGCGAAATTCAGCAAGAGCCTGACTGACCTCTGGTGCAATTCGGACTACTGGGGATACGACGCTGTTCAGGGCGTACAGGTGCCGATCGGCTGGACTGCGGATGGCGAGATCGTTCCTTTCTCTATCGGCGGGGTGAATACAGAGCACCATGTTCTTCTGGCCGGGCGTTCAGGCTCCGGAAAATCGAACCTGCTTCATGTTCTGATTCATAGCCTCTGCCACACGTATTCACCCTCGGAGTTAAATATCTACCTGCTGGATTACAAGCAGGGCACGGAATTCAGTGTTTATGCTTCGCCTCCGCTTCCTCAGGCAAAACTGGTGGCTACAGAGAGTGATCCCGAATACGGGGTAACTGTTCTGGCGCATTTGACCGAGGAGCTTGAAAAACGAGCTCAGGAGTTCAAAAGCCGGGCTGTCCGCGACTTTTATGAATACAGGGAATCTTCAGCGGCCGAACTCCCGCGTATCCTGCTGATTATCGATGAGTTTCAGATCCTGTTTTCTGAGGGGCGGCAAGTGGCCGAACCCGCAGAGAAAATGTTGAACCAGCTGCTGAGGCAAGGACGGGCCTACGGCATACATGTGCTGCTGGCCACCCAGACACTGAAAGGAATCCAGTCTCTTTCAATGGGCCAGCTGATAAGCCAGATCGGCTGCCGGATTGCTCTTGCCTGCAGCGAGGAAGATTCCGCGATGATTCTTGGCAACAGTAACTGGGAGGCTTCCAAATTGAGCAGCCCTCCGGAGGGGATCATTAACAATTCCAACGGGGCAAAATCGGCAAATCAACGGTTTCTGATTCCATTTGCCGATCGTGGGCTGTGCAAGGATCACATTACCAAGATTACTCAGATCGCAGACCAACGTGGTTACTGCGGCTCAACAAGAATATTCAACGGCTCGCGTCTGCCGGAAATGCCTGCAGCTGATTGGTTCAACTCAAAAAGCCATGAGGCGGTGCAACTGCACCTTGGTGAGCGTTTGAGTTTTGAAGCTGAGCCGCTCTCACTGACACTGGTTAACCGACCGTCATCGAATTTACTGATATCCGGCTATAACGATGTAATCCACGACGGTCTGCTCGCCTCCATCCTTCAAAGCTTGGATGCTCAGAATGGCATCAATGAAATCATCTACTTTAACGGGCGCTCCATAGTGCCGGTGGGGGCATCAAAATATCTCGATGGTTCCGGAAGTAGACCTGTTTCAAAGCACGAGAGTGTTCCCGCGCTGAATCTGGCCGAGATCTCCGGGGAATTACAACAATCAAAAAGAATTGTGATTATTGACGGACTGGATTCGACCAAGGAATTTCACTCCGGTCCGGCGAGTTTTAGACCAGTGAAGAAAGATGAGCCACCTTCACCACAAGAGAGTCTGAAGAAAATTCTGGAAGACGGCCCGCTGCAAGGGACATTTGTGATTGCCTTTGCGGATAACTGGAGGCGCTGCAATTCATCGTGCAAGGACCTTCTTGGGTTCTTTGAGATGCGCGTCGGATTCTGCATGAATGAAGATGATGCTGGCTCGTTCGTCAGTGGAGCAATAGGAAAATTTAAAGGACTTGAAACAGACAATCGCGCTGTCTTTGCCGATCGCTTGAAAAATCAGGTTAGTTGGTTCCGTCCATACATAAATGGGGAAAGTTTATGAAGAAATATTTAATGACATGGTACGGAATGACTGATTTCAGGGCCTCACTAGGACTGGAACAGACAACCGGCCCCGTTCTGGGAGCTTTGCTGGCGGAAGATTACACCGATGTGATCATCCTCGGCTTTACGCACCCGGATAAATCCGAAAACAAAGCTGATGAATTTCAGCAAAAAATTGCAGGTGTTGAAGGCTCTGACCCGGCTGCTGCGAGACAGTTTGTCGACCTGTTTTCAAATACAGGGGCTGCGCACCATCATTTTAATGAATGGCTAAAGAAACAGCTTCGGGATGCCGGTAAAAAGGTCGATGTGCGTTTCCACTCTGTGGAGCTGACGCATCTCAATGACACGGAGGGCATCTATGAGGCTGCGACTCAATCCCTGCATGCGGTTGCAGCATCTGAAGGTGAAAAGCTCGTTACGCTCTACCTGAGTCCGGGGACTCCGGTTATGGCTTTCGTCTGGGCTTTTGCGGCCCTGAGGCACCCAACGCTAAAAAAACGCCTTATCGCATCTTCTCACCCAGGAAGGCCTCCAGAAAGCATCGTTCTGCCAAATGAGTGGCTGGAATGGCATGGAATACAGGTTCGAACAGCTAATACGGAATCTGACCAATATGATGCCATTTTTCACCTGTTCGGCGAACAGCGGATGCCGAACCTGCTTGGCGTGCTCCAGTTTTCAAGCAGTAAGCATATCTTTGTGAATTCCGCACAGTTTCCAGCCGATGTCATGAAACAGTTTATTGGAGAAGCTGAATACGATGAAATTGCGGTGGACCCATATGACCCTGAGAATGTCCGAACCACGATTTTGGATCTGATTGAGAAAATGCCTGTTGATTCGAAGATCGGCTTTAACTTAACGGGTGGAACCAAGTTGATGTATGCAGGGGCGCTTGCCGCCTGTCGTAAGGTAAATGCAACGCCATTTTATTTCGATTTTTCAAAGAAACAGGTTATCAATCTTAATAGTTTTACTAAAAGTGAGATTGTTTCAATAGATTCGGTTGAAACATTTCTGAAGTTGAACGGTGATGGATTAACAGTATCGAAGCCTGGTCTTACAGAACAAGAACTTTCTCGAGAAATTATTAATGCCTCTCAGATAATCTGGGAAAATCGTAACTTGATCGCGTCAAAGTATCGTGAGCTGAAAAGTTATATTTCTGATGAATCATTCAAGAGTTGGGGCGATGATTTCTACGCTGAACTGACAATTGATAAACAAGCAAAGCTAACAATTGGCGGTAAGTCATTTGTGTTTAATGAATTCCCTGATTTTCTTGAGTTTCTGATGGGTAAGTGGCTAGAGGTGTATGTTTTTAGTGTGTTACTTCCCTTAAAAGAATCTGCTGTTCTAAAAGATTTACGCCTTGGGTTAGAGGTGTCTGTTGTGGACGTCGACTCCAACGATAACTTTAAGTATTACCATGATGGGTTTAAAGAAAATATAGGTTATCAAGAGTTTGATGTTATTTGTACCGATGGATATCGCTTATTCATTATTGAGTGTAAAAGTGGAAAGGTTGAAGCGAACCATGTTTTGAAGCTGAGTGAAACTGCCAAACATTTTGGTGGTGTGAAAGGGCACGGAATAATGATTTCGTCGTTTCGTCCCCCACATCCTGTGATAAAGCAAAAATCAGATGATCTTATAAATGTGGAATGGTTTTTTGGTAGTGGTGCCTCTGAGCATTTGCTAAATTTTTTCGGGAAAATTTGAGATGGAACTTTTTGTTTTTGTAGATGTTTCCGGCAGTATGAATGAAATGGGCAAAATCCATCTTCAGCGGAATCTTTGCCGATATGCGGCTCAGTTAAGGCTCATAGATAAGGAAAAATATTCGGGCTTAGACATCCGTTTTTATCAATGGGCGCAGAGTGTTGCCGTGGCCGTTTTGCAAAGCGACGGGGATATCCCTGACTTAAACGCTGAAGGCTCATCGAACCTATGTGTTATCTCCGAATTTCTGTCCCAGTATCAGAGTGATACCGGGAGATTAATGGTTCTCATTCTTTCTGACGGCAATTTCCCCAATTCAGACATCGTAAGTTTTCAGAAACAACTGGGCACATTTAGCAACCTGATCATCCGGACAGTTGCCGTCGGCGCAGATGCTGACCTGTTGAAGTTGAAGAAAATTTCCACAAATAACACTGTTTACCTTTCGGAGAACATAGCTTCAGCGATTGACAGCACAATCTTTGGTTCTGATGAGCCGTTGACCGCGCCAGTATCCACAGCCGGGATTCTGGAATCCGCACCGGCTGAAACAGAAGAACAAGAGGAGGATTGGGATGCTTGATCAACTCTGGAATAGCTGGGGGGGCTCAGTAATCGGCCCCCTACATGTTAAAGCCGGGATTCCCAATCAGGATTCTTGGATGGCACGCCGGTATAAATGGGGAAATGTCGTTGTTGTATCGGACGGACTGGGCAGCAAGGCACATTCAGATCACGGTTCAAAAGCCGCCTGTCTGGCTGTATTTGAGGCAGCCAAGAGCTACCAGAATACCCCTGATGCCAATATCGTTGATATTTTAAGGCTGATTCATGCCAACTGGCTCGTGAAAATAGCTCCGTACTCTTCAACAGATTGTTCGGCCACATGCCTTTTCGCCATCCAGATTGAAGGCATTATCACTCTTGGCCGCCTTGGTGACGGAATGATTGCCGCCCTTGGAGAAACTGGCGAAAACCACCTTATTCTCAGTGATAACAAACAGGATTCCTTCTCAAACTACACAAACAGTCTTCAGCAGGAGTTTAAGCCAGATCATTGGGAAACCGCTACGATTGAAAGCGCGGTATGCAATGCAGTTGTGCTATGTACGGATGGCATATCCGATGACCTGTTACCTGAAAAGCAGATGACTTTTGCACAGGAACTCTACTCCACTTATGCAGACCTGGAGTCGGAGGAAAGAAAGAGGGATCTTAAACGTTGGCTCAATGAATGGCCGGTTCCGGGACACTCCGATGACAAGACGATTGCTTGTCTGTTTAAGAAAGGAGGTTCCCAATGAGTCAAAGATTCAACGAGTATGTGGATGAATATCAGAATGTACACATTCAGGACAAGGTGCTCGGGCAAGGAGGCCAAGGGGTTGTTTTCCGTACCAAGGACCCTGATCTGGCGATCAAGCTTGTTACAGATGAAAGCGGAACTCCGATCACCGATGAGGAGTCGGTGGAACGGTATTCAAAGCGCTTTAAGCGCGTCCGGCTCCTACCTCTGCCAGAAAACCTGAATATATCCGTACCGGCAGCTCTTCTTCAAAACAATGCCGGTTATGTGATGCAGCTTTTGAGTGAAATGGTTCCGTTCAGTCATTTCTGGCTCGATGGCAAGTCCGCAGAAAAAATTGGTCCCGACGATATCCCAACATGGCTTTCGGCAATGCCGGAGAACGAAGCTAAAAAGATTGTTCATTATTATAGAACCGGTGGGCTCAGACGCAGGCTTCATGCGCTCTACAAATGCGCATCATTGCTGGCACGCCTTCACGGCAATGGTATGGTTTATGGTGACATTTCTCCCAACAATATCTTTATTTCAGAAGGGCTTGATGATTCAGCAGTCTGGCTGATTGATGCCGACAATATTCGATTTGAAATCACCGCAGGCGGAAGTGTTGTTTATACACCAAAGTACGGAGCTCCCGAGCTGGTGCAGGGCAAAGACGGTGGAAGACCTTCAAGCGATTGTCATGCGTTCGCGGTCGTGGCTTTCTACCTTCTTTCGTTGATTCACCCTTTTGTCGGAAAAAAGGTGGATGGAACGGATGAAGGCGACTGGGCTGATGAGGAAAATGATGGCGAGGATGTTGAAGATAAAGCCTATGCAGGGCTGTTCCCTTGGGTTGACGAACAAGATGATGATTCAAACTCTTCCGACAGCGGTCTGCCCAGATCCCTTCTCCTTACAGAAAAACTGATCTCTTTATTTGAGGGCACATTCGGCCCAGGTAGGACATCCCCATTGCTGCGGCCGACCATCTATCACTGGCCTGAGGCTCTCGCTCAGGCAGCGGATATGACTGTCACGTGCCCAGGCTGCTCGATGAACTATTACTATGATTTCATTCACCCGGAAACAGAGGCTCACAATTGCCCTTACTGTAAAAAGCAGAGGCCGCAGGTGCTCATTCTTGAGTCTTATCGATGGTGTGGACCGGACAAACCCATAAACTCACCATGCTGGCGGTATGTACGTGAGATCCCTCAGGGTACCGAACTCACGATACCAAGACGAATTTTTGATGAGTTTGCAATGCTTGATTCGGATACAGCAGAGGTGCTCATCTCTTCGAGCAATAATGGCATTTTGATTAAGAAGTCAGACCATGGCAAAGCCGATTTGTCCGTTGCTGCTGACAGTCCGCAAAGTGGTTTTCAGAAGCTGTATTCACAGATGAAAATTGACCGGGTAACGCCGGATGCTCAGTTCTGGATGTTCGCACATTTGAATAGTCCTCGGCTGGTTAAATGCATGATCAGCGGAGGTGGCAAATGAGACTGAAAGACATAAATGCTGAAATTAATTTTGAATTATGGTTGATACCTGAGCTGTCCGGAGAGACTCCAAACATTGGTATTGGATATATCGCACCCAACAATACCGGGCAGGCATACAGATTGAGAATCGATGGCCAGCAGTGGAGCGTGCAGCTTCGTGATCCTTCGGCCGGAAAGGATCTGAATTTTCATCTTAAAAGAGGTTGTGCGCATCTTGCCGAGGTAATGCAGGTTGCCAAGGACGGCAGTGCGCTTGTTAAAATCATCTTTTTCAATGGTGAAATCGTTGAAATTGGCGACGTGGAGATCGGCATTGATGAGCGCATAGAATCAACGGCTAAAAGAAATGGCATTCGCTTCAATGGAGCTGAAGAGCTGGGGAGCGTATTAAACGATAAATGCAAAATCAGCGTTGGCGGCGAAGATTTCTTTCTGCTCATGAGCGGCCCATCCGCTAAGGCTGATTTTGAAGCGGATATTCCTGAGGATGAAGACTCGCCCAACTCCAAAGCCGTTGTGCAGGAGAAGTACCGGGAATTCTCTATCTATGGAGAGAGAGTTCGTATCCCAGTTGAAAGGCGCAATGTCGATAAGTCAAAGGACATCTATTTTGCGACTAAAGCGGTCTTTAAGGACAACCAGAAGAGTGAAGGAGCATTGCGTCTGGCAAGGGGTACGGTCCTGTTTTCTGACTACACCAAGACAGGTCGCATTCGGGCTTTAGCCGCTGGAGCGATGAGTCAACTTACCAAGGAGACTGGGAGCTACCTGAAACAGTGGGACGAGTACGGTGCAATTGAAGGTGAAATGCTGCTGGCAAGGGCCAAAGCTGTTGGCAGAATAGACTATCATGGTACTGAGCAGACAACTAAAGGTGTTAAGTTCTTTGTGTCGTCCATCCCGGCTCAGCTCACCGAAGGTGATGAGATAGAGATCACCTCCGAGGAGCCTTTATATCTCCAGAATCCTGATCTTACATGGGAAGCATACAGCAAGGCTCTGGAAGAAGAATTCACATCCAAAAAGGATCAGAAGAAGAACGAAGCTGAAATGCCAGCTTCTGTTTATGCCCCGATCCTTAAACTTTCAAAAACCAGCATCGAATTGGACCTGCCGTCAATTCCGTCTGGTCAAATGTTTTTGATTCTGTCCATCAATGGCGACAAAATTCAGATTGAAAGACGAATGCGGGCACGGTCAGCCATTCTGGAAGGACGCTGCGCTAACCCGCTTCTCGGCCTGCTGATTGAAGAAGGTGGAACGCTCCCGGACATACAGCGAGTCACCAAACTAAAGCCTTTGACGTCCTTTGTGAAAGAGAAGATTTTTAAGCATCCACCCACAGACAGGCAGGTGGAAGCCATCGACGTCGCATTAAACACCCCGGACATCGCCCTTATTCAGGGGCCGCCGGGTACAGGAAAAACAACTGTAGTTACAGCAATTCTTGAAAGGCTCAACGAGGAATATGACAAAACCAAGTCGATAAGAGGTCAGATACTTGTCTCCGGTTTTCAGCATGATGCAGTTGAGAATATCGTTGCGAGGCTGAGTGTTAATGCCCTTCCGGCCGTTAAGTTCGGTAGAAGGTCCGGTGATTCGGAATTTACGGAAGATGCCGTCACTGAAAAAATTAACAAATGGTGCTCCAATGTCGCCGAGAACATTCGAAACAAGAATCCTCAAATTGCTCAGACGGAAGATCAGGTAAGACTGGCAGAGCTGTTTGTCGCATATTCATTGTGTCCCTCGAAGAACAACACAGTTAGTTTAATGAAGCGTATTCTGGATTTGCCCAGAGACGTGATTTCTGAGGATATCACCAGTGAAGCTGAAGAAATCATCAATTCCCTGCAAACGGAACTGAAGCCGAATGATCCTTCCACCTTGCGGCTCGTTCGAGCCCTGCGTGTCAGTGAAGCAGCCTTTGAAGACGACGGTGCCGCAAGAGCGATCGATTTGCTGGATAAGATTGAAGACGAACCTGCTAATCCGGATTTAAGCGTCCTTGAAAAAGCGGCCCGTTGGCGCAGCGGTAAGCCGCTGAGTTTTCTTCCAGAGCTTAGAGAACTGAAAGAATCGCTGCTCTATAAATATCTGCCTTCTCCCGATTTCAGGACTGAAAAACCAAGAGAGGATGTTTTGAGATTGGTGGTAACGGTATCTCAGCTTCTGGAGAAAAAACTCAATTCAACCAATAAACGGGATGCAATTCTGGCTGAGTTTTTACATGAGCTTGAAGACAATCCTGATGGCGTTCGTGAGGCCATAGAGGATTACAACTTTGTGTATGCTGCAACCACTCAACAGGCGGTCGGGAAAGATATCATCCGCTCAAAGAATAAAAACGTCCGATATGATCAGCGAACAGAAATGGTCAAGTACGATACGGTGATCATAGATGAGGCAGCGAGAACCAGCCCGCGAGACCTGCTTATTCCGATGTCTCAGGCTGAAAAAAGAATAATCCTTGTCGGGGACCACAGGCAGTTGCCTCATTTGATTGATGAGGAGGTCGCGAGAGCCTTGGAAGGTGGCGATTCATCCGGTCCGTCGGTTGATGTCGATTTTGTCAAAAAAAGTATGTTTGAGTATCTGTTCAACCGCCTGAAGAAACTGGAGGAGAAAGATGACATCAAACGAACAGTGACCCTGGATGCTCAGTACCGAACACATCCGATTTTGGGGGATTTTGCAAGCCGCAACTTTTATAACCAATACAATGAAGGTTATCGATCTCCTTTAGCTGCTAAGTATTTTTCCCAGAAGTTAAAAGGCATCGAAGATAAAGCAGCAGTATGGTTTGATGTACCTAATAGTAGAGGGCCAGAAGGTTACAACAAAGATGGTGGGAAGAGATGGCGAAGTATAGAGGCAGAAGTTATCGCTGAAAAAACTAATACTTGGATCAAATCGAGAGAATCCAGTGCAGAATTTATGCAGGAACTGACTGGTGATTCAAAACATGCAGGCCTTAGTTTTGGAATTATTAGTTTTTATAAACCTCAAGTATTTGAAGTCTACAGAGAATTAGAAAAATATGGTATCACGGAGCGGGCACAGGATGGTACATGGCAGATATGTCAGGAATACCGCTTTCTTGAAAATGGCGAAGAGCGGCTCCGCATCGGTACTGTTGATGCCTTTCAGGGCATGGAGTTCGATATTGTGTTTCTTTCCATGGTGAGGTCTCAGGACATGAACGCCTTGCCGCCTAATATACGCAACGAGCTGGATTACAAAAAGAAGCAACAAAAACTATTCGGCCATCTCATGTCGGAAAACCGCTTATGTGTGAGCATGAGTCGTCAGAAGAGGGTCTTAGCCATTGTGGGAGACGGCGTCCTTACAAACACCCAGATTGCTGTGGATGCAGTTCCGGCGCTGAAAAACTTCTATGATTTGTGCCACGAAAAGGGGGTGATCCTATGAGTGCGCCCTCTACAAAAAAATCAGCAAAAGACCATCGTCCTAAAGTAATCAGTTTTCGCACAGCATTGGATGGATTGAACATCGCCGCCAGGCAAAGTGTTCTTTGGCCATGTCACGCTTTCAACATCTCTATTCCGCAAAAGAAAAAGAGTGGCCTCAATGTTTTTGAAGAAACTGTCTTGAAAATAACCGAGATAGAATCCGGCGACACAGAAAAGATTGCGCTGCTCACTTGTCTGGAAAAGGAACTGGTGGCCTTCATTCAGAATCGCCTCAACCAGCTCGGCCTTTTAAATGACCGCTATGAGTTGTCTGAGCATGGGCAGGAGCTTCTGAATGAGTGGCAGAATAAATCAGACGGAAATCTGGAATACACCGTGGCCACAGTGTTTGTAGATCTACTGTCCGGGAAGCTTCTTCCCTATGTCAGCACGGAGCAGCTGAGCTATAAAAAAATATCAAGGATTGGTGACAACGGATTTATTGATTTTCTAATCAATCCAACCAATGAGAAGTCGAGGGTCAGTGCAAGACAGATACGCCCTGCAAAAGACTCTTTCTGGAAAGCAGTTCCTGACTCCAACGATATTATCAGAGCCATAAGGGAGTTTAAGAAGAAATATAAACGGCATGCCCTGTTGAACCAAGGTGTCGATCAGTACCCGCCTCCGGTGCCAATGGCTGAAGCCATATCCTTACATGAGAATCCAGAACTGGTTTACTTGCATTGCAATGTCCTTATCCAGATAGGCAATTCTGACCTTTTGGTGACGGATGGATGCGGCTTTGGCTTCTCTGAAAGCTTTGCCAATTACCTTACTTCTCAGGACTGGAAGTGGGTCATAGATTTGAAGAATAAAGGGGTTATCGACAGACTGAATTCCAATCAAAGCAATGAAGAGGCTGAGGATGAGTCTTCAGCGGCGGACGGGTTGAAGAACTATCCACGGATAGCACGCCCACTTCGACGCGCACAAGAGTATCTTTCAGACGCTGAAAAGATCGAGGTTGATTCATCCAATGATGAGCAGGAATTCGCCCGTTTGACCGGCTTGGCGGTAGTCGCCTTGTATGAAGCCATAGAATGGGCGCTGCGATTTGTTGTATCTGACAACCCTGTGACTCACTGGGAACGCTTGTTCTCGTCACAGTCCTACCGGGAAAATGACAAGATACTGCGCTCGTTTGCTACCAAGATTGGGTTTGATGTTTCGGACAGTGTGAAGGCCCTTCTTCAAGTGAAACCCGGCAAAATCAGAGCCGTTGACCGTGGTGTTTCCGAGATGCAGCCACTACTGGCTCTGGCAATAGCCGGGGCGATAAATGATCCCAACCATCCGCTGAATCATCTGGCCATTGAAGACTCTGGATGTCTCTCCTTTATAAATGCGCTGAAAGAAGTCAGGGACCCGGTATCCCATGGAAGTTCAACCAATGTTGAACTTTCACCAGAAATACTTGAGGGCTATCGCGATAGAACCACTCGGCTCATCCAGTCGCTAATACCGGATTTAACCGAAGATGCCTACACAGCCAAAACAAAGCAGGAAAGAGATAATGATCAGGTCAGATTGAAGGCCAGGATCGAACTAGACAAGTCCTTAGGGCTTGGATTTGTTCAAGCTGTTTCACCGTCATTACGGGAAGAGTTGGTCAAAGCAACGATATTAAGTCAGAAAGCGACTCTAGATAACGAACAGATTCAGCGCTACATAAATTTGTTGGCGTCCATTGTGCAGTTGTCGTTGTTGGAAGTAGCGAAGGACCGGAAAAAAATAGTCAAAAATCGAAATAACCTGAGGGATGAGGCGATTGAAAAAATCGTTCAATCTGGTTTGGCTCCAGCGTCTGATGCAATACCAGTGCAGATTAGTACTGTAAATGCAGATCGACTATATCGTGCTACTCAAGGCTCAAGCACAACTCTTGGGGCTCAACTTCTTGCGATCTGCTTACTCGCATCAGAAGGTGAATTGCTAGTTCTAAAAAGGTGTTTTCCGAACTGCTTTGAGCTTATCGCCAAGTTGATAAAACTTCGTGGTCACGGTAATCATCATCAACTTGACTTTACAAGGGAAAACTTGGAGTCATTAAAAATAAATGTATTCAAACTAGTCAAAATAATTATGGAAGTATTTTAATGGACTCTAATAGAAATAATAACACTCAGATAAGCGCAGATAATGGAAAAGGAGGTCAGACTGATAGAACTATATACGCTAAAGAGGAAGTCCTCCTGAAAAAACAGCAGGAACTGAAAGAATTAGAATATTCTCTTGGCCAAAAAGAGACCTCTATCGTTCAAAAGGAACATGAGCTAAAAGCCGCTAAAGACGCGATAGCTAAAAAAGAAGCGGAGCTGAATGACAAACGTGTTCAGCTTGAAGAGATGGAGCTTCAGGCCAAAAACAGCTTTCCGCAACTCTTTGAGGAAAAGTTCGCAGCATTCAAAAAACAATTGGAGCAGCGGGAAGCTCAATGCGTAAGTGAGCTGGAGTCTCTTGAATCCGAAAAGGAAAAATTGCGGCAGAGAGAGGTGGCGATACAAAAGGCTGAAATCCAAAGAGACAATGGGTATGCAGATGCCCGGGCAAAGCTTGATGACGAGCTCTTCAATCTTCGGAAAGAACATGAAAAGGAGCAGGAGTCAAAACGGGCAAACGCTCTGACTGCCATTGAAAAAGAACTTTCGGAGGAGAGGACATCCAGAATAGCAAGCTTGGAGAAAGAGATAGCTGATAGACTGAAAGTTCATGAGGCTGCGATTCAACAGGAAAAGGATGAGCTCGAACAAAAAAGAAAGACTCTCCTGAAGGATCAGGCTGCGCTTGATGAACTCAAGGATGAGCTTGAGTATCAAAAGCAGCGCCTTCAATCCAGCAAAGAGCGCCTTGAGGAACGAGAAGCTAATTTGAACATTGAGGTGGATGCCAAGGTTGTTGAACGGAAGCAATCTTTCGAGAATGAGAAGTCTGCGCTTAATGATGAAATTGCACGTTTGAGAGAATCTATCAAAACGAGCAGTGCTCTAATTTCAAACTTTGAAGAATTGAAGTATAAGCTCGGTGATGAAGACCCAGCCGCTGTTCTACTGAAACTGAAAACCTATGAAGAGGAAATTAAAAAGCTGCGCGATGACCTTGCCACACGCCCAACACAGGAGATGCGGGAAGCTTTTGATCGCTTGAAATCCGAACAGGGCGAACTGCAGCTGGCCTGTGAGCGACTCTCTGAAGAAAATGAGGCTCTCAGAAGTTCAGCACGCGCTCAGTCGGATCTTGAAATGCAGGTAGCGGAACTGACCAATAAAAACAAATCTCTGCTGAGACGGTTTGAATCAGTGGATGCCGACAATAATCGATTGATGGAAGAACTGAAACGTTTACAGTCTTCTTACGAGCGTGAACAGGACCGAGAAGCAAGGGTTCGGGACATTGAAACTCCATACATTCATAAGAGTCTGCCTCGTGCGCAGGAGCAAATTAGTGAAATTCAATGGCTTGATAGGATTAGGGCATCTTGCACAAATTATGGTTTGAGATTTCCACGACGAATACTGTATGCGTTTCATACAGCTTTAAAAACTGCTGAGTGGTCACCCATGACCGTTCTATCTGGGGTTAGTGGTACAGGTAAATCTGAACTACCCAGACTTTACTCCCATTTTGGCGGTATCAATTTTCTGAGCCTGTCTGTACAGCCAAATTGGGACAGTCAGGAATCGATGCTTGGCTTCTTCAATTCCATCGATAACAAATTTGATGCTCAGCCAGTTCTGCGTTTATTGGCACAAAGTCAAAAGGCACAGGCTGATGACTATCCAGGCTTAGAAGATGTAATGAGTCTCATATTAATGGATGAGATGAACCTCGCTCACGTTGAGCTCTATTTTGCTGAATTTCTAAGTAAGCTTGAGCTGCGACGCGGTCGCAAAGGCAACGAGGTGCCGTGTCTTGAAGTGAAGCTTGGCGCAGGTATTCAACAATATGATCTGCCTCTTGGAAGAAATGTGCTCTGGGCAGGAACTATGAATCAGGACGAAACAACTAAATCTCTTTCGGATAAGGTTCTCGATAGAGGAATAGTAATCAATTTCCCCCGGCCGGCCACTCTTGAAAGACGCCGTCAGCTGAAACCGTTGGGCGAACAGGCTCCTCTGCTGTCCCGCAAACTGTGGGAGGGTTGGTGGTGCAAAGAAAGCAAATTCAATGACGATCAGATTTTACCATTCAAGGGATTCATTGAAGAAATGAATACCTCGTTGTCCAAGGTTGGTAGAGCTCTGGGGCACAGGGTGTGGCAGTCTATCGAGTATTACATGGCTAATTATCCAGATGTGTTGGAAGCCCAGAGAAACAACGATGACGCAAGCTTGGGCAAAGCAATGAAAGTTGCCTTTGAAGACCAGCTTGTTCAAAAGGTTATGCCAAAACTTCGAGGAATTGAAACCCGAGGGAAATCAAAATTAGACTGCCTAGATAAAATACGAACTCAACTAGTCAATGACGATTATAACATCGTAGAGGACTTCGATCTTGCTTGTGAGTTTGGCTACGGGCAGTTTATCTGGAATAGTGCTAATTATCTAAAAGATGATGCACCTTTGAATGAGAGTAATATTAACGATTCCAGAGAGTCCATAGTTGCCTCACCTGAACAATCAAATTTTCATAGTAGTTCAGAAGTAGGGGATAGTCTTATCCCTAGTGAGCTCAAAAGATTTGCAAGTGATAATCAAAAAAAGCTATGGCAGCTAACCACAAACGAAATAATGAGAGCTATGTCATGTGACGTAAAAGAAGCGAAATCACTCAAGGATTTATGTAATAAGACAAAGGAGTCATAGATAATGGAAAGAACCATTGAATTTGACTCGATTGAATCTCTTTATAGGGGGCTAAACGATAAAGATGAGGTAAAGACCCAAGCCAATTGGATACTAATAGTTCGCAAGTGGCTGACGGAAGTCTCGGGCTTCGATCCTGTTTCAGGGCATGCCCTGCATACTGGCATTGTCGATTTTTTGAGTACCGTGGAGAGATCGGTGCAGGATGAGTCACCAGAGGGCGAGATAAAGGACCGTATCTATCGAATTGTGTCGCATTCAAAGGAATCAGTTCTGGCAATCATGGAGCATACTCGGGATAAGATATTACGGGAACATGCCATGCTGCCAATACATGCGGCAAGAGAGGTTGACAGCAAAAGTGTGCAATGGCTCAGCCGTCAGCCGGGAAGAACACTCCGCGAGAAACTTTCCGGTAAACCTTATATGAAGGCTGTCAGGCGGAGGTCCAGTGTTGATACGGCAGAAAACCGACTATTAAAAGCTTTTCTACTCCGGCTGGAGCAGATTCTGATTGAAAGACAGCATGCTTTGTCTGCAGCGGCAGAAGAAACCTGTGAAGAACTGCTTGTTTCCCTCCAGCGCTGGCTTAGAACAGAAGATGCTGCTGAAATTGGCAATTGGGGCAATCTTCCGCCCAACAACACACTTCTTCAGGATAAGCGTTATCGAAAAGTCTGGGATGGTTGGCTCTGGCTCCAAACCATCGACGATCAGATCACTGGGGACAGCAAAAGAGTCCATAGCGATATCCTCAGTGTTATTTATTGGAATACCCTTTCCTTACTCAACTATAGTGGTCGTTTTCGAACCGTTCAGCAGCCGGTCGGTCTCGACTATGATAATTTTTCTATCTCCCCAGAATTGCCGGTCAGGGGATATTTATTTCCTGTTGCTGACTCAAAGATCAAAGGAAAAATCAAAACAATAAACTATGAGAAGAAGTTTGGCTTTGTAACACAAGAAAGCGGTGTTGATTTATTTTTTCATCAAAACAATCTTTCAAGCAAGCTCAAGCTCGATTCATTATCTACTGGAGATGAAGTTTCTTTTGTTATCGGCATCAACCGACAGGGCGAATGTGCTGACGACATAACCCTTCCAGCAGGAATCATTCCCATTGATTTCAATTTGATGGGTGATAAATGGAAGATACAAGTCGGTGAGGATAAGTATTTATTAAAGATCGTTTCCGAGAGTCTGGTTATAGAGCAATCTCAGGGCGCAAAAAAGAAATTAAAAATAGAGCCAACAACTCTCAAAGAGATACCGAAGATGATACTGTCATTAGTCGCGGATGCCCCGTTTGAATTCTCTGTGCCGACAAATAATCAAAGTGGTCCAATACGGATGGATAGCTCTGTTGTTGACCTGTGTTCTATCCGTCCGACCTTCACGAATAATACAGGTTCTCAGGCGCACCTGCCGTTCAGGTTGCTTCAGCAGCACTGGCCTTTAAATATTAATGGAGGGGTGGTAATAGACTGCGGTTACGCAAAATCAATCGCCCTGCATTCCGATATTGAAACGGTCAGCATGAGGAGCCTCTTTTCACATAGCTCAACACTGCCCGATGCCACCAAAAGCAGTGCATCGATGTTTTTTACTAAAAAGTTGAGTGACTATATCAAGGCAGACAAGCTGACCTATCTTGTCCCTGATTGGGGCAATGACTTCGATCTGGAGGGAATAAGAAAAAGCGTCAATTTTTATTTTGATGAATCGACACCGCTTCCCAAAAGCATAGCTGCTATCTTTGCATGGCAATCATCGAAGAAATTTGTACAGGACAGAGTCCGAGAGAATGATTTTGTGCTGGTGGTTGATTCATTTGACGACGGCATTTCAATAACCCCAGTTCAGGCAATATACCAAAAAGAGCTGGACGAAATATTGCCTGAGACACAAGGAATGAGCTGGGAAAGACATCCTACGGTTATTGTGCCAAACAGAGGCATTCATGCTGCCATGGCCCGCAATCTTGACCGTAATGGCTGCCAGACATCTGAAGAACTCCTCCATTTGTTCGGCTTCGATGGTTTAGCCAGTGATTCAGGAGAAGTGTCCTTTGTGAAAGATGACCACTGGTATCACTTACCAGGTTCTATTCGGGAGGCTCTGACTCAGGATTTAGATCTCAACATATTATCAAACTACTCTATCAGTGACTGCCTGAACTCTACAAACAGGGATTGTCGTGGAGTTGGTGTCTTTATCCTGCCGCTTGAGGATACAATCAGGAAACCTGATGTGCGAATGGATTACAAGTGGCTGGGGTCTGCATGGTCACCAATTAAAGGCTGCCAGACTTTAAACAGATGGCAGGAGGAAGTTGATGACATTGCCCTTTGGCGTGATCATCTTCCAGAGCTGTCGATCAGAATTGTACGTGATGGGCACTTTGAAAATTTCTATTTGGTAAAAGATGCGACAGTAACACCGCAACGTGGCAGAACTGTGAATATACCAGTAGAAGAGTCATTTACTCTTCCAGCCGGACAAACGCATTACAGTTTTCCTCTGCAGCAGGGAGAAGGCAATAAAGAGCTGCAGTTTGTTGCATACCTAAAATCGCCAGCATTCCCTTTGAAGAAGGCCACGGCCTGCAAGCTGAAGATGACCTACACCTATGGAGCGGATGATCCATACGAATTGAAATTCATTCCGTTGGATTCAGCGGAAGCAGGTTTTAAATCTATACGGGTTGAATGGCGCTCAGCATCAGAGGGTGAGGCAGCCGATCTTGAGAACTTGCCGGTTCCAGATTTTCCAGCCCGTAAAAGCTGGTCCGATTTTCAGCAATTCCCGAAAGAAGATGGCAAAAGCTTCTCTGACCTTCTGGACTGGTGTTGCTCCAAAATTGCAGGCTTGAATGATCTGATCTCGTTCGATTATGAACAGGAATATAAATCTATCCTGAATAAAAGAAAAGTCGGCTATTTGGAATGGGGAGCCACTGACCGTACCGGGAAATACTATTGCCGGGTCAATGTTGATGGAGAGAGTGTGTTTTGCCACAGTTCTCAATTTATTGAGGCTGTTGATGAAAATTCCCTATATGAAGGATGCCCGGTTTATCTGGATGTTTTTACTAATGAAAAAGGTCCTTCCGGGTCAAATATATCATTTTCAGAGAGCTTACCCTCACTGCTCCAGGAGAAGGCACAGGATACCATCAATCGGAAGCTTTCCAGAACCATGGAGTATGCTGAAAAAGGAATCTTCAGCCTCCGATTTCCAGCATTAACCATCTGGAATCATGGCCACTCCCTTTCAGAGTCAGATGTGCCTGACCATTTTAGAAACGCGATATTCGAAGGTACTCAAAAAATCATATCAATAATTGAGTCAGAAAATATGCCGGACACCCTTAAAGAGGAGCTTTTCTTCTTTCTGTGTTGTCTACATAAGGATGCCCCCGGGATTGTTGGTTCCCGGCTCCTTGATGCTGTGAAGGATAAAAAGCTTTTGCGGAGGTACTACAAGAATATTGCTTTCGCCATCGGTAATGCCGAACTTCCATACCAACAAAAGCTGTTGGAGAATGTCATCGACCCCATTGATAATGAGGGCCTGACCAGATCCATTACCATGGAGGTTTTGTCGATTGCTTTTTGGCGTTCCAAAACACTGATCAACAAATTGACTAAAGAGGAACTCGTAGCTTTATCTAGAGGCTTATATGGCTGCCTTGAGTTCGACATCCAGAAGGTTGTTAATGATGGGAAAGGATATCAGATCGCGACTCTCTGTAAGCACTTGGAACTTCTTCTTGCACTCCTAAGAAGCCGACGGATTGAAGACGAAGAGTTCAAAATGATTTTCGCCCCAGATAATGACCTGACTAAAAAATATGTGGCATTGGTAGATGATGTTTCCAAAATAGTTATCGAAAGTGACATCGAGCTTAATTCCCGAATCAGCCTTCAAATTGAAAAGCCTGAAATGTTCCGCAACACTCCCGATCTGTTATACGCATTGCGGATGTATCTAACGGGAGACGCTGGTGCAAGCTCGATAGGAATTACATCTGTTTCGGATGACTAGATTGTCAAGTTAACTAAGTTCTATTTCTTATTACCTATCTTGTTATCGTCTTCTTAGTGAACCTTCACACTATCGTGTCGGAGGTTCACTATGTTCAAAAACCTATTTTTTCAAGCCAAAGCACTACCAGAACTGTCATCGCAACTGGATGCAGAAATTCCACGCTACCCGCCATTCCTGAAGGGGTTGCCAGCTGCGTCACCCGAGGATTTGCAGTCCACACAAGACGAGCTAATTGCCAAACTGCGCCAGGTACTTGGCTTTAACCAGCGTGATTTTCAACGTCTGATTCAGCCCTGCATTGACCATCTTGCTGCTTATGTTCATTTGTTGCCAGCTTCTGAGCATCATCATCACAGTGGTGCTGGCGGTTTATTACGTCATTCGTTGGAAGTTGCTTTCTGGGCGGCACAAGCAGCTGAAGGGATCATCTTTGTTGCCAGTGGCACTCCAGTTGAGAAAAAAGAGCTAGAGCCAAGGTGGCGTGTTGCGGCGGCTCTTGGCGGTTTGTTCCATGATATTGGTAAGCCTGTTTCAGACTTGTCTATTACAGACGAAGATGGACTCTATCAGTGGAACCCTTTTTTAGAAACATTATCCCAGTGGACCACAAATAGCAGCATTGAACGCTATTTTATTCGCTGGCGCGACGGACGGTGCAAGCGGCACGAGCAATTTTCAATTCTGGTTTTAAACCGGGTGATGACACCAGAGTTGCTCGCCTGGTTAACACAACCTGGCCCTGAAATTTTGCAAGCCATGCTGGAAGCAATTGGCAATACCGATCCAGAGCATGTCCTGTCTAAACTGGTCATTGAAGCCGACCAAACCAGTGTCCAGCGAGACCTTAAAGCTCAACGAATTTCCGTTGACGACAATGCCCTTGGTGTCCCAGTTGAACGCTATCTACTTGATGCCATGAGGCGATTACTTGCCAGTTCCCAGTGGTTGGTCAATCAGCGAGACGCCAGAGTCTGGGTACGAAAATCGAATCAATCAACGCATCTTTACCTGGTTTGGAAAAGCGCGGCTAAGGACATCATTGAGCTTTTGGCCAAAGACAAGATACCCGGCATCCCAAGAGATCCCGATACCCTTGCGGACATCCTCATTGAGCGAGGATTGGCCACTAAATCCGCTTCAAATGAGCGATATGAAAGCCTTGCCCCTGAAGTGCTGATCAAAGACGACAAGCCAATCTGGTTACCTATGCTGCATATATCTGAGGCCGATTTATTGTTCAGCTCGAATGTACCAAGTGGTGTGACACTGATTAGTAAACCTGAGTGGGAAGCAACACAGCAAACACAAGAAGATCCTCAGGGTCGCTCCAGTGAGCATTCAGACTTGCCTGAAGCGTCATCATCAATCGAACTCAGTAATTCGGCTGAGTCGCCATCGATAAAATCGTCCGAACAAGATGATGAACTTCGTCTTGCTAGTGATGTTAATAACCCCAAGGCAACTGAAAATGCTCCGGGTGATGAATGCGAAAAGCCAAACGATGCAAGCGCTGCTGCTATCGCAAATAACGCAAACCAGCACGATGCAGAAGCATTGAATCTGCCTGAATCTTTGGCGTGGCTCCCAAAGGCCAACAGTGCGTTGGTCATGGTTGGTGAACAGATACTGATCCGCTATCCCGATGCAGTAAGACCTTGGTGTGCCCCTCGAAAACTGCTTGCTGAACTCAGTCAATTAGATTGGCTTGAACTAGATCCGGCAAACCCGACGCGTAAAGCCAGAACAGTGACTACAAATGATGGCGTTCAGGAGCAAGGGTTGCTGCTGAAAGTATCGATTTCTAAAGGGCTTACTGCACTGATTGACCTTCCCAAACAAGATGCAGAATCAGCGGCAGCAATTCAGAACGAAGAGGCTTCACCGCGACCGAGTCGAACTAAGACAACCAATGCCCAAGCAAAAGAGCCCGCCACAAGAGCGGAGCGTAAGCAAAAGCCGATTGCGCCCAATGCGCAGTCAAGTACTGACCCCAAACACGCGCAGCGCCAACAGATGGTTAATTTTGTGAAAGATTTGCCCATCTTACTGACCGATGGCGATTACCCAGACGTGGATCATAGTGCCGATGGTATTCGCGTCACGATACAAACCTTACGCCAAGTCGCCAATGAGCATGGCATTCCAGCCGGACAGCTGCTTCGGGGGATCTCGGCCAGTGACCAATGCCAGTTTGATGAGGGGGAAACGGTTCTGTTTACCGCTCACGCTGAACGTTAATCCATTTGAAGTTAAGCGGATTGTAAACGGTTATTTTGCGGAGCATGAATGAAAGAAAACGCATATGAGATGCCCTGGCGCACGAACTATGAAGCCATGGCAGCAGCAGGTTGGCTGGTTGGGGCAACTGGGGCAATTGCCGCAGAAATGCTGACAGAGTTACCACCTGAGCCATTTTGGTGGATGACAGGGATTTCCTCGGGCATGGCGTTGTATCGCCTTCCTGAGGCTTATCGCCTTTATAAGTTGCAGATGGGGCTAAAAGGCAAACCATTGGCATTTATGGAGCTGTCGCATTTACAAAAAGTGATGGCAAAACATCCTGATGAATTGTGGTTAGGGTATGGCTTTGAGTGGGATCAACGTCATGCCCAACGCGCTTATGAAATCTTAAAGCGGGATAAGCAAACCTTGCTTAACCAAGGTCACGGCAAACAAATGGGTTCGACCTGGATTCATGGTGTTGAGCCCAAAGAAGAAGATGTGTACCAGCCAGTTGGTCACACTGAGGGGCACACCTTAATTGTCGGCACGACCGGTGCCGGGAAAACCCGATGCTTTGATGCGATGATCACTCAGGCCATTTTGCGTAATGAAGCCGTGATTATTATTGACCCTAAGGGAGACAAGGAACTTAAGGATAATGCGCAGCGAGCCTGTATTGCCGCCGGTAGTCCTGAGCGCTTTGTGTATTTTCATCCGGGTTTTCCAGAGCATTCAGTACGTCTTAATCCCCTGAGGAACTTTAATCGGGGTACTGAAATCGCCAGCCGAATTGCGGCATTAATCCCATCTGAAACCGGTGCTGATCCATTTAAAGCCTTTGGCCAAATGGCACTGAATAACATCGTGCAAGGTTTGTTGCTTACGTCACAACGTCCTGATCTGAAAACACTGAGACGATTCTTGGAAGGCGGTCCAGAAGGTTTGGTAGTAAAAGCCGTCACGGCTTGGGGTGAGCAGGTGTATCCGAACTTTAGTGTGGAGATCAAGCGCTTTACCGAAAAAGCCAACACATTAGCTAAACAAGCTATGGCGATGCTGCTTTTTTACTACGAACGCATTCAGCCCGTTGCCGCCAATACCGATTTGGAAGGCCTTTTGAGTATGTTTGAGCATGACAGAACCCACTATTCCAAGATGGTGGCCTCATTGATGCCGGTGCTCAATATGCTCACATCAAGTGAACTTGGCCCACTGCTATCACCGATTGCAAACGATGTGGATGACAGCCGGTTAATTACGGATTCTGGCCGAATTATCAACAATGCCCAAGTGGCGTATATCGGCTTGGATTCATTGACCGACGCCATGGTTGGCAGCGCCATTGGTTCGTTGCTTTTATCCGATCTCACCGCCGTGGCCGGTGACCGCTATAACTATGGTGTTGAAAATCGTCCCGTAAATATCTTCATCGATGAGGCGGCTGAAGTCGTCAACGATCCCTTCATTCAACTGCTCAACAAAGGCCGTGGTGCAAAAATGCGTTGTGTGATTGCTACTCAGACCTTTGCTGACTTTGCAGCTCATACAGGCAGTGAAGCTAAGGCTCGCCAGGTGTTAGGTAACATCAACAACCTGATAGCTCTTCGGGTGATGGATGCCGAAACTCAGCAGTACATTACCGACAATCTGCCTAAGACTCGGTTGCAGTACATCATGCAAACTCAAGGTATGTCGTCCAACTCGGACAGCCCCGCGTTATTTACCGGCAATCATGGCGAACGCTTGATGGAGGAAGAAGGCGATATGTTTCCACCGCAGTTATTAGGCCAGCTTCCCAACCTGGAGTACATCGCCAAGCTTTCAGGTGGCCGCGTGATCAAAGGCCGCATTCCTATTTTAACCAGCTCTACACAGGCAGCATAAGGAGTCTGTATGCATCATTCTGTCTGTCTGAAAATGACAACACTTACCAGTAAAGAAATGCTCGCTCAGTGGCAGCAACATAACCCCCAGTTCAAGGAAACCTTAAGACTGCTTGAAACCGACTGGCCTCATGCGTTGGCCTCGGTGTATTGCTTGGCAGACTACTTAACGGATGCGTTCACGTTAGATGGTCATTCCATCTTTGATTTGTGTCTGAGCAATGGCTTGGGTAGTTATGAAGAAGTCAGTTGTGATGATGACAGTGTACGCCTTTGGCATTTCATTGAGGCACTGACCTGGACTGCATCCAGTGCTTTAACGGGGATTCGGCTGCGTGACCCTGATCATTTCGAGTGGGCTGCCGTAGATGGTGTGTATTTCTACTCCTGGATTCGTAATCGTCCAAATCGGATGGCGTATTTGGCTGAAGGACGCATCGATGTGCGTTATGTCAGTGGTCATACGACGACAAAGCGGCTTCAACAAGTGATTAAAGCCCGGATTATGACGCCAACCGTTGCAGCCATGCTGGCGCGAGTTGAAGAGGATGTTTGGCATGAGCAAGCATAAGTCGGTTTGGCTACTGTGTCTGGCACTGATGCTAGAGATTATTGCTATTGGCGTGTTAGTGCCCGGTGATTGGGCTGGCCGGGTCATCAGTAAAGAGAAGCAGATGATCCAAAACCAATTGGGCGCACAAACAAGCTATTGGATTGGTCAAACTAGCCATCGCTGGTATCAGTCATGGATTGTGGATACGCAGATGGAGCAATCTGTGCGTGATTTTCTAATCCCCACTGAAGAGCAGCGACTGCGCTCTAAAGGGATGGAGAACATGGGTGGCTTTTGGTTTGTGTGGGTAGAAGACCGTATTCAGGCATTTTTTGATGTGCTGTACCAAGTGTTCACTCGATTTGCTTTGCTGATGGTCTGGTTGCCCTTTGCGTTTATTCTCATGTTACCGGCGCTGTGGGACGGCTTGATGACCTGGAAGATTAAGAAGACAACTTTTGATTTTTCGAGCCCAATCATTCACCGCTACAGCATGATTATCCTGGGCTCAGGTGTCATTTTGCTGTTTATGGGATTGTTCGCCCCGCTGGCTATTCCACCGGTGGTGTTACCGTCGCTGATCATCGGTTTGGCATTGATGGCGGGGTTGGCGTTAAGCCACTTGCAGAAGAAGATATGAGGCCTGTCAGGCCTCATCTTGTAGAGCTAAAACCTTACGCCTACGGTATTGCCGTTCTCGTCTTCAGCAGGCAAATGGTAAGTATCAATAAGGTGACCTTGAAGCCAAATATATTGCGGCATCCAAAACGAGTACTGTCGTATAAGAGACAATACTTCTTTTAACGGTTTGTTTGCATGAGGCTCGGCAAGACGGAAGTAAATGAATGAGCAATAATCTCGAAAATACTCATGAAGCTCTGAATCCGATAGCGTTTCTTTTAGCGGCCTGTTTTGTTCGTCGTCCTCATCAGGGGAATTGGCATAAATTTCAAATAGCTGCTTTTCAGTGAGCATCTCCAAGAAGTGGTCTTCAATTAAGATCCCATCACTGGTATCGACATCCATACCATCTTTGACATCAAAAGCCATGACACATCCTGAAGATAATGCCACTTCTGATGGTTTCAGTACGTCATTAGCTTGTACAACCTGATGCCAATGATTAAAACCAGCAGATACTGCAATTTCATCGAGTGCTTGAGTGTGTGGAATAGATTTTTCACGTTTAAGCTTTCGTGCTTTTTGCTTTAAACGTTCAACCGTGGCAGAGGAAATGATTTTAGTAATTTGCATTGAGTTTCTCCTATTAGCGAATACGGTGCCCACTGCCGAGGTCGCAGAAAAAACCTAAGCAAAAAATAAATTTGATATGCATGTCGTCCCGTCCGGGTTTGCTAAAGTGGGCAGCTGGTCTCGACACGACCAATATCCCCATCATATCAACCGCATCAAAAAGATCAATTGTTAGTATTGTCTGAGTAGAACCCTCAAAACCTTCAAGAATTCGGCATCTAGCTGACCACTGAAGCTGCCAATCCCGAGGCATTCTTCACTTCTCAATTCAAACAACGAGGAGTGACTATGGAACCTGTAAATATTCCATCCTATATCGATGACCCGCCGCACTTCCTGCTTTGGAGTGCCGATGAGATGGCTCCCATTCTGTTGGGGCTAGTGATCGGCATTTTTACCGGTAACGCCTTGGTTTTATGCCTGTTGGGGTTGGTGACAACCAAGCTCTATCGGCGTTTTCGTGATGGTCGCCCAGATGGTTTTATTCTTCACGCCATCTACTGGGCTGGACTGTTGCCAACCAAAGCCAAGACGATCCCTAACCCATTTATCAGGAGCTATCTGCCGTGAAGTTCGACGTGTTTTTAAAATCATGGCAAGGCACGCAATTAGAGAACCGATGGCAACGGTTTCTGATTGCAGTGCTGGTGCTATCTAACTTGCTGCTTGCGGTTGCGGCATTTTCTCGCAATACCGTAGTGGCCATTCAACCACCAACCTTGTCTGAAACGGCTGAAGTGTCACGAAACCAAGCTACTCAATCTTACCTTGAATCCTGGGGACTCTACCTGGCTGAGCTTATGGGCAACGTGACACCGGGTAATGTGTCTTTCATCCGGGTTGCCATTGAGCCGCTACTTTCTCCAGCGGTGTACCAGCAAGTGGTCGATGCACTGGAGATTCAGGCAAGGCAAATCCGCGAAGACCGAGTCACGCTCAAATTCCAACCCAGACAAGTGGAGTATGAGTATGAAACCGGCCATGTCTTTGTGACCGGTTATTCCTTGGTCTCTGGACCATCTGGAGATGAACAGCGCCAAACTCGCACCTATGAGTTTGACATCGATATTGAGCAATACCGTCCAAAGCTCAGTTGGATGGATACGTATGAGGGGCAAGCTAGAACGAAGCGAGTTCGTGAAAAGTTGACCCAAGAGCAAAACCGGAGGGTGAATGATGCGAACCAAAATTAGTCGATGGATGACACCAAGCTTAATCGCAATGAGCTTGAGTGGCGTTCTGTTATCACAAGCGTCGTATGCAGACGTGGAATTGCCGATTGTGCCAGCCAGTGTGATGAAGCAGTCTGCTACTGCAAATCCACCGGTTCAAAGCAATTCGGTTGCAACCGATGCGCCAACAACGCTACTGATGACACCGGGTGTTAATGAACTGATCCCTGTAGCACTTGGTCATCTGAATCGGATTGTAACGCCGTTTGAATCGCCTCAGGTGAGAACAACCAGTGATGCTCAGACGCAAATCAAGGGGAATGTTGTATATGTGGCCACGGACAAAGAATCACCGGTTTCACTTTACATCACTCCGCCTGGTCAGGAAGCGCCTGCGTTATCTGTCACCTTAGTGCCTCGTCGTATTCCACCGCGTGAAATCACCTTAGCTATTGATGGTCAGCAGTGGCCTATTAAGGGCGTCGTGAACCGAAAAGCCGCCACTTGGGAAACGGCTCAGCCATACGTCGATAGCCTACGTGATTTACTCAGACGACTTGCACTAAATGAACTACCACAAGGCTATGACATCCGTTTAGCTGGCCAAACTGACACAAGCCCGAAATGTTTTCAGCCTGGCTTAAAGTTTGGTTTTAAGCAGGGGCAAATTGTGACAGGACATTATTTCACCGTCTTTGTAGGACTGGTTGAAAGCTTTGCCGATGAGCCGATAGAAGCCAGTGAAATAGCCTGTCATGCACCAGATATAGTGGCAAGCGCCTACTGGCCTCGCAATATCTTGTTGCCGGGTGAAAAGACTGAGTTGTATGTGGTTGTTCGCAATCATCGTGAAGAAGCGGTGGAAAGTCAGCGACCTTCGCTTCTTGTGGGAGGTGAGCTTTGATGAAAGCACAATGGGAACAAATGAGCCCGAACATGAAGCGGGGTCTATCGGTTGCTGGTATTGCTGGTGGTCTCATCCTTATGGTGATGGTGTTTTCACCTAATCCTGACGATGGCTCAAGCAGTCGGAACCGGCAGGAAACGATCCGGCACATTCTTACGGATACCAATATTCGTGATGTTGGGGTCGATAGTTTGGCTGCGAACGTAAAACTACTCAGTGAGCGCAATGAACAGTTACGTCGTGAAGTTGAGCGCTTGCGTCGTGACGTCGATTCAGGACGGCTAAGCCCAGGTTCGCCTTCTATACCAAGTGAGGTCAATGCGGAGTTGGCTCGCCTTCGAGCGGAACTTGATGATGTTCGCGCTGGGGGAGATTCAGTAGTTGAAGGCACAAATAGCCGTTTTGAAGTGCCTTTATCTGCCATGGCATTGCCTAAAGAAGAAAAGCCACTGCCGTCTAACCCAGACGACTATTTTGCCAATGCGCCGCTGCCTGATCCGCTCTATCAGCAGCCAGTCAATGGTCAAGGTACACGAGCACGAGATGTTCCATTGCCGCCAATCACGATTCGTATGATTGAGCCTGAAGTGGTTGCTGAACCAGAGGTTGTTGTGCAAGAAGCGCCGCCTTTGTACCTACCGGCGGGCAGCATCATCTCAGGTACTTTGATCACGGGTTTGGATGCACCTACTCACGAGTCCGCAAGACGCGAACCTTTTCCTGCATTGCTGAGGATTCAAAAGGAAGCCATTTTACCCAACCGATTTAGAGCGGATATCAAAGAGTGTTTCTTGATCGCCGCAGGTTACGGTGATTTGAGCTCAGAGCGTGCCTATTTGCGAGGCGAGACCATTTCATGTGTGAGAGAAGATGGTGGCGTCATTGAAACACGACTGGATTCTTATGCCGTGGGTGAAGACGGCAAAGCCGGTATTCGTGGCCGATTAGTGTCGAAACAAGGCCAACTGGTGGCTAAATCGATGATGGCCGGATTCCTACAGGGCTTGGCAGGCGCATTTGATGTGAATCCTGTACCAACGATTCAGACGGGTAATGCTGGTGATACTCAGCTGTACCAGCAAGTCATGAGCCAAGAAGCATTACAAGGCGCTGCGATTAAAGGCACAGGTAAAGCATTGGATCGAGTGGCCAAGTTCTATTTGGACATGGCTGAAAATATGTTCCCAGTCATAGAGGTAGACGCTGCAAGGAAAATTGAAGTCATAGTCACTCGTGGGGCCTCGTTGTCATTGGCCACTTCACAAGGGGTAGGTGCAAGAAGATGAAAAAATCCTGCATGTTGCTAACCGATCGAAGTCCGTTTCAGACAATAAGATGTGTATCCAGAGGAGAGTTAACCATGACGACATCAATGCAGAACAACCCAAAGCACCAGTCAAAACAGTGGTCTAAAGCTGGATTACTTTTATTGGCAGTCGGCTCAACCTTATTGTCTGGCTGTAGTTCATTGGGTCTTGGGAGTAGTGAATATGGATGCCCAGGTATGCCTGACGGTGTGCGCTGTTTATCCGCTCGTGAAGTCTATGAGCTGACCAGTAATGGCGCTGCACCCAAGACGATTGATGCTGTGGCGACTCGAATTGGTTCTCCCTCTGGGTATTCACAATCTGATTTAGAGACAGGACTGCTGAGTCATCCATCATTACCTGAGACGCAGCAATCTGCACCTCTTCGCATTCCTTCAAGGGTGATGCGGATTTGGATTGCGCCTTGGGAGGATGACCGTGGAGATCTGAATTTATCCAGCTACGTGTTTACCGAAATTGAACCGCGCCGGTGGGATATTGGGGTGTCAGCACCTCGAACGGTTTCGCCAGTGCTACGTCCACTTCAGACTCAAAGTGATTCAGCCTCAGCGGGAGCTGATGGTAAGCGCGATAACTTGAGTATCTACGGAGAAACTAACGAATGACAAATGCAGTTCGCACCATTCAAACTCAGCGCTTAATGACCATTGGTGCGCTTGGTTTAATGGCGTTAATGATTTCGGAGCCCTCATTTGCGGGCACCGGTGGTGATGCTTTCACCGATGTGTGGGATACCCTAAAAGACTGGACCCAAGGTACTTTGGGACGGATCGTAGCGGGAGCCATGGTACTGGTGGGTATTGTGGGCGGTATCGCTCGCCAAAGCTTGATGGCTTTTGCCTTGGGCATTGGTGGCGGTATGGGGCTCTACAATACGCCAACAGTCGTTGAAAGTGTTATGTCTGCAACCTTACCCGTTGTTGCCAGCACTCAAGAAGTCATTGGCACAACAGTTCCAGCAATCAGCGCCGTTTTACTGGGCACCTGATAATATCGACGGCATCTCTTGTGAAAGGGGAGCCGTCATCTCAGTCTATCGACAATGATTTTTCGATATCGCAGATCCGTGCCATAAGTACTAAAGGGTCAAACGTCGATTCTTTGAAGCCAAATTTCTTGTAAAATGTTTGCGCACTGCTATCAATAGCATGGACTAAGATTCCTGCTCCACCGACAGCGTTCATTGCTTGTACTGAGCGAATGATACAATCTTTTAAAAGACCTGCCGCAATGCCTTGACCTTGATAGGCGTTATCTACTCCAAGCCTGGCTAGAATCACCATGGGAATGGGATCTGGACTATTTCTTCTTAGTGAACTGAATGCATGTTCTCTCGAAACTGAGCCCATGGCAATGGCATAGTACCCAACCACTTGATGGGCGTCAGTGTCATTGACCACATACACTCTCGCGGTTCCCCGCTTTTGACTCTTTAACGCCTGTTTTCTTAACCAAGTATCGAGTTCTTCAATGCCACAGTGAAAGGCGTTAATCTCGTGCTCATCAGTGAGTAGGGTTGGTGCACTTATTCCCAAGGCGCTTTCCTTTTAAACAGATCTTTCATGCCTTCAAGAGTCTGTGGCTCAGCACGAAGTTCGTTATCAAACGCTTCAAAAGCTTTTGCTTCAAGAACAAAATCCCGCTGTTCGGCCAGTACGTTATGCGCTTCATTGAGCGCGGCTTGCTGAATGAATACGGTTCTATCAACTTTTTTTAAACTTGCTGCGGCATCGATAATGTCTCTTACCGATGGCAGTACTCGCATGTTGATTGGCGCTGTCTTTGTAGCCATGACACCATCCTCTGTATATCTATTTAATACACAGTTTAAATGGCTTTTCCGTGTAGTCAATAGATATACGAATTATTGGGCGTGAAACTTTGAGAGTAGGTCAGTTTGATTTCGAGGGGATGTCACTCTTTCTGGTTTAAAACATTGCAAAAATTAACACCTAAGGTATGAAAAAAAGGAATCAGCTAAACCAGATGACTTGAGGGGAAGTCTGTAAGGCTGGCAGAATGAAAGCTATACCCTTACAAATAGTGCGTAACAACAAGTGGCACCCTAGCAAGGCATCCAATTCTTCAATCTATCTAACCGAGTCCACATAGGACAACTGCATAGACTGGAGCCTCGATTTACATTAACGAGGACTCCTCATGCGAAAACTTTCTCCAATCATTCTGGCGCTTGCGCTGTCTCCTTTGGTTCAAGCTGAACCTGTGTCTGAAGTGTCGCCCGTTGGCAAAATTGACGGCATGGTTTCTTTGCCGGTCACGGGTATGAAAGCGGTCGAAAGCAATGGCCGTATTGTTTTCATGTCAGACAGTGGCCGGTTCGTCATTGATGGCACGCTCTATGATGCCTGGTCCAAAAAGCCGCTTACCAGCCTTGAAGAAATTCGAGAAGCGGGAAACACGCTGGACTTAAGTCGTCTTGGCTTAAAAATGGATGATTTGAGTCCTCTGACGCTGGGTGAAGGCAAAAAGAAAGTGGTGGTCTTTGTTGACCCCCGGTGCCCGCATTGCCATGAGCTTTTGAAACAAGCCCTACCGTTAACCAAAGAATACACCTTCCAAATACTCCCTGTGCCAGTGCTTGGTCCAGATTCAGAGCGTCAGGTCCGCCAGCTTGGCTGTGCGCGTGACAAGAAAGCGGCCACCGATGCATTGCTGAATGGCCGGATTGGTAACCTAGAGCAGGATGATGCCTGCAACTTAGAGCCAATGCAGCGTACCTTGGTGACCGCTCAAATTCTGGGCATTCAAGGTGTGCCTTTCATCGTCGCCAATGATGGTCGCATCAGCCGAGGCCGTCCTTATGATCTTTCTGCTTGGTTGGAGGGGCGTTAATGAAAGCCACTCTGTATTCAGGGCAACGCGCTTCTGAGCTGTTGCCAGTATTGGCCTATTCAGACGATGAGCAACTGTTTTTCATGGAAGACCAAAGTGTTGGCTTTGGTTTTCTATGTGACCCATTGCCGGGTGGTGATGAGTCTGTTGCAGACAGGGTTAATGTTCTACTCAACAACGACTGGCCAAAAGACACTTTGCTGCAATTTGGCCTGTACGCCTCGCCTGATATTCAAACCGACCTTCAGCGCATGATGGGCTTACGGCATCGTCAATCCGATCCATTACTCAGGGCGTCGATACGCAAACGTGCGGATTTTCTCGATGGGGGCACGGTTCAACCGATAGAAGAATCGACCCAGACTCAGGTACGCAACTTTCAACTGATCGTCACCTGCAAATTGCCTTTGGAAAGTCCTATTCCGACGGAGCGTGAGTTGAGTCGAGCATCCGCGCTTCGGGCTTCTTTCTCGCAAGCGCTGGCAACGGTTGGTTTTCGCGTCACTGAGATGACTGACCGAAATTGGCTCGCAGCATTAAGTGCGCAGCTTAACTGGGGAAAAGATGCTTCTTGGCGTAATCCATCTCCAATCCGCAGTGAGGCAGATAAACCACTTCGAGAGCAAGTGTTGGATTATGACCGAGCTATCAAGGTGGATAGCCAAGGTCTGATACTGGGTGATTACCGAGTTAAAACCTTATCGTTTAAGCGCTTGCCTGAGCGGATCTGGTTTGGTCATGCCGCAAGTTTTGCGGGCGATATGATGACGGGCAGTCGCGGTTTACGCGGCAGCTTTTTGCTGAATGTCACCATTCACTTTCCTTCAGCTGAGGCGATGCGATCTCGTCTAGAGACGAAGCGTCAATGGGCAGTCAATCAGGCCTATGGCCCGATGCTCAAGTTTGTGCCGGTGCTTGCAGCCAAGAAAAAGGGGTTTGATGTTCTTTTTGAAGCCTTGCAAGAAGGTGATCGTCCTATTCGGGCAAATATGACTTTGACGCTGTTTTCACCAACGGAAGAAGCGTCCATCAGTTCTGTTTCAAATGCTCGAACCTATTTCAAAGAGCTCGGATTTGAGCTGATGGAAGACAAGTACTTCTGTTTGCCCATTTTCCTGAATGCCTTGCCATTTGGTGCTGACCGCCAGGCGATGAACGACTTGTTTCGATTCAAGACCATGGCGACACGGCATGTGATCCCACTGTTACCTTTGTTTGCGGATTGGAAAGGCACGGGCACGCCAGTGATTAACTTTGTTTCCCGCAATGGCCAGATCATGAGTGTATCCCTTTATGACTCGGGCAGTAATTACAACTGTTGCATCGCGGCGCAATCGGGATCGGGCAAGTCTTTCCTGGTGAACGAAATCATCTCTTCCTACTTATCTGAAGGTGGGCAATGCTGGGTGATTGATGTTGGCCGCTCCTATGAAAAGCTGTGTGAAGTCTATGACGGGGAGTTTTTACAGTTCGGGCGGGACAGTGGCATTTGCTTAAATCCGTTTGAAATCGTTGAGGACTATGACGAAGAAGCGGATGTACTGGTTGGGTTATTGGCCGCAATGGCCGCACCTACGCAGTCATTAACCGATTTTCAGATGGCCAACCTAAAACGTCAGACCCGTGAACTGTGGGAGAAAAAAGGTCGTGCCATGTTGGTTGATGATGTGGCAGAGGCTTTAAAAAATCATGAAGACCGACGTGTGCAGGACGTGGGTGAGCAGCTCTATCCGTTTACGACACAGGGCGAATATGGCCGCTTCTTTAATGGTCACAACAATATTCGCTTCAAAAACCGTTTCACCGTTCTGGAGTTAGAAGAGCTCAAGGGGCGTAAGCACCTGCAACAAGTGGTGTTGCTTCAGCTTATCTACCAAATCCAACAAGAGATGTACTTAGGTGAGCGGGATCGTCGCAAGATTGTGTTCATTGACGAAGCTTGGGATCTGCTGACTCAAGGTGATGTCGGTAAGTTCATCGAAACCGGTTACCGTCGATTTCGAAAATATGGCGGCAGTGCTGTAACAGTAACGCAGTCGGTCAACGATTTATACGACAGCCCTACAGGTAAAGCCATCGCTGAAAACTCGGCCAATATGTACCTGCTTGGCCAAAAAGCCGAAACCATCAACGCGCTCAAAAAAGAAGGCCGTTTGCCATTAGGTGAAGGCGGCTACGAATACCTGAAAACGGTTCATACCGTCACGGGTGTCTATTCCGAGATTTTCTTTATTACCGAGATGGGCACCGGGATTGGCCGCCTTATCGTCGATCCGTTTCACAAGCTGTTGTACTCGTCCCGTGCAGAAGATGTAAACGCGATTAAGCAGTTAACGCGCAAAGGCCTTTCTGTTGCTGATGCTATCTCCCAGTTGTTAAAGGAGCGAGGCTATGAATAAGACCACGCTTTGGCCATTTATGGCCTCTATTACTTTGTCTATTGCTGGTAGCGGTTTAATGACCAGTTGGCTTTTAATGAAAACAGTCGAACCCATCCACAGCCAGTTGGCGTTAAGTACGCCCATTGCAGTCGTGGATTTTGGGGAGGCGGTGTTGTCACTGGGCCCCAATGCCAGCGAACAAGACATCGAATCTAGGTTGCTTCAGACCAATCAGCAAATTGAAAAGCTAAAAGCAGCCGGTTTTATCGTGCTGGATGCCCAAGCGGTGGTGGGTGCAGATGATTCTGTATTCGTGCCAGTAGGCTCAAAGGAGGTGTCTCATGCAGATACTCCGTAAAAGAATGCCTTGGCGGCCATACCTCATCCGGTTGACTGTTCTTGCGTTAATCATGGCCTTGGTAGGCACCTACGCCATGATGCGCTACCGAATAGGTATTGATACCCAGCAAGAGCGCTGCCTGCCTGATACCACGGTGTATCTGATTGACCTATGGAATAAAGAGCCCGTTAAGGATGGTTTGTATGCCTTCCACTCAAAAGGACTCGCTCCGTTATATAACGACGGTACTCGGATGCTGAAACGCCTAACAGGGATGCCTGGGGATGAAGTCAATGTGACGCCTGAGCATGTGCTGGTGAACGGTGCTGAAGTCTCTACCGGCATGGCATTAGCCCAGCGTCTTGGTGTGGCCGAATCACAATTTAGCCGCTCATTGACGCTGCAAGAAAACGAATATTGGTTTTCCGGCGAGGCTGCAACGAGTTTCGACTCCCGCTATTGGAATGCCGTTAAGCGCGAGCAGATTGTCGGTCGCGCTTGGCCGCTTTGGTAGGAGGTAGATGATGAGAAGACTATGCCTCTTATTTTTGTTGGTTGCTCCATTGGCTTGGGTTCAAGTGTCCTGGGCACAAGAGCCTTATCCGTTGTCTGACGAGGACAAAAAGATCGTCGAAATGAGCCGCATCATTTTACAAAGTGCTGTGGATGGTTCATCTGAATTTATCGAGCCTTTTTCACCGATTGAACAACCTAAGTCGCGCAAACACAACGATGAATGGTTGATATTTGCGTCGTCTTCACTGGGGGATTCCTCACTGAAGCAGCTATTTAAAGAGGCCAGTGCTACCGGCGCTATTGTGTTGTTTCGGGGAATTCCTGAAGGAAAGACCTTGGGGGCGGCTATCCGTGATTGGCATACCCTGATGACGGGGCTTGATCCTGTTCCTCAGGTTCGAATCGATCCGAAAGCCTTTGTGCACTGGCGGGTGACTAGCGTGCCTGCCATTTTCCGCATAAAAGATGACAAGGTGACTGCAAGTGCACTAGGGGTTTACAGCAAGGACTGGTTGCAGCGTCAAATTGAAACAGGCAATACCGGTTCATTGGGTCAACGCGGTCCTATTCATTCGATTTTAGAACCGGATTTGATGCAAGTAGCGATGCAGCGTTTACAGTCGATTGATCTGGGCGCGTTAAAGAAAAAAGCCATTGAGCGTTTCTGGTCTCGCCAAACATTTACTGAGTTACCCAAAGCCACGCAGTATCGGATAAGAATGGTTGATCCAACCATCGTCATGCAGCGGCCACTATTGGATGCCAATGGCCGAACATTGATCCCAGCAGGAACGCGTATTAACCCGCTAAAAGTCTTGCCATTTACTCAGCAGCTCGTCGTGTTTAATGCATCGAACGCTGAAGAAGTTGACGCAGTTGCGCATTGGCTTGAGGGACAAGATAGGACACTGCGCCGCATTACGCTTATCACCACCCAGCTCGACCGTGCCCAAGGCTGGAATCGCCTCAATGCGCTCGAAAAGACATTGGACAGTCCGGTTTACCTTCTCAATGCCTCGCTAAAGCAGCGCTTTGATCTGCAAGTCACCCCATCGTTTGTTCAAGCAAAGGGGTTTGCGTTTGAAATAGAAGAAATTCCAGCAAAGGAGCTTGTTCATGAAAAAGCTCAATAATACGTATCGTCGGTTGCGTACTCTCGTTGTCATGCTTGTCCTGGGCGCATCTATTCCTGCTAAAGCCGAACTGACCTGCCCAGACGCGGGTTTATTGTCGGGTAAGTTGCTGACGGATGTTTGCTGGTCATGCATTTTTCCTATCCGGGTTGCAGGGCTTCCGCTTGGCTCTGGCAGTGTCCCAAGCGGCGCATCAAATAAGTCATTTTGCTTATGTGAAGACAACTTAGGCGTGCCAAGGCCAGGTATTGTTACCAGCATGTGGGAGCCAGCGCGTTTGATTGAACTGGTCAGAACGCCGGGTTGCTCGCCTTCCCTGGGAGGGATTCGTTTACCGTTAGGTGATAGGCGACTGCAAGGTGGTCATGGCGAGGGTGAATACGATACCGGTGATCTTGCTTTCTACCATTACCATTATTACGCCTTTCCGCTTTTGGTCATGCTCGATTTGTTCATGGATGGCAATTGCAATGCCGATGGTTACATGGACTTTGACTTGATGTATTTGTCCGAATTGGACCCAACATGGCTGAACGATGAACTGGCTTTTTTTACTCAGCCTGAAGCGGCGGCCGTTGCCAATCCATTGGCTATATCTGCTTGTACCGCTGACGCTGCCTCATCAACGCTTGGTAAACCCATCGACCAGTTGTTTTGGTGTGGTGGCAGTTGGGGGCATCTCTATCCGTTATCTGGCCATACCTTAGCCTTTGGCTCATTAGCAGAAAACACCAGCCATTTAGCGGCGCGAGCAATCGCGGCTCAACACAGGCGTGGTCTTGCAAGACGAACAATGGGGAACAGTGCGCTATGCCGACCTGTTATCGAACCCATGCTGCCGAAATCACAATACAAGATGAGTATGTTCTTCCCTGTACCGGAAACTGAAAGTGCGCATGTCATCGGTGAAAGCACCATGAAATGGGGAGAGTGGAGAATGATCCCCGGTGCCGGTGAAGATGCGCTCTACATTTTGTGGCGCTGGCAAGACTGCTGTAACTCGGGAGGTTAACCATGAAACCAACACTTTTTACCCGAGTTTTAGCGGGTATTTTATCAATCACTATGGCGTGCTTGCCCTTACATGGTGTGGCCGCTGATGTGCAGCGCCAATCCGGCCTAAGCGGACAACAAGAAGGTAAGCAATTACTGCAAAACTGGACGATGCCCGCACTTAACGGCAATACGTTGTCGGTGCCGAATGGCAGTGGTAATGAGACGATTAACTTGCAAGAGCTTTTCCCTGGTATGGATCAGGGCTCATTGGATGTCTTAACGGGCGTTTATGGCTCTGATGCCAGTATGAATCAATTGGGGACACAGCGCCAAGAGAGCATGGCATCCGAAAGTGGCGCTACGGGTGAAGCATTTCGTTCGCTACAGCAAATCAAAGACAGGTCTCGGCCAGATATGGTCAATGATCCGCTTTGGGCATTAACTGATGCGGTTCAAACTGACCCCAATCTATTAACACAAAGCTTCCCAGGCTGTGAGTCTCAAGGTGAAGGTAGCCCAAATTACCAGCAATGCGACAGGCTCAATACAGCGGTTAACAGCTGCACTATTACTCACGATTACACGGCAGGCATTATTGAGCATGTTTCAGGACCAATGAACCTTCGCTCTTGTGGAGAGGGATGTCTTGAAGTTTGGATTGGACGAATTGGCGACAACTACTGGAGTGGCCGTTGTAAAGTGTTTGAACAGGCCATCACACTCAAAGTCGTGAACCCCGATGCGATTACCTCAGCCGTACTTGAGTACGCAAAATGGGATGACTACATGCAAGTGTGGCTTGGCGATCAGAAAGTCTGGTCTGGGCCGAACAATAACTTTCCACCAGAAACGGCAGGTCGCTGCGAGCTCAGTACCAGTTGGGAGCGCAATCCAAATACCGATCTCACTGCCAAGCTAAAAGCGGTAGAACCAGGTTTAGAAGTGCCGGTAAAAATTCGCGTATCGGTTACGGGCAGTGGTGAGGGGTATGCACGCATCAAGGTGCGTTTTGATCCAACCAAGGTGGTGATGAATGATAGTTGGTCACCACAGTCCTGTATCGAACAAGCAGCGGATATCCCGACGAAGTTTTCAGACTACAGCATTCAATGCACGGATCAGCCGTCTTCAACCAACGGATGTACGGTGGTCAATGGTGTTTCAGTTTGTGAACCCTACTTTGCCCCAAGCCCTGTGGCTGGCATATCGCCTTTGTGTCGGCGTGTACAAGTGAGTGTGGATGACGAAAGCTATAAGGGGATTGAAAATCAGGCCTGCCATGTGCTTGAAGCGAACCCTTCCTGTGGCTTCATGTCGTCAGAATGTGCCGAGACCAATGATAAAGGTGAATGCATTCGTTTTACCGATACCTATGACTGTGGATTGCAAACCAGCGATCCAAAGTGCGTGGTATCCAATCTTATGCCGAGTAGTTTTGAAGCCTGTGAGCCTACTCAGACGATTACGCCATTTACTGAAACCAAGCATGTACCGGATTACCAGGTGTGCGAGAAGATCAGCACGCTTACTCAGTGTCAGTTAGAGCGACGTGTATCCGCTGAAACCCATCAACAAAGCTGGTCCATTGAGCGTGGTTGCTTTAGCTCCGAAACGCTCAGTTTTGTTCCACAGCACAGCAGTACTATGCAAACTGGGAACGCGATACTGAGAATTTTTGATAATCAAAATACTGAGATAAAAATTACCGAGTCGCCATCCAAGGCAAATGGTTGGAAAACGACACTCTCACTGACGGGCAATAAGGAAACGGTGACTGAGACGAAACCGTCCATTAAATACCCTGAAATGACCTGTCCAAAAGGAACCTTGGTTGGCTCATTGTGCAAGGTCGTTAATGGGTCGATTATTTCGTGGCATGAACCGCAGGAAGTCACGCGTTCCAGATGTGAGTCCGGCTGGAACAAAGTCGATTTCGATACTTGCAGCCGAGAAGTTCAGAAGTGTTTGGCTCCTGCGAAACTGAGCGCTTCATTGGCCTTCTCTGGCAAATACTTAGAGCAAGACGTTGTTCATCAATCAAGTGATCCGGGCATAGACCAATGCTTGATGCAAACGGATCAGTTTACTGCGGTTCAGTGGCGGTGTTTGGATACGGGCACAAAACGAATCGACGGGTTAACGGTTGGTAGTGGCGAGTTGGCCAATCTGGGAAGCCTTTATCCGGCGGTTGTTTCGTCTCCTGCTCATTTAACCAGTCGCGGCAGTTCTGATGGACTGGGGCTCTCATGCTGGAGGGCAAGAGCGACCTACAATGCTTCGACTTCTCATCCAGAGTTCAACATGGGCAGCTCAGATAGCTGGGTAGATGCCAATGGTAATACACAAACCATCGTTAATAACGGACAAAACACGACCACCAATACGTGTGCCGCGCTGGAGCAAAACCTGGCCTGCCAGTACGTCAGAACCGAATGCACTGAAGGCGGGGCTGGTCATGAAGGCTTCTGCTATATCCAAAGTTTGGTGTATGACTGCGGACAAAGCGTTGAAGTGCAAAATGCACGAATGGAAACTCAATACAACTGTGAGGGGCCAGTTCGCTGTATGGGCACAGATTGTTTAGAGCCAGAGTCAATCAAGCAGGCTAACTTTGCAGAAGCCGCAGCGATGCTTAATGCGGCGCAGTTTATGACCAATGATATGTCATGTACGGGAGCTGATGGCCAAGATAACGTCGAGTGTACGGTCTTTAAAGGTAATGCTGGCCAGTGCAAAAAAGCCGTTGGTGGCATAGTGGATTGCTGTGAAAAGCCAAGTGGCGTGTCGTTATCGGATTACATCACGATGATAGTGGCGGTTAACAAGCTTGATACGGCAGTCATGGCCATGAATCCGTCTTCGGCAATCTATGGTTCGTGGAATACGCTCAGGGAACCAATCACCAGTACCTGGAGTGCGGTTAAAGAGCCTTTTGTGTCTGCATGGGACTCTCTCATGGGGGCTGGGCCATCAACGGCTGCTGGCGCGGGAGCGGAGCAAGCTGCGACTGGCTTTATGCAGGTGTTGACCAACAAGACGGCTGAGTGGGTAGGCACGACCTTTGGTTCGGGGGCGCAATCGGCACTGTTTAGTAACGTTGGTGGCGCAGTTGGAGCCGATGGTGTCGTTTCGGGTGGTAACTTTGCGCTGGGTGGCGCTGCGGGCGCGGTTCTGAGTACGGTTATGACGGCCTACATGATTTACTCAGTCACCATGATCCTCATTCAGCTTATCTGGAAATGTGAGCAGAGTGAGTTTGAAATGAACGCTAAGCGGGTATTGAAGAGTTGCCACTATGTAGGTTCTTACTGCAAGTCTAGGTTCTTAGGTGCCTGTGTTGAAAAACGGCAGTCATATTGCTGCTTTACTTCGCCACTTTCACGGATCATTCAAGAACAAGTACGTCCTCAATTGGGTCTTGGTTGGGGCAGTGCCAAGTCACCAAACTGTGAAGGTTTGACCGCGAGTCAGTTAAACCAGGTAGATTGGAGCCAAGTCAATCTGGATGAATGGATAGGTATCTTGTCGATCACGGGCAACCTACCCGAAGTACCGTCACTGGATCTGGAAAGACTCACAGGCTCAGGAAGTACGCTAAACGTTGATGGAAACCGTCAAAGTGCCGCAGACAGAGCTATTGAAAGGCTAAACGGAATGGATGCTCAGAAATTACGCCAGGAGGCGACGGAAGAAATTTCGGGGAATAATTGAGCACGTCCTTCTAAAATAGCTGCGCCAATAATGTTCCATATTGTGTACTAGCTCAGACTTGATCTGACAGTTACCAGTTTTGTGCTGGTGTCTGTCAGATTAGATTCGAGTCAGATTCTTTTCTGCCCAAATCCGTTTCCCATCAATCAATGTGTCAACTGGCGTTCTGCCGTTGCACATTTTGCCCTGATGAGTGCGTTCATTGTTGTAGTAAGACAGCCACTCGTCCAGATCTTTTTGCAGCTCCTCCAGCGTTTGGTACAGCTTTTTGCGGAAGGTCACCTGATAAAACTCGTTCAGGAACGTCTTATGAAACCGCTCGCAGATGCCGTTGGTTTGTGGCGACATCGCTTTGGTTTTCGTGTGGTCGATATCATTAATCGCCAAATAAAGCTGGTAATCATGGTGCTCGACCTTGCCGCAATACTCTGTGCCACGGTCAGTTAAAATACGCAGCACTGGCAACTGCTGTGACTCATAAAACGGCAATACTTTATCGTTCAATAAGTCTGCTGCGGTGATAGGTGTTTTCGTGGTGTAGAGCTTACAGTGCGCGACTTTGCAGTACGTATCGACATAGGTTTGCTGATAGATACGACCAACGCCCTTGAGGTTTCCGACATAAAACGTGTCTTGCGACCCAAGGTAGCCTGGGTGCGCGGTTTCAATCTCACCACAGGCTTCATCGTCGTGTTTTTTACGCTCAAGTGCCGCAATCTGTTCATCGGTAAGCTGAATTCCATCGCGAGCAACCTTGGCTTCTAAGGCTTTCAGGCGCTTCTTAAAGTTCTCTAAATCGTGTCTCAACCAGATTGAACGGACGCCACTGCCAGACACAAACACGCCTTTTTTGCGAAGTTCATTGCTGGTTCTGTGCTGGCCGTGAGCCGGAAATTCAATTGCATAATCCATCACTGCTTGTTCAACAGCTTCTTCGACACGGTTCTTGATATTTGGACTTCTGCGACTTTTTTCGATCAGCGCATCAACACCGCCATCGTCCACCAAATCGCGGTAACGATAAAACGTATCACGAGACACACCCATCACTTTGCAGGCTCTGGAAACGTTGCTCAGTTCCTCGGCCAGATTGAGTAAACCAGTCTTGTGTTTGATGATTGGATTGTTACTATGGAGCATGAGAGTTACCTTTTTTGTTTTGATTAAGGATTCGACACCCACAATCAAAACTGGTAACTCTCACCTTTTCAAGGCGATATGTCAGATCAAGTCGAGACTAATTCACATATTGGTTACTTTAATGTGCTTTTCCGCTTTAAAGTAACCATTTTTGCACTTTGTGATCACAGATCGAACATATTTCAGCTAACGCGCTTTTGCCCCAAAGCTTGCTAGAGAGCAAAAAGTAACTGCTATGCATTTAGCAATTTTGTTCTATCTTCACTATCACTTGCTACCTATACTTTCATTATGTTTCCACTATGTAGATTGAGTCGGTCAGAATGCATGAACAATTTAGCTATCAACAAAGTGCGCACACGCTAGGGTTGTTTTCATTTTCAGCAAAGATGAAAGACTTTAGTTACGGTAAGCATGCGCATGAAGAATTCAGTATTGGTGTAACTTGCCGTGGACGACAGGATTTTTTTAGCAATGGTGCTTTTCATAAAAGTCAGGCAGGAAACGTAATCTTTTTTAGTCCAGAGCAGGTTCATGATGGGCATGCTGGAGATGGAAAAGATATGGAGTATGAAATGCTCTACATACCTGATTCTATAATGATGAGCCTGATGCAAAGCATAGGTAATGTATCTAAGGATCAGTCTCGGCTGAGAGAGGCATCCTTTTATGATCTGATTTTGCAACGACAGGTTATGTCTTTTTCACGTTCTATGAACTCAGAACAACCACTTTCTTCATTAGAGGAAGAACACCTCTTACTAGGCATTGCCCATTCGATAGTTCGTCTAGGTGGCGGTTCGTTTATTGAGAAAGTGGTTCATGGGCGAACAGAGATGCTCTTAGAGCGAGCAAAGGAGTTTATTCACTTCAACCTTAATCGAAAGATAGACATTGAAGAGATATCAAGTGCCGCCAATATGTCTAAATATCATTTCATTCGACTGTTTAGTAAACAGTTTGGCATGACGCCACACCAGTATGTACTTAGCAATAAAATCAACCGTGTAAAACGCGAGTTAGAGTTAGGTGACAACGCTGCGAATATTGCTTTTAAGTACGGTTTTTCCGACTTAAGCCATCTTAATCGTAACTTTAAGAACACGTTTGGCATCACGCCGACTCAATACCAAAAACAACTCTCGCTTTAGCTTCAACTAAAGCATCGACTAAAAGATAAAAACTATGCTGGACATAATTATTTATGCTCTAGGGGTCATGTATACCCCTGGGCCAGTCAATGCTATCTGTTTAAACAGTGGTATACAGAAACAAAGTTCAATATTTGGCTTTAGTCTCGGTGTCTCAATCGCCATGTTTGCATTATTCGGTACTGTTTCGCTGATTGGTGAGGCATTAATGAATGATGCTTTCTTACGATGGACGGCAATATTGGGCGCTATCTACATTCTTTGGTTGGCATACAAAATATTCTTCAGCCGAGTAGGTAAAGTTGAATCAGAGCCAAGCCAAAGCATGAGTCTGCAAGACGGTTTGATGCTTCAGCTGCTCAATCCCAAAGGCATTACGGTTGCATTGCCTATTGCCACCGTTCAATTCCCATCAGCAGGTATTACAGGCGGATATATCTATGTATGGTGCGCTATTTTGGCACTACTTGCGTTTGGTGCTCCTACTGCTTACTACATTGCTGGACGCCTAATTGGCAAAAAGATAAACGAAACTAACTATCTGGCTGTAATGAACAAACTAATGGCAGTGTTGTTGCTGTTTGTTGGTTTAAAGATGGGTGTACCACCTGTCATTGATTTAGTGTTCTGATTAATAAGAGGTTATATGCAATTTGATTCTAAGTTTGTCATTGTTGTGGCAGAGGATTTACCAATCTGGCAGAAATTGAATGTTGTCAGTTTTTTGTCTGGTAGTATCACTTCAACATCAGCGGTTGAGACTGGTGAACGATATGTAGATGGGAGTGACAACACCTACTTACCGCTTTGTATTCAGCCAACAATCGTACTAAAAGTGAAGAGAAATAAGTTGCCTACTTTTATCCAACGCGCTAATCGCGCAAATATTGAAACCGCAATATTTATCGAAGATATGTTCGCGACAGGTCATGATGAAGCGAATCGAAGTACCGTTCGATACTATGATACGGAAAGCTTGCCTTTGGTCGGTATTGCTATGTGCGCGGAGAAAAAAATAGTGGATAAAGTTGTCAAAGGTGCGAAGCTTCACGACTAGGTTTTAAGTAAGCTACACCTTTAACAATCCTAAGTCAGGGTGAGGAGTCAGAGGTAAGTCTGACTCACTTATGTCCAAAACTGTGTTTCAAAATCCACAACACTAAATTTCAATAGCCCCTTCAAGAGGGGCAGTGTGATGGGAGCCTAGCTGGCTAGTTGGAGGGGGTATCTGTTTCCTCTTCAGTGATATCGTCATCGGTTGACGGCACCGCTTGTTCAACTTCTGCTTCTTTACCCTTAGCTTGGGCTGATTTTCGTGCTCGAATTTCGATATCAATAATGCGCCGAGCCAGTTTGATGATGCGCTGTTGCCATGCGTAGTTACCATCAACACGTTGCTTGTTGCTAAGCACGCTAGACAACCAGAGTGTGTCCATTGAGATCATCAACGCATCGAGTTTGCGAACTAAGCCGACAAACTGGCCAACCTGGGGCGAGCTTATTTTTGCGTTGAAGGTTATCGGGTCGGTGTAGTCAGGTACTTCATCGATGCCGTTGGACTCCATCAGTTTGTCCAAACGAGCTTGTTCTTTGTCTACCGCTTTAGCGCAATCCTCGATCAACTGGCTAATGATTTGTTCCACTTCATCAATTTCGTTTTCATCGCCAATGATGCGCAGGATGACATCGATTCCGTAAAGCGCACTGACCGTCCGTCTAAAAACACGGTCAACGACACGTTGCGCCTGTAAGCTATTAATTGTGAATGATTGTTCAAAGATGGGTTTTGAGTAATTGGGTTTTGCTTGGGCCATAAGTTTGCTCCTGATATGACAATAATCAGCCCCTAGCCTAATCCTCTGTGCGGTAATGGCCTTTCAGCTAGGTGGAAGAATTGAGCATCTTTCTAACTATCCTGTCTGGATAAGACGGTTACACTGACTATCAAATATTGCTGATCTGTTTCAGTGATATCTACGCCTGAGAGCATGAGCTCAAAGGAAGCCCGCCGCTGAGAATTCTCAGTGGTACTAAGAGGTAGCTAGCCTCCTTAAACAAATAGCCTGCATGTTTTTACATGCTCAACCATGCGTTCCTTATGGTTCGCCTTTTCACCACCCAACTGGGGGAGTTTTCCCCAGTTGGGGGTGACTCCTTCAAAATCAACATAAGGAGTCACCAATGGAATATATCTTCGGATTTATTATCCAAATCGCAGGCGTTATGTTGCTTGCAAAACTGAGCTGGTCGCTTTTGCGATTGCTTGCTCGTCAATGCGTGCGCCCGTTTCGATTTGTACTTATTCAAATCAAACGATTGCTCACACCAACATCAAAACGTCGTCCAATGGCAGTGCCTAAAGCTCCTGGTATGCCCCGTTTGACATCTGCGTTTTACAAAGAGCCACATCAGTACGACATGGCTTTACTCGAAATACCAACCTATCTGCGTCGTCAGTCTTCTTTGCCCAGTCGGGTAGAAGCGACCGTGTGCACAGAGTTCAACTAAGACGAGGAGAACATCATGAAAAACCAAGTAACACTCATAGGCTACGTTGGCTCTGAGCCAGAGACGCGAGCCTATCCATCAGGTGATTTGGTGACCAGCATTTCGCTGGCCACTTCTGAGAAATGGCGCGACCGTCAATCCAATGAGCTCAAAGAGCATACGGAATGGCATCGGGTCGTTTTTCGAGATCGTGGTGGATTTAAGTTAGGGCTAAGGGCAAAAGATTTAATCCAAAAAGGAGCGAAGCTTTTTGTTCAAGGGCCTCAGCGCACGCGCTCATGGGAGAAAGATGGCATTAAGCATCGATTGACCGAAGTGGACGCGGACGAGTTTCTGCTTCTTGATAATGTGAACAGAGCATCTGAGCCATCACCGGCGGATGATGCAGGCTCCCAAACTAATTGGGCACAAACTTATCCTGAACCAGATTTTTAACCGAGCAAAAACGCTTTAACCCAGCCGGGAGTACTTTCCCGTCAGGGTCAGACTCCCACTTTGATTGTCGGAGTCCACAATGGAAAAACCAAAGCTAATCCAACGCTTTGCTGAGCGCTTTAGTGTCGATCCAAACAAACTGTTCGATACCCTAAAAGCAACAGCATTCAAGCAACGTGACGGTAGTGCACCGACCAATGAGCAGATGATGGCGCTCTTGGTGGTTGCAGATCAGTACGGCTTGAACCCTTTCACCAAAGAGATTTTTGCGTTCCCTGATAAGCAAGCTGGAATTATTCCAGTGGTAGGTGTCGATGGATGGTCTCGCATCATCAATCAACACGACCAGTTTGATGGCATGGAGTTTAAGACTTCAGAAAACAAAGTCTCACTGGATGGCGCGAAAGAATGCCCGGAATGGATGGAATGCATCATCTACCGGCGCGACCGTTCGCACCCAGTCAAAATCACTGAATACCTGGATGAAGTCTATCGACCGCCTTTTGAAGGTAACGGCAAAAATGGCCCTTACCGGGTAGATGGTCCATGGCAGACGCACACTAAGCGAATGCTAAGACATAAATCCATGATCCAGTGTTCCCGCATTGCGTTTGGCTTTGTGGGAATTTTCGATCAAGACGAAGCAGAGCGAATTATCGAAGGCCAAGCAACACACGTTGTTGAGCCATCGGTGATTCCACCCGAGCAAGTTGATGATCGAACCCGAGGGCTTGTTTACAAGCTTATCGAGCGGGCGGAAGCTTCAAACGCTTGGAATAGTGCATTGGAATATGCCAATGAACATTTTCAAGGTGTTGAGCTGACGTTTGCGAAACAAGAAATATTTAATGCACAGCAACAAGCAGCCAAAGCGCTCACACAGCCTTTAGCTTCTTAGCGCCACGCATTCATTTTACTAACCCTGGCGGGATTATTCTCCCGTCAGGGGGAAGGTCTCGTCTTTTTTTGGAGATCTTCCATGACTAAATCAGCCTCACTTTTTCGCTTGGTATTGGTTGTTGCCCTTGTCTTAGGTTCGATTCAAGCCGGTAAAGCGGCAATTGATTCGGTTCAAGCAAGTGTTGTTCAGCACCAAACAGCGTTAGCACAAGCTGCAAAGTAACCACTTAACCCTGAAGGGGAATTCTCTCCTTCGGGGGAGTCTCCCCTCAAAGGAGACAATATGAAGGTTATCGACCTATCACAACGTACTCCTGCATGGCACCAGTGGCGCATTGCAGGGGTTACGGCATCTGAAGCCCCAATTATTATGGGGCGTTCACCCTACAAAACACCTTGGCGATTATGGGCAGAAAAAACTGGATTCGTATTACCGGAGGACCTGTCTAATAATCCTAATGTGCTTCGCGGTATACGGTTGGAGCCTCAAGCAAGGCGAGCATTTGAGAATGCACATAATGACTTTCTTCTGCCGTTATGTGCAGAAGCCGATCATAACGCAATCTTTCGAGCCAGCTTTGATGGCATCAACGATGCGGGAGAACCCGTTGAACTGAAATGTCCTTGCCAGTCAGTTTTTGAGGATGTGCAAGCGCATCGAGAACAAAGCGAGGCGTACCAGTTGTATTGGGTGCAGGTACAGCATCAAATACTGGTCGCCAATAGCACGCGTGGTTGGTTGGTTTTCTATTTTGAGGATCAACTGATTGAGTTTGAAATACAACGAGACGCGGCGTTCTTAACTGAGTTGCAAGAAACAGCGCTTCAGTTTTGGGAGTTAGTACAGACCAAAAAAGAACCGTCAAAATGCCCAGAGCAAGATTGTTTTGTTCCCAAGGGTGAAGCTCAATACAGCTGGACATCGTTGTCTCGCCAGTATTGCTCAGCACATGCCGAAGTGGTCCGACTGGAAAATCACATCAAATCTTTGAAAGAAGAAATGCGAGACGCTCAGTCAAAATTGGTCGCTATGATGGGTAACTACGCTCATGCCGACTATGCTGGGGTCAAACTCAGTCGCTACATGATGGCGGGCACGGTGGACTATAAGCAATTGGCCACCGATAAGTTAGGCGAGCTGGACGATCAGGTTTTAGCTGCTTACCGAAAAGCGCCACAAGAGCGGTTGCGTATAAGCATCAATAAGCCAGAGCAGCCCGTTGAAACACCAATCAAAATCAGCCTTGAGCAAGAGATCTTGGTTCTGCCAGGTGACTCGCCGAGCTCATTTTACTTTTAACGTTCACTTGGAGCCGATTTCGGCTCCTTTCTCATGCACTTACATCGAGTGCATCAGAAAGCAGTTTCACTCGTAGCCAATGCTGGGTACGAATGATAGAGCGAGCTGAACTCTTACATACACAGCCATACCACAATCAACACACCACCCGACGGGGACTTCATTCCCTGTTGGGGCATGGGGCCTCGTCAAAACAGATGAGGTTTACCATGACTGAACAATCTCCATTTTTGGTTCAAGTGAATCAAGCGTTTAATGTCCCGGCTCCTGATGCTTTCGTTCTGGAAGGATTTAGTGCCGACACTACCCATCCAAACATTCCCGTTCGCAAGGACGAGTATGTTTTTAGAAAAGAAGACTTACGTGACATATTGGCGTTTTTGTCTAACCCAGACGGTGACGGTTTGTATATTACAGGCCCCACTGGATGCGGTAAGACCTCGCTAATTTGCCAAGTTGCTTCTCGATTGAATTGGCCTGTTCAGCAAATTACTGCGCATGGTCGATTGGAGTTGTCCGATCTTATCGGTCACCACACGCTGGTTAATGGCAACATGACTTTTGTGTATGGACCGCTGGCACTGGCTGTCAAGCATGGCCATTTGCTGATCATTAATGAAATGGATCTTGCTGAGCCTGCTGAACTGGCTGGGCTCAATGACATTTTGGAAGGTGCCCCGTTGGTCATCGCACAAAATGGCGGAGAGATCATCATGCCACATACCAAGTTTCGTTTTATCGCTACCGGCAACAGTGCGGGCAGCGGTGACCAAACGGGCTTGTATCAAGGTGTGCTCCAACAGAATTTGGCTTTCCTTGATCGCTTTAGAATCATTGAAGCGACCTATGCAGAGCCATCTGTAGAAGAAGCCATTCTGGAGAACGTTGCGCCGGGCTTGCCAGAAGTCTTTCGCCAAAAAATGGTGAAAGTAGCTGGTGACATTCGTCGTCTTTTTATTGGGGGCGCGGATGGCGGTGCAGAACTCAGTATCACCATGTCCACTCGGACCTTGGTGCGCTGGGCAAAGCTAACACTTGCTTTTAAAGGCGCTCCTAACGCAGTGGAGTATGCGCTGGTTCGGTCTTTGACGGCTCGTGCTGAGTTGGAGCAACGTGAAGCCATTCATCGTATTGCTGCTGATGTCTTCGGTGACCATTGGGAGGATTGATGATGGAAAAGTGCTTTGCTCTTTACCGTTACAGTCATTCTGATGGGACAGCCAAAGAATGGGCCATTTACGTTGGATTAGATACCCAGGTGATTGAAGTTCGGTTTGGAAAAGCCGGTCAATTGTCACAGCAGCGATTGATTGACTCGACTCATCCTAACGCTGAAGCAGACCGACGAATCAACGAGAAAATCAACAAGGGTTATCGATTGGTTGGACAAATCGGCATTGATCATCAAGGACGGCCATTTGAACTCTCAAATGCGCTAGATAGTGTCGCGTGCGCCAATAACGTCAGTTGGGAGTTTCGTACTCGCAAGGACGTCAATGGCCAAATATCGCTGGCGCAAAAAGCGTTGTTCGATATGGCAAAGCTGCTTGAAGCCTATGGCTTGGCTGTCATTGGTGATAACCAGGTCAGGATTGGAGAATGGTCATTAGGGTTTTGCAAAAGCGGATTACCTAGTACCAATCAAATCAGCATGGTGTCAGGTGAAGGCGCTGGCATTGTTAACACGGATGATGGCCCGTGGCCATTGTTGCTGTTACTGGCCTTTAAGCGTCAATTACCACCACTGTGTTTGCTCACAGTAGCGAGTCCTGAAGGGATAGAAGTATCCGACCAACTGAAGTTGGAAAAAGATGTATTGCGGTTGCTAGGCAGTGATTTAGAGCGGGTTCGCCCGATAGCTGAAGCACTGGACTTAATGCCTGTGAAAATCGATCTCAACCAATCGTCGCCTGATTCGCAAAATTACTATTTCTGATAGTGATGTTGCCATTAGCGCGTCAACTACTACCACCCAAACGGGGGCCATTGCTCCTGTTGGGAGTGGTGCGTCCCCATCTTACATGAGGATGCACTATGAGTATTCAAACCCTCGACAAACTCTTGATTTGTCACATCGACTGTTCCATCTGGAGCGGTAGAAAAAAACTAAGGCCTGAAGATTTCAGATTAGCCAATGGCAGCCAACTTCCACCGAAGGATGTTGCCAGCTTAGGGAGTAAAAAAATTTGCGCCCCAGAGGCATTGGCGAACTTTGAAAGGCTTAAGAAAGAAGCGCAGCGCTTGTGTGAGCAAGTCGGTGTGCGGTTTTTAGGTGGCTATGCCGTCCCTGAAGACCGAATTGATCAGATTGTTCCAGAGCTTGACCGGATCGGTCAGGAGTTTGCGCAGTGCAAGCAGTTGTTCTTGGACAACTATGATCAGGTGACGTTTGACTGGGTTGCAAAACACCCGGAATTTGCAGATGCAATCCGGCGTGCGCTGTCACCCATCGAAGACGTGGAACAACGGCTTCAGTTCGATTATGCCATTTATCGAATGCAACCAGCTGAACAAGCTGGTGGCTTAGATGACAAGGTCAATGGTATGGGACACACCCTCTTTAGGGAGGTGGCTCGTGATGCCAATGAACTGTTTGAGCGTTCCGTTGCAGGTAAGAATCAAATCAGCCAGCGAGCCCTTAATCCTCTCAAGCGATTAAGAGACAAGTTGGATGGTTTGTCATTCCTGGATCACCGAGTTCAGCCAATGGTTGAAGCGATGGACAATTTATTTGTTCGTCTGCCGAAGACCGGCCCTGTGACAGACAATCTCTATCACGAACTGATGGCGACCATTTTAATTTTGTCTGATCCAGACAAGATGAGAATGCACGGTGAAGGTCAATTGGATATCAGACAACTGATGCCCAAACCTGAACCTAAACCCGTACAGCCGGTATCTGCTCAGGCAGATAACTTACGTGCAATACCCCAACCAACCGTCAGACCAAACCTTGGTTCGACTGTACCAAACTCATTTTATTTTTAACGTCCTTGAGGGCATGTTGCCCTGAAGGGCGCATGTCCTCTTAACTATGTAAGAGGAAATTATGCAATCAACCATCCATAACCCCAGCCAACTGAAGCAGTTTGAAGCACATTTTCGTGGTGTGACTGATGCGGTTGAAAGTGAATCGATACCAGAAGTGGCGTGTTGTCGAACGTTAGTACAACGGTCGTACTCAACACATAGTGTCGTGATCCCAAAGAACCCTGTGCTGATCGCAGATGCGGACGCACAAGGAGCTTGGGTAACGGCCATGGTGTTTGTTCCAAACATGGCATTGAAGCAAACCGCTTTTGAGCGGGCTTGGCTGCAATATCAACAGGAGGTGTCTACTCAGTTACAAGACCAGTATGGTCTGACATTGGATGACATCCTGAGTTTAGACCAGCTTAAAACGTCATTTGAGCAGCACGAGAGTCCAGCTCAATTGGTGGCTTGGTTAGGTCAAAAATACGACCTGGATAAGCTAAAAGCACAGGTTTAAACATCCACATTCCCAGCGGGGAAACGCTCCCGCTGAGGGAGTATTCCCCCTAATGATTAGGAGACTCCCATGAATCATCCATTAAAAAACGCACTGCCAATCGTTGCCGCCGCTTATGGCGAAAAGTTTGGTGTGAAGGTGCTTATTCAAGGACAAGATGCGTTTACCGATGGTGAGCGGATTGTGATTCCAACAGCAAACCCAGACGACCCACACTATCAACAGATAGCTTGGGGTTATCTGGCTCATGAAGCGGCGCATATTCGGCATACCAATTTTGACATGGTGCAGAAGGCGTCGTCCAAGCCGATCCGTAAGGCACTTCTCAATATCATTGAGGACGTTCGCATTGAAAACGAATTGGCAAAGGATTACCCCGGAACCCGGCGCAGTATTTCGCAAGTGATTGAGTACATGGTGGACACACAGCAAATGTGTGTACCTGAACAGCTTGAGCCTGCATCTAACTTGCAAGCCTGGTTGTTGTTTCGCTTGAGATGCCACTTTCTGGGTCAGAAAGCGCTGACGCCATTGTACCAAGCGGTTGATGAAAGAGTGAGACAACTCTTTCCTGCCGCAGCAATGAGCCGGTTAAGCGCCATGCTGACGGCAGTGCCTAGCCTGGCCTCTACAGGTGAAGTGCTGAAACTTGTCGATGCCATCGTTGCCATGTTGGAAGAAGAATCTCGTCCACCACAGGATGAGTCGGATGCTGATAGCGGTAATGACATTGGACAAGATGCGAGTAATGACAGCAATAGCAGTAGTGACAGTCAAACCCCGGAAACTGGTTCGTCTGCAACAGGGGATGCTGCTGAATCGGGTGATTCTGATAACGCTGATCAAGCTGACAATTTGCGACAAGCCCTAGAGGCCAGTGCCGCTCACTTTGAACTCGATACCTTTGCCCAAGTGGCAGAAGTGTTGTCGGAACAAGCTGAAGGACATCAGGGCGTCACTCCACTCAGTTTGCCCCAAGCAGAGCAAGCTATGTTGGGTGATGAGGCCATCTTGACCTTATCGGCGTCTGAGTCTGCTCAAATTCGAGCCCGGCTTAGAGGTATGGTTCAGTCCAGTCAGGACAATCGGAATCATGCCAAACGGCACGGTCTTCGAGTTGCAACCCATCGTCTTGCCGCCTCACAAGCAGGTGAATCGAGATTGTTTATTCAAAGGCAGCCGCGCATTGCGCCCAATGCTGCTGTGCACTTGCTGGTCGATATATCGGGCTCAATGGGTAAGCCCATTGGTGAAGGTAATCGCAAGTACTTTCATGTTGCCAATGAAGCCGCTTTGGCTTTGGCCATGGCACTGGAAGGCATACCGGGTGTTGTACCTGCGGTCAGTTATTTTCCTGGTATTCATCAGGAAGTTTCTATCGCGTTATTGCCCAAGCAATCGGTTCGACATCGGGCCGCCTGTTTTGACCAAAAACCACGAGGTTGTACGCCTATGGCACAAGCAATGTGGTTTGCGGCAAACAGTTTGTTAGCGCAAAAACAGAAGCGAAAGCTAATGATAGTGCTAACGGATGGTGACCCAGATGATTGGGCTGCCACGCATGACATTGTTGACCGGTGCAGACGCAGTGGCTTTGAGCTGCTGGGGATCGGGATTCAAACACGCAGTGTTGAGAAATTCTTTCCTCAAAGCATTGTGATTAATGACGTCAAAGATCTAAAGCGTGAGTTATTCGAAGTAACACAACAACTGTTAATTCAGTAACCACATCAATTTTACCACCCTGCGGGGACGATTCCGTCCCCGTCTGGGCATGGGTTCGTCTCCGCTTTTTTTTGGAGACTCCTATGAAAAACAGAAAGTTCTTAGCTGGCGAAGAAGCCGGTTCTTACATCGTTCCTGAGCAAGTGACTGAAGCGGATATCTTAGATATGGCGCTTAAACTTGCCCGTGGTCGATTGAGTAAAGGTCGCAAAATTGAACAGCCATCATCGGCGTTCTCATACCTGCAAACTCTGATGCACGAGTATGAGCACGAAGTCTTTGGCGTACTGTTTCTTGATACAAAGCATCGCGTCATTCGATTTGAAGAGCTATTCAAAGGTACTTTAGATGCGGCAAGCGTGTATCCAAGGGAAGTAACAAAACGAGCGCTAGAACTTAATGCAGCAGCAGTGATACTGGTTCATAACCATCCATCGGGTGATCCTGAACCCAGTGAAGCTGATAAACGCATCACTCATCGACTCCGTGACGCCTTGTCACTTGTTGATATTCGAACGCTTGACCATGTCGTGGTCGCATCCGAGGGCTGCGTTTCGCTTGCCGAACGCGGTTATCTTTAATGAATGGGCGCATTGCCCATTCTCCTACATCACAAAAGCAGTCCCATCAGCACACATCAGCACAGCTCGAATTTCTATTTGAGTTTGATGATGCCCCAGTCACTTGGTCTGACACGGAAATCTGGCAGTTACGCGAAGGCATTCTATTGGATGCGATCCGTGTATTGCTGGACGGTCGTGTCAGTACTCGGTTGCGCAAGGATGTGTTGTCGTGGATTCAAAATGACGAAATAGCGCCATTTTGCTTTCGTGTTTGCGCGATGGCTGCCGTTGTCGATCCTGATGTGCTCCGTGATTCCATCATGTGGCTATTAAGACGACATGGTATCCAGCTTTACTAACGCTCCTGTATTAACCGTAAGGCTAATGCAGGACCTAAGCTGACTTTTACCACCTGTGTTAGGAGTCGGCATTTTTTTTTAAGGAGGTTATATGGCGTTACCTTTACAGATTGAAACAGTGAGGCCATATCTTAATGGCCAATGGCTTCAAATACTGGCGGCGTTGGTGCCAGAACTTGATGCCGCTATTGCTCGAAAAGGCCGTCATGTGGCTTGTCCTGTTCATGGCGGTCGTGATGGCTTTAGGCTGTTCAAAGATGCTGAATATACCGGTGGTGGCGTTTGTAATACCTGCGGTATCTTTCATGATGGCTTTGAACTGTTGTCTTGGATTAATGGGTGGAACTTTGCTCAGTCTATTGAAGCAATTGGCCAAGTTCTAGGTATTCAACCCGGACAAGTACCAACTCGGGCAATACCGAATAACGCTGTTGACTGGAAGACTAAAAAGCAGGTAGAGGACAAAGCGATTTTCCATCGTTTGAATCAAACCTGGGGAGAAACGTTATCTCTTGCAGATACTCGTGCGCAACCTGTTTGGAACTACTTGCATCGTCGTGGCATTGTGACGCGGCTTCGTCCTGAATGGGATTCGGTGCTGAGGTTTCATCCAAGCTTGCCTTACCATGATGAAGATGGTCTGTTTATCGATAGCTACCCAGCGCTGCTAGGTAAAATCGTTACTCAGCAAGGGCGTTCGGCCACGTTTCATCGGATCTACCTAAGTGAAGATGGATTCAAAGCGCCGGTTGAAAAGCCTAAAAAGATGATGCCGATACCAAGTGACAGAACAATCACAGGTGGTGCCATTCCGATAGGTGAGCCTGGTGAAGTACTAGGTGTTTCTGAAGGTATAGAAACGGCCCTAGCGGTAACCAGAGCAACGGGGCAAACATGTTGGTCGGTTGTGAATGCAACGCTACTGGCTAGGTTTGAACCACCAAGTAATGTGAAAATGCTGTACATCTGGGCAGACCACGATCTCTCTGAGACCGGCCTGAATGCAGCGAATGAACTCAGGAAAAAAACCTGGCAAAAAGGCATTCTGTCACAAGTCTTGATCCCTCCGATACCAACGTCACTCGGCGTGAAAAGTTGGGATTGGAATGATGTGCTGAATGTTTACGGTGCCATGGGCTTTCCGAAAGTTCATATCTGATCCAAGGGGCTTCGGCCCCTTTTTTTGCGCCTTGCATATTTGAAAAAACATGGAGAATGAAAAATAGATAACCAATAGGAGAACAAACATGATGGTATTAACCCTGTTAACAAAGCAGATTGATGATGAGTTTACGGTTTACTGGAAGACCGGCCTTCGAAGAGGTGGTGAGCTAAAGGTCGATTTAGGTGAGCAATACGACACGCTACCTGAGCAGCAAAAGCCAATTGCAGCTGAGCTCTATGCGATTCATCACCTACTGTCAGTGAAAGAGGTGATGGGGAGTAACCGAAGCGGCAATGGGCTTCAAATCCGAGTCAGTAAAGGAGCCATCAAAAAGTTACAGAAACAACGCTCAACTCAGCATTCACTTTACAGCCTGACCAGGTTCTTGCTCACTCGTTACCAGGAAGCACAGATATCGGTGGAAAAACGGGAAGAATGGCTCTCTCATTCCTTCGAAGAATACTGCGTCGATACTGCTACCGTGAGAGAAATCGATGAGGTAATAAATGTTCCGAACATTGGACCTGTCGTGGTGACTCGTCATGCACTGGAACGGTTTGTGGAACGGCTTTCAGACGGTGCTCCTAAGCATCCTTGGAAGGCTTTGTGCTCAAAGCTGCTATGCCCAAGGCTAACTAAAACCCAGTTACCAGAAAGCGTCACTTTCCAAAAAGCAAAAAAATATGCACAGGAGGCCGAGTTCTGGCAATACATGGGGAGCAAGATGTACTTTGTTATGGTTCCAAGTGGCTCAATTAAAACTTTGGTTACGGTTTTTGCAGTTAAGTGAGCTAATGTAGTATTCGCACTTCATGAATATCACTTATGTGCCAAAAGCTGGCCTTCAGCGTAACTCGTTTCTGCCCCATTCCTTGTTTCGGCGTCGTTCGCTGATAGCTACCGAGTCATGGTTGATGACCAAATTTTTGTAATGCTACAGAGGTGGCTACTTTGACTGTGGCAATTCAGTCGCTAGCAGAGTGTGAGGAGCTGTATTTTGAGGATTTCGAAAGTATCTAATTTTCTCGGGCCTTACCAGATTGACCGAATTTTAGTAATGCTACAAAGTGACTAGTTGATAAATGGCGATTCACCGTGGCAAGCCCGTTCGACTCGAATACAAAAAGACGCCCAACTAATTTAGTTAAGCGTCTTGTTATGTTTGAGCTGCTTTATAATGTTAAAAAGGGACTGCTCATGCTCCCTTTGGCTAAATGGTTTATACGCCGCCAGAACCAAAAGCTTCCGCGAAAATTTGCGTTTCTGGTACACCGTGGGCTTTTAACTCTGAAAGATAATGACGCATAAACGCAGCAGGACCGCACAGGTAATACTCTGCATCATGTGGTGCTTCAGGTAGGACATCGGTTAACGCAAATGGTGCGGGGCGGGCATGTTGATCCTGTGCGTCAGTTTGATCATAGAAGTAATGTACTTTTGCCCCGTTTTCGGCCAATGAATCGCTGACGTCTCTAAACGCATGTACATGACGGTTACGCGCTGAATGTACGAAATGGATATCACGCTTACCTTGTTGTGCCAACGTACGACTAATAGCAATCATTGGTGTAATACCGACACCTCCGCTGAGCAATACTACCGGACGTTCGGAAGATTGTTGTAGGACGAATTCGCCTGCTGGCGCAGATAACTCAACAATCTGCCCCACATCATATTGGCTGTGCAGCAGATTGGAAACTTTGCCTTCGGGTGAGGTTTCTCCGGCACCTTGGCGTTTAACTGAAATACGCAGTGCACTACCACCGGCAATGTCTGACAAGCTGTATTGGCGAGGTTGGAAAATCCCTAACTCTTCAACATATACTCGGACGCTAATATACTGGCCGGGTTGATAGTTCGGCAGACGGCCTCCATCAATAGGTTGCAGATAGAAAGATGTTATTTCGTCACTTTCAGGCTGTTTGCGCACGATACGGAAGGGTTTCCAGCCACTCCAACCACCAGTGTTATCAACACTTTGCTGATAAAGCGTATTTTCCAACCCAATAAACAATTGTGCTAATTCGCCATAGGCTGCCGCCCAAGCATCAATCAATTCGGCGGAGGCCGCGTCGCCGAGGACTTCTTGAATACTGGCCAATAAATGTTTGCCAACAATCGCATAGTGCTCAGCGCGAATACCTAAGCTCACATGTTTATGGGCAATACGTTCGACCACAGGGAGTAATACTGAGGGATCATCGATATGTTGAGCGTAGGCTAGCACGGCACCTGCCAGTGCTTGTTGTTGACGACCGGCGCTCTGATGCCCCTGATTGAAGATGTGTTTTAGTTCGGGATTATGGCTTAGCATCCGTTGATAGAAATGGCTTGTTAAGGCGACACCGCTGCTTTGTAATACTGGTATTGTCGCGCGAACCAAAGCTTTTTGCTGTTCATTCATAAACTTCAACTCCTGAAAATGAAAATGCAATCACCGAGATGTGATGCCAAAGCAGTGACGTCGTTACGGGGTAATTCATACTGAGGCGTTCACTGTTCTGCTTGGTCTATATCAAACGACGTGCCAAGTGTTAATTAGTTGAAATATATAGAAATGAATATTTTTATATGGTGAATTTTACCCTATAATTACGGGTATAATTTACCATTGGGGTAAAATAAACCATGTTATTCCCATTAGATTTTGGTGACTTAAAGCACGAGTTGTCACCGCCGGTTCGCTTACAGCGTTTCGTTGATCAGGTTCAACAGTTGTTAGACTGTAACGCGGTCGGACTGCTACAACTTGATGGCGACATTCTGAAACCTGTGGCGCTCGCAGGTTTAGTGACTACAACCAGTGGACGCCGTTTTGCAGTGGCTCATCATCCACGGTTGTCGGCCATTTTATCGCAACGCAAACTAGTACATTTTGCTCCCGACAGTGCTTTACCAGATCCCTATGATGGATTGTTAGCTACGCAGCAAGGAGTGCCGCTGCCGGTACATGACTGTATGGGCATTAGTTTATGGCCCGATGGTAAATGTTGGGGGGTGTTAACGCTTGACTCCCTGTATAAAGGCCATTTTAGCGCCGAGCAGATAGCGTTCATACCGCAACTTGCGGTGTATTGTGAAACTATCCTAAGAGTTAATCGACTTGAAAGTGAAATGCGGGCATTACGACAGTTTGATGAGCAACTGAAACAGGACAATGGTAGCATTTCCGCTAGTCAAGAGCTGATTGGGCAGCATCCACAGGTACAAAACTTATTGAAAGAGCTAGATGTTGTGGCGACTTCAGATCTACCTGTATTACTCCAAGGGGAAACGGGCGTTGGTAAAGAGCTATTTGCCTGGCGCTTACATCAGCGTTCCCAGCGTAAAGTTGCTCCAATGATCCACGTCAATTGTGCTGCTCTGCCGGAAACATTGGTTGAAAGTGAGTTGTTCGGCCATGTCAAAGGTGCATTTTCTGGGGCCGCATCAGAACGTGCTGGTCGCGTGGAATCTGCCGATGGTGGCACGTTGTTTCTTGATGAAATAGGTGAGCTGCCGTTGACCGTTCAAGCCAAGCTATTGAGAACACTACAAAACGGTGAAATCCAGCGCTTAGGCGCAGATAAACCAATAAAAGTAGATGTGCGTATTGTTGCCGCCACGAACCGGGACTTGGCAGAGATGGTCAAACGAGGAGATTTTCGTGCCGATTTATACCATCGCCTGTCCGTGTATCCGGTGGTCATTCCGCCACTAAGAGAACGCGGAGATGATATCCTGTTGTTAGCGGGTTATTTTGTGGAATTGAATCGTAGTCGCTTCAGTTTTCGCAGTTTACGTTTGGCACCTGCGACGGAGCAGTTGTTGCAGCGCTATCCATGGCCTGGGAATGTACGTGAGCTAGAACATGTTATCAGCCGAGCAGCTTTGCGTACTGTAAGTCAAGGTGCCAATAAGACCGAAATTGTGACCATTGAACCGCGTCATTTGGATCAAGAATTGCTTACGTATCCTCGTGATTTTAGTCAAGCTCTCGATAGCACGTCGCCTGAACCGTCAGTGCTCTCTGGACGTTCATTAAAGGACAGTATCGAAGATTTCCAACGTCAGTTTATCCAACAGACTTTGGCAGCAACACAAGATAATTGGGCGGAAGCAGCCCGTTTATTAAAGCTTGACCCTAGCAATTTACATAAGCTCGCGAGGCGGCTTGGACTGAAATGACATTTTTAAACATAATCAGTGTTAAAAAGTTGCAGAGGCATGAAGAAAATCCAGCTTATTCCCCATCCCTAAATATCAGGATGGGGAATATCATGCAGTTAGTTAGTAACCGCGCTGGGCAACCGGATCCCAGTGCTTATTGATTTCTTCCTCAATGAACGCCTTTTTCTCACGGACTAATTCTGCTTCATCTATCCCCACGGCTTGTTGGGCTTTGGCTTTGCTACTGATGTCGGGATAATAGACATGCTCGACTTTGAGTTGCTTCAATATTTTTGACAAAGAGCTACGTGCGCTCTTTGCCTGTTCGATAGCTTTATTGAGCAGCTGTCTACCTTCCTCTGGGTTATGAGCGTAAATTCCGTGTGATGACATGGCAAAATCCCAGCGCCATTGGCTGTGACGAATGTCCATTATGGCGTCATTCATCTGTTCCCAATTCGCGCCGGCGACCCATGCGGCTTTGGCCTCATAGTGCGCCTTAACCAGTAGTTCTTCTACGTCTTTTGCCATAGCATTTATCTCGTGCTTCAAGTTCGTAAGGCGTTGCTTCATTTTTTCTTGGCTGCTATGACAGCCTTTGCAACTGTTCTTAAAGTAGGGCATGGCCTTATCAACTTTATGGTTAGTAAATGCTTTACCATTTTCATCGATTGCTTCAGGCATGTGACAGGTGACGCAGGTTACACCAAGTTCCGCATGTTTACTGCGATTCCAGTGTTCATACTCTGGATGACGAGCTTTAAGCATTGGCGTTTTTGAAATCGGATGGATCCACTCATAGAATCGACGAGTGTCGTAATATTTTTCTATGTCATCAGCGGAATTACCAAAGATCCAAGGGATGTTAACAACATTGCTCTTTTCTGGGCGAAAATAATAAGTAACGTGGCATTGCCCGCAGACTTGAGCACCTTGAACTGTGGCACTTTGCTGTTCAAAGGGTTGATGGATTTTGGCCATCGCGTCACGGGCGTGAGGGCGCGGCAACGTTAGCTTTTCTGAGCCAGATTCATGACAGTCACTGCAATACACCACATTTTTTATTTCAGAGCCTAAATCGGTAAAGTTTTTCGCTGCATAACCTTCAAAGCCAAGTTCGCCTATCAGGCGTGGCGCATCCGGAGTTTTACATGTCCAGCAACTCGCAGATAGCCCTTTCTCTCCTGCCTTTGGCGCAACGCCGGTTCGGAGTGTATGACTCACGTCGGCTACAGCAAATTGATGGCCACGAGGTGTGTGGTATTCCTTGGCGTACGAAGACCCTGCCCAAAGAATGACATTTCGCGGGTTGTTTGCTAGTACATCTTCTCGCTCTGATTGCTCCTGCGTTGCTTCCCACGTTTTGTACTGCTTTGGGTAGGATTTAGCTATATCAGTTGTTCCATCGGTTGCAACAGCATTGCCGGAGGCACCAAGCAAAATGAATAACCACAGTTTTAGGTTCAGAGGCGACATTATTTTCATAGATGGTCTCACGTTCAATTTATCCAAAGTGTTTTGCATCATCCTGGACGTCCATCAACTCTTGGACGCGTTAAAATCTTGGTGTAGTGGTACACAAAAATGGCAAATGAACCAAACCAGAACACTGCTGCAAACCATAGCCAAAGGTGGGTTTGGCTGGGAAAGTAAATCGGCATGATGGCTCTAAAAATTGCAGCCAAAGGCAGACAGATAAATGCGATTCGCATGTTGGGTCCTTGGTAGATATTGCGCCCAGTGTGGCCGAGTGAAACTCGCGAAATCATTGATAGGCAAAGCATTGCCATGCCGCCAATTGCGAATAAGTGTAGCAGACAGCGATAAGCAAATTCGTCGTTAAAATACCAGCTCATCATCAGTAAGCTTATTGGCAACGTAAAATAAGCAATGTGTAAGGACCAAAGCAGTGGTTCCCTGAAAGATTTTAGCGGCATCCAGCGAGAAGCTCTGATCAGGTGGAGTACACCCGCAATGAATAGCAGCACTTGGATAAATGCACTTGGTAATAGCTCGAATAATGCTTGTAAAACCAGCGTGAGCATGATCAGTAATAACGGATATTCTACCCAAGGTAATGTGGGTTGCTTGATTGCATTCAATCTCATTGCAGTAAAGAAGCCAATCACTCGACCGCCAACAATCGTGATCAGTAACGAAAGCCACCAAAGCATCGACTGCCAAATTTGGTGTGCCAGAATAAAATCACGGACATACAATGAATAGTAACTGAGAATATTGATACATAATGCGACAATAATCATCAGTGGAAATCCAATATTGCGCCACTGTTTTACCTTATAAATACTCCTCCATAAGGTGGAGCCAACTATTCCTAAAAATAGTATGTCGAATACGGCGGGCAGAATAATGGGGAGCGGTGTAGGGATGAGCAAGCTCAAGCGTGCCAACGCCCAACAAGAAAATGTTAGCGCTAATGGCCAATTTTTAAGAGATGGCTGATTTGTCCAGTTTTGTACTGCTGTCAGCAAAAATCCTGACACAATTGCCATGGCAAATCCGAATAGCAATTCGTGAGGGTGCCACCACAACGGTAGGATTGGCGACCAGAATGTATCTTCAAATAAGGAGTATGCTGGTAGGAGCCAAGTTAACACCCACAAAGGGATGTAGAGAGCAGCAATAATCGCCCCACCAAGAAAAAAGGGCCGAAAACCTAAGCGCCAAATGGCCGGTGTTTTAGCAACTTTGCTTGGATCATCAATATTCAACATGTTCAGTTACTGCCAAAGCCATAAGGTGTATATATCATGCAGCTTATCGCTTTGGCATCACCATACCAAATCTAGGCTCCAATTTTGGTATCAACATCTCACTTTGATACATCCATTGAGATTTGGGTTATTTCTATTGATCCTGCGAATACTCCAGATGACCTTTGGCTCCTAGGGAACAATTTGTACTACTCAAAATACTCTCGTCAATTAATTATGTTTGTGTTTAGCCAAGGAAAATGTTCGCGAAATATCATTAGCTCGCTTTGGATAATTTCTTTTTCAACTTTGATTTCAAGTTGTCCAAGTTCATAAACGTAGCTGTTGGAGTGCCATGTGCGGACGTAGTCGAAAAGTGCATCCATACAAACTGGTGCTTCCTGCGGAATAGTTAACGCTAATGTCTTCATAACGTTTTCTCCGTCACGGAAATATCACAAAATTTTAAATTCTTGTATCATAAATGTAAGGATTGTGTGTTTTTGATACAAGGTTTTTTGGCTTTAATAAGTAAATTTATCTCTTTGTGGGTACAGCGTGAGGACTACAAAGTGGTGTGTTTTAAACAGCATAATTTCAGTAGTTACAAGTCGCCACTTGATATGAGACGGCCCTTACTCATTTTCCTAATGCTACAAGTGACTTAATGTAGAGGGAGTAATGCAAAGTACCAGTTTAACCGGGTGTTAATCCATAGAAATTTTTATCCGAAACAGATGCGTTAGAGTTAAGGACCTAACACGAAAATGTCCAAAAACGAGTTCATCTGACCGACCACTTATCGCTCAAAGCGGTCCAATAATAAATTTGGCTCGTTAAATTTAGCTGTTGTTACTGTTACTGGTCACAACAGCTAGTCAGAAACACACATAATTCCTTCATCTATCTGGCCAATGGCACTGACGGGGATCTTTAGCATGTTAGCTCTGTGAAATTTTCTGGAGCTGACAATGAGAACCCCCTTGTTACCTTGGTTCATCCTATGGGTGACCATCCCAATCATTATTTTCTTTCTATTCATCTTGCCCGCCCATGCCAGTGATGGGCCATTCTATCAGCGTGGTCAGGAAGGCTGGTTTTGGTATCAGGTCATTCCTGAACCTGAGCAGCCTGATGAGCTGATAGAGCCGGAAGCTGGTGTCGTGGAGTCCAGTCTGAGCGAACTAAAGCCCTTCAGTGCCGCATGGTTCCGAGAGCATATGCAATCGTTTATGGACAAGGCAATTGATGAGCCAACTAGTGAGAATGTCAGAGCCTATCTTTATCTTCAGCGCGTCATGATGGATAAGGGCTCACTATTTGCTGATGTTAGTCAGCAGGTGGTCATGGGCGATCCTGTTTTGGATGAAATCAGTCGCAGACCCTTGGCGACCTACGCTGCCAATCGGATGGACCGAGAAGCTGGCGCTCAACGGGATGTTGCTTTAGGTGAAGTAGCAAAGCGAGCAGGCTTGTTCTTTTTCTATCGTTCGGATTGCCCTTACTGCCACGCTCAAGCGCCTATAATCGAATCAATGGCTTTAAACTACGGTTTCGAGGTATTTGCTATTGCTGTCGATGGCTTGCCTTTACCGGGTGGAGAGTTTCCCAATTTCAAAGTCGATTCAGGACAAGCTCAATCATTGTCCGTTACGACTGTCCCTGCCATGTTCTTAGTTGATCCACCTAATGTCATCACTCCCATTGGCCAAGGTGCAATGAGCCTTGATGAGCTCAATAATCGAATTATTCTCGCAGCCCATCAAGCCGGTTGGATTGACGATCAAACTTACTATGCCACCAGACCTGTTCAACCCGGCGTGTCACTTGCGATGTCAGCCCAAGAGCTTAACGAAAAGATATTACAGGACCCTGAGTTCCTTGTTCGCTATCTGCGTGCACAAGGAGGGTTATAACGATGAAAAAAGTATTCCAAGTATCGCTAATCGCCTGTGCGATTGGTTTTTCATCTATGAGCCAAGCAAGCTTGCAACAGGAGATGAATCAGTTGTTTGGTTCAATGACCAACACCACTGCGCCTGGCGTATTCGAGAGTCAGCGGCGTGGCGTTATATCTGGTGGAAGTGTTGTTGTTCGTAACAGGATCATGAACGAAAACCTCGTCTCTATGGTGCCTCCGTCATTCCAAGCTGGTTGTGGCGGCATTGATATGTTCGCGGGAAGTTTGTCTTTTGTTAACGCGGATCAGTTTGTTCAATTACTTCGCTCTGTTGCTGCAAACGCCAAGGGGTACGCATTCCAATTGGCGCTCAGTGCTATGTGTGAGAAATGCTCTCAGCACATGGAGACACTGCAAAAGAAAATCCAGCAGTTGAACGAGTATTTTGGCAATTCCTGTCAAATGGCTCAGGGAGTCGTGAACGATACCCTGGCTGCTTTTGGTAAAAAGGGGCAAACAGAAGCCAGCATGTTGAGCTCACTTAAAGGGGCTGGAGACGTTTTTACCAGTTGGAGTGAGTCCAATGGTAAGAACCCATATGAGAACGCTTCGAGTGTCGCGGCATCTGATGTGAACAAAACGATTAAAGGCAACTTGGTTTGGCGAGCACTGAAACGTCATTCGGCATCAAGCTGGTTTGCATCGGGAGATGACCGTTTTCTTGAAGCGGTTATGTCCGTGACGGGCTCGATCATCGTTGGTGATTTAGCGAATGCCGCTGATGGCCAAGGTAAAGCCCCAAAACTGACCAGACTGAATGGCAATAAAGTGACTATTGAGCATCTAATTCATGGCGGTAACGTCGCTATGTACCGATGTGACACAGTGATACAAGACGGCTGTCTAAATCCGACAATCACTAACGTGACCCTAACCGGGTTATCAACTCAGGTCGAAAATTTACTTCTTGGTACAGGTTCGAGTAACGGCATTATTTTTAAGTTTGCTCGAAATACTGGGGCAGCTAGCACCACCGAAAAGGCTTTTATGGCCTCGGCTCCCGCGAGCATTGGCGGCATGATTCGAACACTTTCTGCATTAAATGAAGGTGCCGCTAGGTCGTTTGCTTCACGAGCAGCACCATTTATTGCTGTTGAGATGGCCCGAGCATTGGTTGAAGACATGCTCAATGCAGCTAGAAGCACCTCTGGTGTAGAAGATCATGCCTATGCGAAGTTGTTAACCGAAGACCTTGAACGTGCACGTCGCCAAATCAATGAGGAGTACGCCGCGTTACAGCGAAGATACGGCTCAGAGCAAGAATTACTGGCGCATTTTAATCAGGTGATTCAGACCATTCGCAAACAGCGTTATTACACCGTTAAATCTACGGCGCTGGGGGAATAGATAATGTGGGAAATCTATTCCATCGGGGATTCGGCTTTTTTAGAGCAGGTCCTGAATGCTGTCGCGATGATCACTGGTACAGGCGACTTTACTTCAATGGTTCGGATTGGCTTGCTCATTGGGGTATTGATGGTCTCTGTTCAGGCCTTAATGCAAGGTGGTCGTGGGATTAACTTTCAACACGTTTTAGTCTCATGGCTAGTCTTTGCAACCATGTTTGGACCCAGTACCCGAGTGAGCATTGAGGATGCGTACACGGGGCAAGTTCGAGTGGTTGATAATGTGCCCATCGGTGTTGCTGCCGCAGGTAGTACGATTTCGACTGTTGGCTTTCAAATCACGCGATTGTTTGAAACGGCGTTCTCAACTCCCGCCATGACGGAATACGGCTTTGCATCCAGTTTACAGTCACTGATTAAAGTGAGAAAACAGGTGATGGATCGCTCTGGTTTGGGTGATGCAAATCGTGTCGCCGGTTCGGACATCGAGCAATCGTGGTTTAACTACATCAAAGAGTGCACCTTGATTGGTATCGACATTGGACAAAAGAACCTCGATCAGGTGCTGAGTGACCCCAACCCGATGACTGCGATTAGGTTTGATTCGCGCATTTATGGCACGCGCATCATGCTCAGTGGTAGCAGTAGCGATCTGGACTGCACCGATGCCTATAGCCAGCTGAAACTCATGACAGAATCAACCTTCATTCCAAGGCTTAAACAGGTTCTGTCAGCCTCATTGGGGACTTCGTCTGCAACGGACACTGATGACGTTATCCGAAATGCACTGAATAACCTTGGTTTGGCTTCAGTAAACACCCAAGAGTACATGACCGCGTCGGTGCTTTTGCCTATTTATGAGCAAAGCGTGACGGGCAAGTATATGGATGATCAAGCTTTCACCGCAGCCGTCATGGTTAACCAAGCGATTGAGCAGCGCAATACACAATGGGCGGCGGAGCAGACCCTGTTCCAAAGTATCGTTCGTCCGATGATGACGTTTTTTGAGGGTTTCATTTACGCCATCACCCCATTGATGGCCTTTGTGATTGCCCTTGGCCAAATCGGGATGCGAATGGCCGGGAAGTACTTGTTAATCCTGCTTTGGATTCAACTTTGGATGCCTGTCATGGCCATCATTAACCTGTATATTCATTTAACCGTTGCAGAGAAAATGTCGGCTCTTGATGCCTTTGCAGGTACAGAAGTGCCATCTTTTGCTGGGATGATGCAGATGGATTCAGTGCTGCAAACCTGGATAGCTACTGGCGGCATGTTGGCGTCGAGTGTTCCGGCGATTTCGCTCATGCTCGTGTATGGCTCAGCAATAACCGCTACCCACTTGGCTGGACGTCTTCAAAACGGTGATGCCATTGATGAAAAGATGGCAAGTCCAGATGTCGCGAAAAATGCCCCGGTGATGCAATCACAGTCAATGTTCCAAAATTCAGCCCTCACAGGTTCTGCAATGACCGGTGCGTCAAACTTACTAAGCAGTTTCTCTGTCGGAAATGCGGTGGGTTCAATGGTCGGTTCTGCAAAAGAATCCATGACTCAGGCAACTCAAGCCTTTAGCCGTCAAGTTGGCAATACCATGAGTCGAACTTTTGGTGAAAAGCTAAGTTACGACAACCTTTCTTCGGTTGGACGTCAGATCGGTTCTTCTAATTCCGCATCTAGCGCCGTTGTTAATCAGGTTACTGATGACCTGCAAACACGGTATGGTTTCGGAGACGATAAAAAAGACGCTGTACGTGGCTTGGTATCGGGCGTGTTATCGGGAGGCCTTAGGGTCGGTGGAGATGGAACCATTACAAATACCGGTGATAAAGAAGTAGCAGATAAAGGGTTCTTGGGAAGATTACTTGGTACAGGGGGGAATGACTCCCCACAAGGCAACCTACCAGGAGTGGATAAGCCTGAATCATCAAGAGTGCCAAAAATATCACGGTTACGAGCAGGCTTGGATTTAGGTGGTAACTTTAGTGGCCAAGTTGAGTCATCAGAGGGCAGTTCTCGGTCAACGACCGCAAATACGCTCACTGGGGAGATGCAAAGCTTGGCATCAAGTGATTCACGACGTGCTGAGTATCGCGATGCAATGGTTAAGGACCTTTCAGATTCAAGACGCTCTGGCGTTGAGATGTCCTTGTCTAATCAAGACTATCAGTCACTTCAGAGTTCAGCACAAGACGTTATCACGGCATCAAACCGCTTTAGTGAGCTTGATCAGGCCAGCTACAGTCTATCAGGACAAAGGAACACGGATGGTGCGACGTTAACTCGATTAGCAGCGGATAATCCTGAAGTCATGGATTATTTAGGTCGCTATATGAACCAGCATGTTGAAGCAGGTAACCGATTACGTGAAAACCTTCCAATGTATCAGCGCTTGCTACCTGATGATAATCAGGCGTATGTGGCCGCAGCTATGGAGTCTTTAACCTATAGCAACTCCTCGACGCCCGCTGAACGAGACAATGACTATCAAGCAGCAATGACTGTTATGGCCATGGCTACCGGAGCCGATTTACGATCTATTCAGCCACGCTCTAATGAAGGCTTGTCATCAACTGCACCTACTTTTGGTGGCACTCAAAGCCAAGTGGAATCGGGTGTATTGGGCGGCTACGAGGATGCTGCAACTGTTCAAACTCAGTTCAACGCAGCTCAATCAGCTTACCAAACTAATTTGTCTGGTGTTGATGGACAACTAAATGCGCATCAACAACAAGCCCAACAGGCCGTAGTTTCTGACACAAGTACCTATCAATCTGGACTAAACAGAGAAGCTGGCTCTCAGTGGCGATCTCGCATTATGGCTGATGATAGCGGAGTTTCTGGTGCTGAAATGTTCTTCAACAGCGCCAGTGCTATTGGTGACTTCAGTGGCAAGCATATTGATGCAGCACTGCATACCTTGAATCACTTTGGCGAAGACTATGAGAGTTACAAGGAGCAAGCACTTGAAGACCCTAGCTCACGAGGTTTCTTGCACAACGCAACGGTGGCCAGTAAATCAACCTGGGATGGCTTAAAAGCAGCCGTTGACGCCGGAACCTCTTTGGAAAACCCATTGACGGCGTTTAATGATGCATACAGTGGATCGAGTTCGCAGTATGCCTCCGAAGTAAACTGGGGTACTAAGTCTGAAGCCATGTTGGCTGGGGCATTCGGTGCGGCAGTTAACAATCGATATGGTGAGTTCTTAGAACAGTACGCCGATGATTTTAAACAGGAAGCATACAGCGAAGGGCAGAGAATGGGATTGACCCCGATTCAAAGTCAAGTGTTCGCTCAAGCTTTCAATGAAGGTTTGGCGGGGCGTGTATTCAACTCTGAAGACTCATCGAGTTGGTCGCCTGAGATGCTTGGCCTAAGGGAGCAAATGCTAAATGAGTATCGTCAAAAGGATGAGAGTGGCGCTTACATCCCCGACAGTGTGTCCGAAGAAGATAAAGCATTTGTGGATAAGCAGATTGCAGTGATCTCAAATGCATCCCTTGCGGGAGATTATGCTCAGAACAACTTGATCGATATTAGGGCCTATAACCAGGCATCAGGAAGGAACTGAAAATAGAAGGTAGCCAACTTGTGGTGAGCTGGCTATTTTTTTGGCCTTTTGGGGAGGATAGATGAGCGACCATCTGCAAATTCGTTTACCCAGTACCAATATTTTTTTTCGCCCAGGCTTAGTTCTCGACCGGTATCTTTCAGTTGTCTTTGAAATAAATGGATTAGTCCGCTTAAGCCTAAGAAAGCTAAACCGACACATAAAATTGCCCAACTCGCTTGCCAATATGCGATTGCTACAAACACTAAGGTGATGGTTATAAGGCCGATAGAACTAGCAGTTGCTTTGAATCCCAAGTAGCTGAAAAAAACGATGGTGCAAATCAGAAATGGCAAAGCCGCTAACTTGGCAAATGCCGTTAATATTTCTGATGGAAAAAAATGAGCCGCGGCCAAAGTCGCCAGAAAAAGCCCCAGTGATATAAACCAGCAGCGTGCTGGTAAATATTTAAGTAAGTTTGTCATCTTCTTAGTACTCTCAAAGTGCACGGGAGGTGCACAATCAAATTATGTATCAGCATGTTAGTTCTCAAAAAGTGCTCTAGTGGTTTGCTCGGCCATAATTTCGCACACAGGACATTTAAGCTGAATGCGCTGTTGAGATACCGTCAAATACAGACTACCGCATCGACACCGGTGTAAGGATGCAAGCTGTGATCTTAAATCACGAGCTAGAACCCAACCTTCATTGATGGTTAGTTTTTTCCAGGGGATCTCAGCTGGAAGATCTGCTTCTTCTCTTGCAACCAAGTACGCATCGTAAGCCTTCATCAAAGCATCAATATTTAATTGCTTGTAGACATTGTCTCCACCAATATTGACATAAAGCGCCATCAGCAGGGAGCCTTCAACTAAGGCTCTTCTGCTTTTGACGATGGCATCAGATTCTGGCAATTGACCAGGACAAGGTGACTTGCCAGTCACTTCTTTGTGAAGCCTTCTGATAATGTGGATTGGCAAACCAGTATCGAGCGCGATAATGGTTGTTCGAAATCCGTATTTAATAAGCAGCGAGGCTCGGGTAAACAGCTCACTTTTGGACAGGTTATCAATCATGCATCCCCCTTGTTGTTTAGGGTTGATAATAGGTAAGCGATTCTTGGGATACCTGTGCCTTTGCTCTTCACCATCTCAATCAGTTGGCTTTGATTACCCCTTGGTTGAAACAGCATGAATGATGAGGTCGCCACTCGTTGCAGGTCGTCAACACCGGCATTAATCAGTGCATCAACCACATCGCGTGTAAGTCCAAAGCGCAAGACCGCCTCTTGCGGATCAATTCGCGCTAATTCGCGTGCTGCGTGTAGGTACGCCAAATTTAATTGATAGAAGTCTTGTTGATTGGTTGTCATTGACGGACCTCCAGTTCATGTAAAATATTGCGATAGATAGAAAGCACTCTTTGCCCATACCAGCGTGCACGCTCTTCGTTCCAACTGTGATAGCGGCCTATGCCAAGCTCTAAATCGTTTGGTGAAGACTTGATTGCTTCGGCCAAAATACTGGAGCCGACAGTAAGGTTGGTGATGGGGTCTAGCAGTTCTGCTGCTGAGCTCACCCGATGTCCGTGCCAATGCAAATTGATTTGCATAAGGCCAATATCGAGCTGGTATTTTTCACTCTCTTGCAGTGCTTGGTTTAACAGTTGCTCTGCTTCTGTCTTAGATTTGGCGTAGGTTGCATTTGAACCATTGCGAATTGCGTATGGCCATGGACTAGTCATGTTGAGACCACGATGTGAGGCGGACTCAGCCAAGGCAACGGCGTAGAGCATGACTGGATCAATACCAACACTTTGTGCTGCTTTTTCCCACTGATAGCCCGGAAACGCATAGACTGAAGTGCTTGCGGACATGGCTATCACTAGGGCAACGGTTTTTGCTTTAATCGTTTTCATTTTTGTCCTCTAATTGATTTCCGAGAAGCGCCTGAATGGCTTTCGGGCTTATTCTTTTCAAAGGCACTGCGCTAAAAGTGGCGATGCCTCTCGTGTAAACTTGTGCCGCTTTTGACCAGTCACCCACGGCAACAGGCGCTTGCATATCAAATCCTTTTTGCTGGTTCTGATGGTCTGCAATACCCTGTAATAGCCTTGGGTATTCACCCACTTCGTCCCGCAGCAAGTAAGCCTGGTAGCGTGTTAAAAACTCTTTTTGCTTAAAGGGGTATTCCCTGTCGTCAACCTTGCAGAGTTCAACCCATCCCCCCATGTCTGAAATAACGCGGTGAATAAACGCATCGTCAAACATCACGGATGTCCAAGCGCCAACCTGACGAACAGCCTTGTCAACTTTGTTCCAAGCAACCATGGCTCTTGAGCCAGAGTTGCCATCGATATGCTTGATGACGTCAGCGGGCTTTGGAAAAAATTGCCCAGTATCCGGGGATTGAATATGCCGAGTCAGACCGATTCGCACTTCTTCAATGCTGTAAGCACGAAGGGCTTCAAATGCGATGGATAGCAATTGCGGTGATACGCTTTTGCCATACATGGCCCAAGCTGCTCCCCAAATTTCAGCAAACTCGCGTTTATCAACCTCCTGCACTTGAACGAACCTCCCGAATACCTGGTCCGGCCCAGCTTTCAGCAATGCGGCGGTTGCTTTCTTCAATATTCAATTGGTGATTGCTGCCCTTTAGGCTCGTCGATGATTGCTGTACTTCATCAATGCGAACGTACTCGTCTTCCCATTGCCGGTTTAAAAGCCAGTTATGTGGCATAGGGGTCTTAGTCCGATCTTGATACTGCAATCGGTTGTCTCGTTGCTCTTTCCAGCGTGTTAGCACTTCCAAGGCGAGTTCATGGTCTTCATTGAGGCCCATGCGTAGCCATTCTTCTTTGGCTTTCGCTTTTTTTTCTTTGCGTATTTGTACATCCCAGAAGTCTTCAAACTGTATCTGGTCAACAGTTTTAACTGTTGGTTTATTGCTTCTCTCAGAGTCATCCGACCGTTGAGAGTCCCTTACCGGGTTGCCATCAGGCATAAACAATGATGAAAATTCTTCTGGAAGCCGAGCTTGAAAAGCGGCAAGAGATTTCAAAAGCGATGCCATACCAACGAAGTCGGCAGGTACATCTTTAAGCAACCGAAAGGCTGCCTTACCTTGGTTTGGGTTTTCGATTGGGTTGTGCTTCAGAAAGCTCCGAATCAAAGTCCAGCCGGATTCCTCGCAACGAATGAGGAACTGATCTTGTTCTAACTCATTTAGAGCCTTGGCAACCTGTTGCTCATCCCAGTTCAAGTCAGAAGCAACGTAACCAATCGGCAATCGAAAGCAGCCAAGCAAATTACAATGTGGGCATGTAAGCAAATACAGTCCTAGCAACTTCGCTGAGTCACTCCAGGACAAAACGTTTTGCTTTAGCCAAAAGCGGGTATAGACCTTGCCATAATCACGCATGGAGGAATTCGCTTTGTTGTTTACGTAAAATGCTGACCATTATTTGCCCTTAATCCTACTGGTTACTGGCTTTCAGCTCGCTTGGGCATTCCGGATAGATGTCCGGTCTTAACTGGGATCGGGTTACCTGTCCTTGCGTAGCTTGTTCGATGGGTAAAACGAATTCAGCGGGAACACGCCCTGATTTATTCAACCAAAACCAGACGTTTTGCTGTTTTGAGTTGATGGCTCGTGCTAATGCTGATTGCCCGCCGACCAAGTCAATGGCACGGCGGAGATGTTTTTGTGTCGTGTTGAACACTTCCATACCGTCTCCTGTTACAATAATAACTGTTACAAGATTGAATGTTACAGTTTAAACTGTAGATAAGTCAACAGTTAAAATTGTTGAAAGGCTACAGTTTTATTTGTAGAATACGGGCTTATGAAAACTTTATCCGAACGACTAAACCATGCCTTGCAGCTTACTGGGGTGACTCAGTCAGAGTTGGCTCGTCGCATTGGTATCAAACAGCAGTCGATCAGCCAGATTTGCTCTGGTAAATCGGCTAGGTCTCGTTACACCATGCAGATCGCGGAGGCGCTTCGCGTGAATGCTCATTGGCTCGCCACAGGTGATGGCGAGATTGGCTTGGGGGTCGGTAATGTAGAAGTTGGGCCTGACATTAAGGGAAGAATTCCTCTCATTAACTGGGTTCAGGCCGGTGATTGGACTGAAATAGCGGAGGGATTTGCCCATGAAGATGCTGAAGAGTGGCGTGAAGTCACTGGGAAAGCACATGAGGGTTGTTTCGCACTTCGCGTAAAAGGCGACAGTATGGAAAATCCAAGCGGGAAAAAATCCATACCTGAGGGGGCAGTGATCGTTGTTGATCCTGAGTTACCTTACTCTTCAGGTTCATTGGTTGTTGCGCGTTTGGATGATTCGAAAGAAGCAACCTTTAAACAGTTGGTCATTGATGGTGAACAGAAGTACCTAAAACCTTTGAACCCGCAATACCCTGCAATACCGATCAACGGCAACTGCACCATCATTGGTGTAGTACGACAAGCTATCATCGATTTTTGGTAGCGAAGGAATTTGTGGTTTAGCCACTGTTGTTCATGAGCTGAAGAAGCAACGATTGCAAACAGCTACAACTGAGCATTGGCGCACGCTGAGAGTAAATGGTAACAGATTAGATAACCATTGATTGTTTATAAAGTCAAGATCAGCGAAAATAGCGGCCAATTACGATTAACACGACGGATTTGACAAGCGAAGAACTGAAAAGAGAGTACTTCCAAAAGTGTGTACAAATCCGTGTACAAACTAAAAGAATTTATACATGGTAAACCAAGATTTTCTTAATGAAATCAATAAGCGAAGGACCTTTGCTATCATCTCGCACCCCGACGCCGGTAAAACCACCATTACCGAAAAGGTGTTGCTGCACGGACATCTGATCCAACAGGCGGGCACCGTAAAAGGTCGCGGCTCAGGTCAGCATGCTAAATCTGACTGGATGGAGATGGAAAAAGAACGTGGGATCTCGGTGACGACCTCGGTAATGCAGTTCCCTTATAACGACTGTTTGGTGAACCTGCTGGATACTCCTGGGCATGAAGACTTCTCTGAAGATACCTATCGTACATTGACCGCAGTTGATTCCTGTTTGATGGTCATCGATGCCGCTAAAGGTGTGGAAGACCGTACCCGTAAGTTGATGGAAGTGACCCGCTTGCGCGATACGCCAATCATAACCTTCATGAACAAACTCGACCGTGATATTCGTGACCCGATGGAGCTGCTTGATGAAGTAGAGAACGAGCTCAATATCATGTGTGCACCGATCAGTTGGCCGATTGGTTGCGGCAAGTCGTTTAAAGGTGTTTATCACCTGCATCGTGATGAAACCATTCTGTATCAGAGTGGCCATGGCCATATGATCCAGGAAGTACGCATCATTAAAGGTCTGGATAACCCAGAACTGGATACGGCTGTCGGCAGCGACTTAGCACAGCAGCTGCGTGAAGAACTGGAACTCCTGCTGGGTGCATCTAATGAGTTTGATGAAGAGTTGTTCCTCAGTGGTGAGCTGACACCGGTATTTTTCGGGACTGCGTTGGGTAACTTCGGGGTAGATCATATGTTGGATGGTTTGACCAAGTGGGCTCCTGCCCCTAAACCACGTCAAAGCAGCGAACGTATGGTGGTAGCTACCGAAGACAACTTTTCAGGTTTCGTTTTTAAAATTCAGGCCAATATGGATCCTAAGCATCGCGACCGTATCGCGTTCTTGCGGGTGGTCTCCGGACAATACACGCAAGGGATGAAGATGAAGCACGTGCGCATTGGCAAAACCGTGAGTATCTCTGATGCGGTAACCTTTATGGCGGGTGACCGTGAGCGTGCAGAGGAAGCGTTTGCCGGTGATATTATCGGGTTACACAACCACGGGACTATTCAGATTGGCGATACCTTTACTCAGGGCGAAGATCTGAAATTTACCGGAATTCCTAATTTTGCCCCAGAAATGTTCCGTCGTATCCGCCTCAAAGATCCATTAAAGCAGAAGCAGCTGTTGAAAGGTTTAGTGCAGTTATCAGAAGAAGGTGCGGTTCAGGTTTTCCGACCACTGGATAATAACGATCTTATTGTAGGCGCGGTTGGGGTCCTGCAGTTTGAAGTGGTGGTTGCGCGGTTGAAATCAGAATACAACGTTGAAGCAATTTATGAAGCGGTAAACGTTGCCACCGCCCGCTGGGTATATTGCAACGACGCCAAGAAGCTCGATGAGTTTCAGCGTAAATGTTCGTTGAACCTGGCGTTGGATGGTGGTGACAACCTCACCTACATTGCACCAACGATGGTGAATCTCAACCTGTCGATGGAACGCTATCCCGACATTGAATTTGCTAAAACCCGAGAACACTGATAAAAGGCGGAGTAATACTCCGCTTTTTTATTGAACGATTGAAAGGGATGGCAATATGAATAAACTGCTTTCGCTCATTACCCGAGGCTGGCAAAAATATACCTCCTGGTGCGATAAGATGGGGCTGACTGAAAACAGCCAACGCTGCTGTATGCCACGTTTGCAAGATCCGCCGCTTGAGAAAAAACCGCTTACAAAAGACACCGGCAAATCATCGTAGCTAACGCTGTCGTTACTGTGATTTTTTGCTGAAGCCTTTTATGCTAGCTAGCAGCGTGGATATGCTGATGCTGACTGATTCGCATGCACATTTTGATGCCCCAGAATTCGACGCCGACCGGGAACAGCTGTTTCTGGAGATGCGGCAGTCTGGCATTTCAGGTGCGTTAATTCCGGGAATATCACCGGCCAATTGGGCGCGGCAACGGCAGATAGCGATTGAGTATCAATGTGATTATGCCCTGGGGATCCATCCTTGGTATTGTCCTCCAGACATTCCGGCTGCGGTGGCTTTGTTGGAACAGCAACTGCAGCAGCATCTGAGCGATCCGTTCTTAGTTGCGATTGGGGAATGTGGCTTAGACAAGCCCCGGGCGCAGCTTGCTGATGACGATGCTCGTCGCGTCGACTGGGCGCAACAGGTTGCTTTATTAACGCCGCAGCTGGCATTGGCGCAAAAATATCAGATGCCAGTAGTGTTGCATGCCGTGCGTTGTCATCACGAGATGCAGGCGATATTACAGCAGTTTCCCAATTGTCATGGTGTCATTCATGGTTTTAGCGGTAGTTATGAAGTGGCGCTGAAATACTGGCAGATGGGGTTTCGACTAGGGATTGGTGGCTTGTTGCTCGACTCATCCGCCAAAAAATTACGCAGTGCGGTTAAACGCTTGCCATTGACGGCACTCCTGGCGGAAACTGATGCCCCGTCAATGACACCGGTAACTGCCAAAGACCGGCGTAATACCCCATTGACCCTCTTACCTGTCGTGGCCGAGATAGCAATCTTGCAAGGAACTTCCAATGTTCTGGTATCAGAACAGCTGGAAAACAATTTTGTTCAACTGTTTGAGCGTAAAACGGAATTAAGGGAACACCCGTGATGCTATTTGTAAGGTTTTGAAAAATAAACGCTAAATGGACATCAGTAGGCGATTTTTTGGCAACCCTCCGTTATAATGCCGCCCAAATAAAGGTCGGTTAACGCCATTAACACTGCAATTAACAATAAAAAGGGATAGTTAATGAGTATCGTCATGAGTTTAGTGGGAGTACTTGTCCTGCTGTTTGTTGGGTTTCTGTTTTCCAACAACAAAAAAGCCATTAATCTGCGTACGGTTGGCGGCGCCTTCCTGATCCAGGCCGCTTTCGGCGGCTTCGTGCTATACGTCCCGGTGGGTAAAGATATCCTCAAGGGGGTGTCTGATGCAGTTTACAGCGTCATTGACAAAGCCAACGACGGTATTCGTTTCCTGTTCGGTGACTTAGCCAATTTCAAAGTCGGTTTTATCTTCGTCATTCACGTGTTGCCGGTTATCGTCTTTTTCTCCTCTTTGATTGCGGTGTTATATCACCTAGGCATTATGCAGTGGGTTATCCGCTTATTGGGTGGCGCACTGCAAAAAGCCCTCGGCACCAGCCGCACCGAATCCATGTCAGCAACTGCCAATATCTTCGTTGGGCAGACTGAAGCGCCCCTGGTCGTGCGGCCATTCATTCCAACCATGACCCAGTCAGAACTGTTTGCCATTATGGTAGGTGGCATGGCGTCTATTGCGGGTTCAGTAATGGCGGGCTATGCCCAAATGGGTGTACCAATGGAATATCTGGTTGCGGCATCATTTATGGCCGCCCCAGGCGGTTTGCTGATGGCCAAACTAATGCATCCGGAAACCGAAGCGCCTCATGATGACATCGTAACGCTGCCAGACGAGCAAGATAAACCTGCCAACGTGTTGGATGCTGCCGCGAGTGGCGCTTCGGCGGGGATGCAGTTGGCACTTAACGTCGGTGCGATGTTGCTGGCATTTATTGGGCTTATCGCCTTAATCAACAGCATTATCGGTGGTATTGGTGGTTGGTTTGGTTATGGCAATGCGGCGTTAGCAACCACCTTTGAAGCATTAAAACACGCCGCCGCAGCCACCCCAGAATTACAGGCAGCGTTTAATACCAGCGTGCAGGCGTTAGCAGAACAAGCGCATGTAGCAGTCAATGCGTTGGTGATCACCGATATCGACCGGCAGCTGGTCATCGATCAGTTCAGTAAATTGCAGCAGCCACAGTTAGTCGCCGCGGCAAAATCCGTTGTGGATGCCGCCTCTGCACGCATATCGCTGGAAATTATTCTGGGTTACATCTTTATGCCACTGGCCTGGTTGATTGGGGTACCGTGGAAAGAGGCGATGCTTGCAGGCTCGTTTATCGGCCAAAAAATTGTTGTGAATGAATTTGTGGCTTACTCCAACTTTGCCCCCTATCTGAAAGATTTGGCTGAAGGTGGCAAGCTGGTGGCGGAAACGGGGATGGCGATGACAGATAAGACCAAAGCCATCGTGTCTTTTGCGTTGTGTGGCTTTGCCAACTTATCCTCTATTGCCATCCTGCTGGGCGGCCTTGGTGGCATGGCACCGAATCGTCGTCATGAACTTGCCAAGTTGGGCATGCGCGCGGTGGTTGCCGGCTCTCTCGCTAACCTGATGAGCGCCACCCTCGCTGGGCTATTTATCTCGCTGTCCTAACCGCTCTTGGCTGGCCGGACCGAGTGTCCGGCCAAGCGTCAATTTACTGCTACAGTTTTTTCTTGAATTGTTCGTGAATATGAACCGTTGGTTCTGGAAATGAAATTATCTGCGGTATATCATTGGCCGCCCTGCGAGAGTCTTTAGTCCATTGCTGTGCGGCGTATCAGTAATGGCGTAATGATTCCGCTATTTTCGCGCTAAAAAGGATTTTTCGCGGCAACAGAGATGGTTTCGCCCTCCTTGCCGCTCTTCATGGAACCAAGTCGTGAGCCTGCGAGTTGGTGAATAAAAAGGCCGACGCCAGGGAAACCGTTTTTCGGCAGAACTGAAGCAACGGAACAGATAAGGTTATTTTCGGAGAGCTTACCCATGACTGATTTGAAACAGGCGGCCCGTCAGGCGATTCGACTGATGGATCTCACCACGCTAAATGACGATGACACCGATGAGAAAGTGATTGCGTTGTGCCATAAAGCTAAGACCCCGGCAGGCAATACCGCCGCGGTATGTGTTTATCCACGCTTTGTTCCCATTGCGCGTAAAACACTCAATAGCATTGGTGCCAGTGATGTCAAAGTGGCTACTGTAACCAATTTCCCCCATGGCAATGATGATGTGAATATTGCCTTGTTAGAAACCAAAGCTGCAGTGGCTTATGGCGCGGATGAGGTGGATGTGGTGTTTCCATATCGGGCGTTGATGGCCGGCAATGAGTCTATCGGTTATGAGTTGGTGCAAGCCTGTAAGCAGGCTTGTGGTGATAAAGCCTTGCTGAAAGTCATCATTGAAACCGGTGAATTGAAAGATCCTGCATTGATCCGTAAAGCATCAGAAATTGCGATTGACGCAGGGGCTGACTTTATCAAGACCTCAACCGGTAAAGTGCCAGTCAATGCTACCATTGAGGCTGCTGAGATCATGCTGACAGTCATCAGTGAGAAAAATCCCAAGGTAGGTTTTAAGCCCGCTGGCGGTGTGCGGGATGCGGCGCAGGCGGCAGAATTTCTCGGTGTGGCGGAGCGTATTCTGGGGGCTGATTGGATTAGCGCTAGGACTTTCCGTTTCGGCGCTTCCAGCCTGCTGGCTAATCTGCTGCATACGCTGGAGCTGGGTCAGGCCACTGGCGAAATCAAAGGTTACTGAGTTTATTAAGCATTGTGGCGGGGGCGTTGAGTCCGCAGTTGTCATCGCGAAATTGACACACGATGCAGGAGCAACTGATGTATTTGGCACAGGAAATCATCCGCAAAAAACGTAATGGTCAGGTGTTAACTGCGCCTGAGATCTGCTTTTTCGTCAAGGGCATCACAGATAACAGCATCTCCGAAGGACAGATTGCCGCGCTGGGCATGGCAGTGTATTTCAACGGTATGAATATGGATGAACGTGTGGCGCTGACACTGGCTATGCGTGATTCCGGCCGTGTGATGAACTGGGATAGCCTGCATCTCTCGGGGCCGGTGCTGGATAAACACAGCACCGGTGGTGTTGGTGACTGCACCAGCTTGATGCTCGGGCCGATAATTGCTGCCTGTGGCGGCTATGTGCCAATGATTTCTGGTCGTGGCCTCGGGCATACCGGTGGGACGCTGGATAAACTGGATGCGATTCCCGGTTATCAGACAGCGCCTGATAGTCAGCGTTTTCGCAATACGGTTCAGCAGGTTGGGGTCGCCATTATTGGTCAGACCGGCGATCTGGTGCCTGCTGACAAACGTTTTTATGCCATTCGTGATAATACTGCGACAGTAGAGTCTATTGCGTTGATTACGGCATCCATTCTTTCTAAGAAACTCGCATGCAATCTTGATGCACTGGTGATGGATGTCAAAGTGGGAAGTGGTGCCTTCATGCCCTCAATGGCCGAATCGCAAGCCCTGGCAGCATCGATTGTTAGTGTGGCAAACGATGCCGGGACTCGTACCTCAGCGTTGTTAACCGATATGAATCAAGTGTTGGCTTCCTCGGCCGGCAATGCGCTGGAAGTCGCTGAGGCGGTGCGTTTCCTTACCGGTGAACAGCGCAATCCCCGGTTGTTTGCGGTGACTATGGCGTTATGCCGCGAATTATTGCTGCTCGGTGGTTTAGCTGAAAACGAAGTCGATGCCCAAAAACAGCTGCAACAGGTACTGGATAATGGTCTCGCCGCTGAACGCTTTGGCAAAATGGTGGCGGCGCTTGATGGTCCCCACGATTTTATTGAGCGGTATCAAGCGTATTTACCGCAGGCCACAGTGATTAAACCGGTTTATGCCAGCAGAGCGGGTGTGGTGCAGTCGATGGATACCCGACAGTTGGGGATGGCGGTGGTAGCGCTCGGTGGTGGCCGTTGCCAACCGGGTGATGCGCTGGATTACAGCGTTGGCCTCAGTGACATTTGTACTTTGGGGCAACGTCTTGAGCGACAGCAGCCATTGGCGCTGCTGCATGCCCGTAATGAAGCCGAATGGCAACAAGCGGCGGATATCGTCCGTGCGGCGATACAACTGGGTGAGGTTGAAACAGACCGTCAGCAAGAGATTTATGGCTGTATCCGTGCAGCGGATATTGCCGTGGAGAGTAAATGAAACGCTGTATTATTTTAATGCTGGATTCTTTTGGCATCGGGGCGAGTGCCGACGCCGATAAATTCGGCGATGTGGGGGCCGACACCTTTGGGCACATTGCCGAGTTGTGTGCCAACGGCCAGGCGGATATTGCGCGACAAGGACCACTGTCACTGCCCAATTTGGCGGGCTTAGGTCTGGCGCAAGCAGCTAAAGAGAGTACTGGCAAGATGCCAGCCGGGTTCAGCGATACTGTCGTTGTGCGCGGTGCTTATGGGCATGCAGCAGAGCTGAGTTCTGGCAAAGATACTCCTAGTGGTCATTGGGAAATGGCCGGGGTGCCGGTGTTGTTTGATTGGGGCTATTTCAGCGATAAACAGCAATCATTTCCAGCGGTACTCACCGATAAGATCCTCGCCCGCGCGGGTCTCAGTGGCTTCCTGGGGAATTGTCATGCATCCGGTACCGTCATTCTTGATGAGCTCGGTGAGCAGCATCTGCAGACGGGGTTGCCAATTTTTTATACTTCGGCAGATTCGGTGTTTCAGATTGCTTGTCATGAACAGACTTTCGGACTGGATAACTTATACCACTTGTGTGAGATCGCCCGTGAAGAGCTGGAACCGTATAACATCGGACGGGTGATTGCTCGGCCGTTTGTTGGCAATGAAAAAGGCGCGTTCAATCGCACTGGCAATCGCCGCGATTACGCCGTTGAACCACCCGCCGCTACCGTGTTGGATAAGTTGAAAGATGCCGGTGGTAGTGTGATTAGTGTGGGTAAAATTGCCGATATTTATGCCCATTGTGGCATCACTGACAAAGTGAAAGCCTCTGGACTGGAAGCGCTATTCGACGCCACATTGGCACAGGTAAAATGCGCCACTGACAACACCATAGTGTTTACCAATTTTGTCGATTTTGATTCCCAATACGGCCATCGCCGTGACGTCGTGGGCTACGCCCGTGCGCTGGAATATTTTGACCGGCGACTGCCAGAGTTACTGGCGTTGTTGCAACCGGACGATCTGCTGTTGCTGACGGCGGATCATGGTTGCGATCCCACCTGGCGGGGCACTGATCACACCCGTGAACATGTGCCCGTGCTGGCGTTGGGTGCCGGATTGCGTCCTGGATCGCTGGGGCGCCGTAACAGTTTTGCTGATATCGGGCAGAGCATTGCCTGTTATTTTGGGCTGACGCCTATGGCTTATGGTGAATCTTTTCTGCCGTAATGCTGAAACTCCGCTATGTTTGAGCGGGGGATGACAAATTTATTTTTGAACCAAAGGGGTTATTTTTTCATGGCAACACCACACATCAACGCAGTAGACGGTGCTTTTGCGGAAACCGTGCTATTTCCAGGCGATCCGCTGCGTGCCAAATATATTGCCGAGACTTTTCTGGAGAACGTAGAGCAAGTCACTAATGTGCGTAATATGCTAGGTTTTACAGGAACTTACAAAGGTAAGAAAATCTCAGTGATGGGGTCTGGCATGGGCATTCCTTCCTGCTCTATCTATGCGACCGAGCTGATCAAGGATTACGGGGTTAAGAACCTGATCCGCGTGGGAACCTGTGGTGCTATCAGTCGCGATATCAAAGTGCGTGATGTGGTGATTGGCATGGGGGCCTGCACCGATTCGCGGGTAAACCGTATGCGTTTTAAAGACAAAGATTTTGCGGCAATCGCAGATTATGAACTGCTGACCGCCGTCGTAAACGCAGCCAAGGCGCAGAACATCAAAGTCCGGGTAGGGAACGTGTTCTCAGCCGACCTGTTCTATTCTCCTGAGCCGGATATGTTTGACGTGATGGAAAAAATGGGCGTGCTCGGGGTTGAGATGGAAGCTGCTGGTTTGTATGGCGTTGCCAAAGAGTTCGGTGCCCGCGCTTTGTGTGTCGTGACCGTATCTGATCATATTCGTACTGGGGAAGTAACGACCTCTGAAGAGCGTCAAACGACCTTTAACGACATGATCTCCATGACGCTGGAAGCTGCGCTGACCCTATAGCGTTGTCCGCTGGATCGCCAAAGGAGCCGCATGGCTCCTTTTTCGCTATTTGAGGGGGACTGATGTCTCCGGCTCACTCGCCGCATTATCTGCAGCTAACTTTGCCTGTTGCTTTAACGCCTTTCTACGATGTTTGACCCGAGTCCGGCGGCGGTCAAAATCCGCACGCTTAAATGACAGTGCCCGCGATAACAGCATGCCAATGACTCCGGCCACCAACAGCATGATCTGCTGTTGTTTCATATTCTGTTCATGCGCGGCTTTAATTTCGTTGAAGAACAGTTTCGGGTCGAGTCGTACCTCAATAAAACCGAGATTTTTACCATCCTGCACCACACTCTCCACATATGGCGGATAGGGTGCCAGCAGATTCTCTAACTCGTCACTGTCTGGATCGACATCTTCTTCGGTGATGTCCTGCGCAAATGATAGGCGTTGGCCTTCTTCACTGTAAATGGTGGCAGCCATGACTTTCGGATCCTGCACTAACGCCGTTGTCAGCCACTGTAATTGTTCATCATTCTGCAATTGCAAGGCCGGTGCAGCACCATAAGCAGTTTGTTGCACCAATAATCTGGCCATCTTTTCCGTTTGGGACTTCAGCAATAGCTGACCTTGTAGTAGGCTGGTCTGCCACAGTTGCACCAGGCCGACGATCAGCGTTACTGCCAGGGCAATCTGTAACAGCCTGATAAAGGTGTGGGTGGTTTTCAGCCCTTTGAACAATAACACTTTGTACCTTAATACACAGAGGTTTAGCGTTAATCATAATTGATTATCGCCGACCCCGATAGCCGGAGAAATATACAGCATGGTTCCAGAGTTCAGCCAATTGACCCTTAAGTCAGCCAGTGATCGAGACGTTTTTGGCTTCGGGCAACACTTCTGGCCGCTATATTCCGAAGGTGAACATCTGCAACAGTTACGGCTGCGTTTGGTATTTACACCGGAAGCGGAAAGTGCGGTAGTGTCAGTTTTGCCAACCTTACCCATTAGCGCCATATCCCGGTTGCATCGTCAGCAACCCCTGTTAGGGATGGAATTATTGTTAGGTAGCATGCCATCAGCGTCGGTCATTGGAGCGCTGCAGGCACTGCCGGGGCTGGAACAATTGTTGCTCGCTCCATCGACTCAGTTACCGCAGTTAACCACCCCAGGGTTACTGGTAATGGATATGGACTCTACTGCGATCCAGATTGAATGTATTGACGAATTGGCCGCAGCGGCCGGCGTGGGCGCTGAAGTCGCCGCGGTAACTGAACGGGCAATGCTGGGCGAATTGGATTTTGAACAAAGTTTACGGGCGCGTGTTGCGAAACTCAAAGGCGCCGATACGGCTATTATTGGACAATTATGTGAACGGCTGCCATTAAGCCCTGGATTGCCGTCAATGATTGCTGAGTTACAGCAGCATGGTTGGCGCACGGTAGTGGCCTCGGGTGGTTTTACCCCGTTTGTGAATCATCTGAAGCAGTTGCTGTCGCTGGATGCCGCATTTGCCAATGAACTGGTGCTGCAAGATGGCAAATTTGTCGGCGAAGTGACCGGCAAAGTGGTCGATGCAGCATTCAAGGCCGCAGTGGTGACGGATTGTGCGGTGCAGTGGCAGATAGCCAGCGGTCAGCGAGTGGCGATTGGCGACGGTGCCAATGATATCCCAATGGTTACTGCGGCTGATTTTGGCTTGGCTTATCATGCAAAGCCTAAGTTGGCAGCAGCGGCGGATGCGCAAATTCGTCAGTTAGGGCTACAGGTAATCCCGTTTTTCTTGCAGTATCACTCTTGTTAATCTTGTGCTGGCGGCGGCAGTCTCATTCTGACTTCCGCCGTAATATCCACCAATTCGCCAACTCCCACAATGCGCCACAACAGCTGCTCTAGTTGCTGTGCGCGGTGTTTGGCGTGGAGTTTGACGTAATCCAGTTCGCGTTGCAGATAAGATAGATCCGGTTTTCCAACCGCGCCGCGGTAGACCTTTAACGCCATAAATCGGCCAATGCGATCAGCCTGCTGGATAAAGTCAGACAATGCCGTCGGTGTGGGCATCTCTTCCGCCCGCTTACAAGTGATAATCTGGGGCCGTTCGCCAGTACTGACAATCGCAAACAGTTCAAAACTGTCAGCGCTGTGTTCTGGTTTCATCCGGCGTATCGGTTCGATGAAGTCCAGCTTCAGCCGCCCCTCAGCCAGCAATGGTGCCAAATCAAATAGCAGCCGGTTTCCTTGCTCACGGGCAAACAGATCACTGATCGCGTCCCGTTGCATCCCAATGCCTATGCAAGCCATTCGGAACGATTTCGTCGTTTTCTCCAGCATAAACGGTACCGCATGGAGGTGGCGCATTAACTGATTCTTCAGGCCGTCCGCTAATTCTTTTGTCTGCTGATGGTTGTCTGTCAATTGCTGCAGTTTCTCACGATTACGGATGATCAGCTGATTGAGAAACTCCACACCGGTATGCGGTATGTGACCCACTATGGCCGCCAAATGCAAGGTGACACCGTTCTTACGACTATGAACCAGACGATAGGGAAGATCCTGCAACTTAATTTTAGGGGCCAGCTGCTGCAATTTCGAAAAACTCAGCAATAGCTCTTTGCTATTGTCCAGCACAACCGGATTGTCCAGGTGCAGTTGCAGTCCTCTACTGGAGATGTCATGGGTCATCGCTTGTAATTGCTTGCCGTCCTGAGTAATGGAAACCAAGGTTTTAAAGGCAAAGCGGGCTTCACGGCGGCGCTCACTAAAATTAAGGGCAACCAGATGAATTTGACTTTGTGGGCCTTTTTCTATGCCAAACCGTTTCAGGTCATTGATATTCTGAGGAGATTGCCAGCATTGATATTGTTCAGCCGCCGCTTCATCGGTGAGATCCATCAGTTGTACTAAATGCTGATACTGCGCTAGTTGCTGTTCTGTCATGCTGCTGTAACTGGGATCATCGCCAGGCAGTGCCGAAGATTTATAAGGCTGCCGATGATCTATATCGTCCAGGTGCAATCGGCAAACTTTCCAGCTGGCCTTACCTGCGCCATAGTGAAAAAACAGCGGTAATAGGGCAGTTTCTTGCAGCTCGGCTAACGTTGCCGCATAAAAGAACAGGCGCCCTTTGGCGTTATAGGTAAAGCAGTACAGCAGACTATAAGCACTGTCATTCGGGTGCGCCAATAATGCCTGGAGTCGCTGACGGCTCAGAATCGCCGGTAGTTGGTTGACGTCGTTTTCATCAAGAAAATAGTGCAGCAGCTCCTGATTATCGCTGCTCAGTAAAATTGTGCCAATTTGCGGTTGCTGTTGTTGATCGTAGCTGATGAACAATGGCAGATGCGGATAATGTGGCAGATAATGGCGCTCAAAGCCCAGTCCGCTGGCATTGACCATCACATCATTCACATCCACCTTATAGCGTAGTTTGTAGCCACGGATCAGATCTGACAGCATTTGCGATAACTGCTCACTGCCACTGACCCGCTTGAGTCGCAGGCGACAGTCATCATCGACCACATCGGCATCTACGACTTGATAATCCACACCTTGCTGCAGATCGGCAAAGTAGAATTCATCACCCAGTTCCTGCAGTTTTACCGTTAAAGGGCGTTGTAGATTAAAACCGTGTTTGGCAGGCAAGCGGATCCTTGCGCCACTGACAGAAAGATCCAAGGTATTACCGGTGACTTCCCGTTGTCCCGGCTGAGACACCAGTATTTTGATACTGTAGTTCATCCGTTCTTCAGTCCGACGGATGTAATTGCCGAGAATAATCCCCGGAACCAGGCTGGGCGCAGGCTCTATCTTGTTGCTTTCTTTTTGGTGACGGCGTTGTTGATGACTTCGCATCACCTCTTCATATACCCCCATCGTGTATTGTTGACGGTACAAGGCTAATGCGCGCTGAAATATTTCTTTGGCAGGTTCGTCCAGATAATGATGCTGCTCAGCAAAAATCACTTCACTGCAAGGCAGTTCAGACTTATCTCGTAAATCGATGATCCGCAGGCAGGGACTGGCGAGACGATTGATTTCCATTTTTAACAGAAAACGACTGGAGTTAGATTCTCCCTGCGTCATCTTGTCAAACAGGTCATCAAAATTGGGCTCCATCATGATTGGTTTTAATTGTTCAATCAGGAGACTGTGGGCGTCTGCACTCATCTATTCACTCTAAAAAGATGCTAAACTGCGTGATTGGTTAACTTTATGTCGGCTGCTGCGGCGAGAACTGAATGCTTAAATGCCAGTTATCGTCTTGAAAGGGCAGTTATTTTATATTCTGTCAAAAGTGTCCCAACATTCCAATTTTTATGGCAAAAAACAAAACAGCATATGTCTGCACAGAGTGCGGACAAGATTTTCCTCGTTGGCAAGGGCAGTGCAGCGCCTGTAACGAATGGAACACCATCACTGAAGTTCGGCTGGGTGCCGCTACCGCGGGCCGTAGCGGCAGTTTTAGTGGTTACGCTGGTGCGGGCAGTAGCGAGGTGAAAACTCTGGATCAGATTGATCTGAACGAGGTGCCACGCATTCCCAGCGGTTTTGCTGAACTGGATCGAGTGTTGGGCGGCGGTATTGTCGCTGGCAGTGCCATTCTGATTGGTGGGCACCCTGGTGCCGGCAAAAGTACCTTGTTATTGCAGACCTTATGTCAATTGGCAGAAACATTACCGGCGTTATATGTGACAGGTGAAGAGTCGTTACAGCAAGTTGCCATGCGTGCGGTACGTTTAGGACTGCCTACCGGCAAACTAAAAATGCTGTCGGAAACCAATGTCGATACCATCTGTGATGTGGCATTAAAAGAACAACCCAAAATTATTGTTATCGATTCGATTCAGGTGATGCACATCAGTGATGTGCAGTCATCTCCGGGAAGTGTGGCGCAAGTGCGCGAATCGGCAGCATTTCTAACCCGTTTTGCCAAGCAAAATAACATTGCCATCATCATGGTGGGACATGTCACCAAAGATGGCAGTCTCGCCGGACCTAAAGTGCTGGAGCACTGCATCGACTGCTCGGTGATGTTTGAAGGGGACAGTGATAGCCGCTATCGTACATTGCGTTCCCATAAAAACCGCTTTGGCGCTATCAATGAACTCGGTGTGTTTGCTATGACCGAACGTGGCTTACGTGAAGTGGCCAATCCCTCGGCAATTTTTTTGTCGCGTGCCGATGAAGCTGCGTCTGGCTCGCTGGTGATGGTGGTATGGGAAGGGACTCGACCGTTGCTGGTGGAATTACAGGTGTTGGTGGACCATTCAGCGTTATCCAATCCGCGTCGCATTGCAGTAGGGATGGATAGCAACCGTCTAGCCATGTTGCTGGCGGTGATGCATCGTCATGGTGGGTTGCAGATGGCCGATCAGGATGTTTTTGTTAACGTGGTGGGCGGCGTTAAAGTGACTGAAACCAGCGCCGATCTGACGCTGTTGCTGGCCATGTTGTCGAGTTTTCGGGGGGAAGTGTTACCGCGTGATTTGGTGGTGTTCGGCGAGGTTGGGTTGTCTGGTGAAATTCGTCCGGTGCCCAATGGTCAGGAACGCCTGGTGGAGGCAGCCAAACATGGTTTTCGTCGTGCGGTAGTGCCTATCGCCAATGTCCCGAAAAAAGCGCCGCCGGGAATGGAAGTCATTGGCGTGCGTAAACTCAGTGAAGCATTGGCGGCGCTGTAACGGAAAGGGTTATACCGAGTCGTGTTCGGATATGAACTGATCCAGCTCACGATTAAGTTGTGAAGTATCACCGGTATTGAGTTCCAATAAGCGGCGCAGATGGGTAATGCTATCCACATCGATGAACGCGCACTTCAATCCCAGATAGTTACGCTTGTGGTAGACGGGTTCAGCCAGCATGCTCACCTCGATCTCTGATGCTGGCAAGCGGAAACTGAGGATCAGTGATGGCGCCAGTTCAAAATCATCCGGCAATTGTACCATCGCGCCATTAAGACACAGGTCCACTAATCGGGTGTTCCAGGTTCTCGTTTCGGTGCGCAGTTGTGCCGGTGTTTCAAACAGCACGCGCGAGAATTTACGCTTGTCTTCCATCTGATGTCCGCTTCATCCTGTAAATTGCCTAAATTGTAGACAGATTTTTGCCAATTGACACCTGTCTTTTTCGCAAAGTGATTGATTCAAATAATTGCTGGATAATTTTGGCTGTGGCGACAACAGAACCAAAGCATGTTTTTTGAACAGTGCTAGCCACCACACAGTTCTTGAATAGGCTATCGCCCTGACATCAGAATTGTTTTATGATCGCGCGTCCGACGCAGTCTGTCTCTTTCTTGTACTGTGTTTTGTACCCTCTTTTGAGATCAACAAGGTAACGTCCTATGCATTCATCTAACTCCGATAGTGCCGTGAATTCTTCATGGCTGGAGCGATATTTCAAGATTCAGGAACGCGGTAGCAGTGTGCGCCGTGAATTGATCGCTGGTTTGACGACATTTTTGGCGATGGTGTATTCCGTCATCGTGGTGCCATCCATGTTAGGAAAGGCGGGCTTTGATGCTGGCTCAGTGTTTATTGCCACCTGTTTAATCGCGGCTTTTGGGTCACTATTGATGGGGTTATGGGCCAATTTGCCTATGGCTATCGGCTGCGCCATCTCTCTGACAGCCTTTACTGCATTTAGCCTGGTACTTGGGCAGCACATGTCTATCCCAGTAACCCTTGGGGCAATTTTTCTGATGGGGGTAGTGTTCACGCTGGTGACTGTTACCGGTATCCGTCAGTGGGTGCTAACGAATCTGCCTCGGGGCATCGCTCACGGAACAGGCATTGGTATCGGTTTGTTTCTGTTACTGATTGCCGCTAATAATGTCAGCTTGATTGTTGGCAACACTGGCGGCGGTTTGCCGGTAAAATTAGGCGATGTGAGCAGCTTGCCTGTGGTGGCTACTATCATTGGTCTGGCGGCAACCATTGGTCTGGAAAAACGTCGGGTTCCGGGTGGCATTCTGTTAGTTATCATTGTGTTGTCAGTATTCGGTCTGGTGTTTGATCCATCGGTGAAATTTAGCGGGATATTTGCGCTGCCGGATCTGACATCTGAGCACAGCCTGTTTGGTAAACTGGATATCTTGGGGGCACTGAATCCAGTAGTCTTACCAATTGTGTTGGCACTGGTGATGACGGCGATTTTTGATGCCACCGGGACGATTCGCGCCGTGGCAGGTCAGGCCAATTTGCTGGACAAGGAAGACAATATTATCAATGGTGGCAAAGCGCTGACAGCAGACTCGGTCAGCAGTATGTTTGCCGGTCTGGTGGGTGGGGCTCCAGCCGCCGTTTATATTGAATCCGCTGCAGGTACTGCCGCAGGCGGTAAAACCGGTTTGACTGCCACCCTGGTCGGCGTGTTGTTTTTGCTGTTGATCTTCCTGGCACCATTGTCTTACTTGGTACCAGCTTATGCTACCGCTCCGGCACTGATGTACGTCGGACTGTTGATGTTGTCAAATGTCACCAAGCTGGATTTTAATGACAAAGTCGATGCCATGGCTGGCCTGACATGTGCGGTATTCATTGTGCTTTCTTGTAATATCGTTACCGGTATTATGTTGGGGTTTGCGACCTTAGTGATTGGCCGTATTTGCAGCGGCGAGTGGCGTAAGATCAAACCAGGCGTGCTGTTGATCACCATTGGCCTAGTTGTATTCTATGTCGGTGGCTGGGCAATTTAACGTAGCCGCATGTAATAAAAAATCGCGGCAATTGCCGCGATTTTTTATGGTAACGTACAGCGTATTTGGCAATGGTTAGCTATCGGTGTACCTGATCATACCTGAGCTACTCACTTTGACGCCTTTGCAGTCACTGCTGTTGTTACAGTAGGTAAAGGTAGCCTCGCCACTACTCAAACCGTCAGCTTGAAATGTTACATCGGCACCGGTTACCACATCATGGCTGCTAAAACCATCTACAACTTTTAACGTTTTATCACTACTGGTGACAAACACTCGGAGACCATCGCTCCAGTTAGCACCATTTTTTGCAACAGACACGCCCATGCCATAACTGATAGCCTGGTTACGGGCAAAAGCCAGCGTTTGTTCGATACGACTGATTTCTGATTTTACGCGATAACCATCATATAACGACTTCAGCGATGGCACCCCGACCGACAGCAGAATGGCTGCCACGGCAATGGTGACCATTAACTCCACTAGTGTGAAACCGCGATAGTGACCAGACATGTGACACCCTGTTACCAAAACGTGAAATTCAAGTATAGGGGGTTCAGTCGGCGAATGGGAGCAGAAATTGACTAAAATCAGCTAACTGCGGTTTATGTCCCACAATTGATATTATCGTCGCTACGACGGGTTCGCCCCGCCTGATTCACAATAATGGTCTGTGCATTGTCGCTGACTTTTTCCGGACAGTAACTCAGCGTGCCATTACTGCCACTGGCTAATCCGTCCGGATGAAAGCGCACAGCTTTACGATTGTAGAAGATGCTGTCGTTAGCGTGGAACTCACCGGATTGCTGCAATAATTTATCCTCCGTATCCAGGAGCAGATTACCGTTGTGATCGATAAAGACACTGACACCTTGTTGCCAGTCGCTGTCGATGCAGCTATTGCCGTTTAGCCGACAGACGGTAACTCGTGAGCGATAACTGATGGCCTGGTTACGGGCGAAGGACAGCAATTGTTGTAATTGGCGTAAGGCGGAATCAGTACGATATTGACGGTGTAAGTCTGCTAAAGACGGTACTGCGATACCTAACAAAATGGTCAAAATCAGCAAGGTGATAGCCAGCTCCACTAGCGTGAAGCCCCGTTGTGGCATATGTTTCATAAGCAAGTCCTTGGCGTGTTAAGTGCAGCGTCCTGCGCACCGGTTACCGTTCAAAGTGTAGTTGTACAAGAAGTAAGCTGCATAATCGTCCTTTAGACAATTAGCTAATAAACAGCGGTTTTTTTTAGGGGTAATTTTACGATAGGAGGCTTCGCCCAACGGCTTAGCGTGGTAAGCTAAACGGAGAAGCTAGAATTAAGGTGATGAAGGAGTGCCTGATGAAAAAAGTGGAAGCCATTATCAAGCCTTTCAAACTTGACGATGTCCGTGAAGCATTAGCGGAAATTGGCATTACAGGGATGACAGTGCTGGAGGTCAAAGGGTTTGGTCGTCAGAAGGGGCACACAGAGCTTTATCGTGGTGCTGAGTATATGGTGGACTTTCTGCCCAAAGTAAAAATCGAATTGGTGATCCAGGACGATTTGCTGGAGCAAGCACTGGATGTCATCGTAGATATTGCCCGCACTGGTAAGATCGGTGATGGTAAGATTTTTGTTACCGATGTTGAACGGGTCATCCGAATTCGTACCGGTGAAGAAAACGAAGAAGCGGTATAGTCTGCTAGCCAAGCTCAACAACAGAAAGGGTGGTCAGTGACCACCCTTTTTCGAATTCGCTAGCCACTGATGTCGGCTAAGTAACAAAAACAGCGGATTAACGCAGCGTTATTTCCACTTGTCTTCCTTAAATGCGTCCATTTCTGGACCTTCGTCGTAGTAACGACGCTTGGTATCACGGCGGCGTTGTTTTACGCGCTTGCTGTTGCGTTGCTTGTTACGCTGATGCTCTCCCCATGAAGAGTCATCATCATCAAATTCATATGGGTTTGACATGATCCTGTTCCAGAAATGTGCATATACGGCGCACCCTCTCTTTTTACCTAAAGGATCTGTCAAGCTAAAGCGAAAAATTTAACGTCTGTTGGTAAAAAATATTTAACAACAGCAAATCTGCCGATGAGGATGACATTTACTGCTATTGGCGAAGCATACGCACTACAAACATCCCATCGGTATCGGCCTGATAGGGCCACACGGTCAAATATTCTGTCCTTTCACCCGTAAAAGGATGTTCTAACGATTGCAGCGTAAACTGTGGGTTGGCGGCCAAAAATGCGTCGACGACGCCGCGATTTTCAGCGTCAGCCAGAGAGCAGGTGGCGTACACCAGAACCCCGCCGGATTTTACCGCGTTGCTGGCTCGTTGCAGGATATCCAGTTGCAATGGTGGTTTTTCAGTGACGGCGGTTTCGTGGTCTAGCCAACGCATATCCGGATTCCGACGCCAGGTGCCGGTACAACTGCACGGTGCATCAACCAGCACACCGTCAAATGCCTGAGTCGCAACCGGTGCGGTTTCGCTTTGCCAAAGGACGGATTTAATGATGTTGCACTGGCTGCGGGCAGCCCTTTTTTCAAGTTCCAGTAACGCGCTTTGCCGAATATCAGACGCAACGATCTGGCCCTGGTTCTTCATCAATGACGCGAGTTGCAGACTCTTACCTCCCGCACCGCTGCAGGCGTCCCACCATTGTTCTCCCGCTTGGGGGTTGCAGATATGGCCAATGACTTGTGAGGCCAAATCCTGTACTTCTAGCTGACCATCTTTATACAGTGTCAGTTCGTTGAGGTTGATGCTTTGATGACCCAGACTGATGGCATCCTCAAAATAGGCAGATTCAGTTGCGCTGAATCCCGCTGTTGCCAGCGCCTGCTTCGCATTGGTGGTAGATAATTGTTGTACTCTTAACCACAGCGGCGGCCGACTGCAGAAACTCTGTAATAACGTTAGTTTCTGTGTATCGTTCATTGCGGATAGTTGCTGCCAGAACCATTGAGGCACCAGTGCCTCGGCAGGAAAATCGGTACCCGCAAACCACAGTTGCAGCTGTTCTGCCGCTTGTGTCAGCGACTGCCAAGGGGTACCCGAATGCGGTAGCAATCCTCCGCGTAATTGCCACGCTTCCAGTGTCGGTTGCCAGCTATGTTGTTCGAGCAGTCCACAAGCCGCCAGCTGTCGGAACCATAACTGCTCATCATTAGCGGCCGGTAATAACTTCAGCCAGCCATACCAGCGAAACAGGGCAAACAGGGTTTCTCGGATAATACGGCGATCGCGTCCACCATGTTTTTTATTGAGACGAAAATAAGCGGCCAAGACCCGATCCGCACTTTGGCGGGACTGCAAAATCTCGGTAAAAAGTTGGTGAATGGTCTTGGCGTAACTGTCGGCGTATTTTTCAGCAGGAGTCATGGTGCGCTAGCGTTAGATAAAACTGGCACCAAGTTTAACAGAAGCCAAGCGCCAGGTCGTCAGTGTCAGTAATCGAGTTCAAGTGCAAAGCACAAATAGCCCATGAGCTTCTGGCAATGTTGAAACTGCTGCGCACAATATTCGGCGAAATCGGCTTGGGTTACCGTGCTCTGAGAAATCTCTTTAACCGCAATAAAATCCTTCCGTTTGAGTTCATCAATCAATGGATGTTGTTTGTCATAACCTTTGGGGGGGCGTTGCAGACTATCACCATCCATATAAAAGCCGGCGTTGTTTAATGCGGCTAACGCTTTCTGATAGCCATTGGGATTATCATCAATACATTGGCGAATGTTATTCAGCACTGGTGATTCTGGATGCCAGATCCCGGCAGCAATAAAACAGCCATCGTTAGCAAGATGTACATACAGCCCCGGCGCGTGGACATCTTTCCCCTGAAAGTGCCGAAACTGGATCCCTACATTGGATTTATAGGGGGCTTTATCATGACTAAAACGCGTATCACGTTGTGGCCGCATCAGACTGCCGCCGACTTTTTTGGCGACCGCCGTAAGGCGGGGCGACAAGGCCAGAATGTGCGGCTGCATCTGTTCAATAAACTGTAATGCTGGGGTGCGCACCACCGTTTCATATTGATGTTGATTGGCTTTAAACCAGTCACGGTCATTGTTGAGCTGCAGTGCCGCAAGAAAATCAAAACAACTTTGAGTAAACATAGCTTCCCTTCCATACATCCTAGGGGATTAGTTGTGATAACGACTCAGCGTAGTGGCAATGATGCCTCTAACTCGATATCGGTACAGCCTTTGGCACAGCGAATGTAACCAGCGTTTTCACTACCAGCGACGGGCAGTTGCGCCTGCAGTGGCTGACCACAGTGACGGCACGGAACTGTACGACCGGCCAGCAGATTTTTTATCAGATGTTTATGCTCAATGTAGGACTGAGCACTGCGACGATTAATAGTGCTGAAATCGGGATTGTTCATCGTTGTTAACTGGCTGGATGTTGTGTCGCGATTATAGTCTGCTTCGCGGCCGGGCTTCAATCCGAGAAAAAGAACCACAAAAAAGGCCCTGTCGTCAAACAGGGCCTTGAAAGTAAAACGCTAATTTACATCGCGTTTTTGAAGATTTGGCAAATTTCTTCGTGTGATGCCTGTTTCGGATTGGTAATACCGCAGGCGTCTTTGAGCGCATTAGTTGCCAGTACTGGGATGTCTTCCTCTTTAACCCCGATGGATGCGAGGTTCGCTGGAATACCCACGTCTGCTGCTAATTGTTTAATGGTATCAATCGCAGCTTGGGCACCCTGAGCATCGGTCATCGCACTAACATCAACCCCCAGTGCTTTTGCGACGTCTTTCAGGCGTGGTGCAGCAACCTGAGCATTGTATTCCTGTACAAATGGCAACAGTAGCGCGTTACATACCCCGTGTGGCAGGTCATAGAAACCCCCTAGCTGATGCGCCATAGCGTGCACATAACCGAGGCTCGCATTGTTAAAGGCCATACCGGCCAGAAACTCTGCATAAGCCATCTGTTCACGAGCTTCCAGGTTGTCACCGTGAGCCACAGCAGTGCGCAAGTTATCACGGATAAGTTCCATAGCTTTTACGGCACAGGCATCAGTAATAGGTGTTGCGGCAGTAGACACATAAGCTTCAACGGCGTGAGTCAGTGCATCCATGCCGGTAGCTGCAGTCAAGCCTTTTGGCTTTTTCAGCATCAATTCTGGGTCATTTACCGACAGCAATGGTGTGACATGCTTATCGACAATGGCCATTTTGATATGGCGAACTTCATCCGTGATGATACAGAAGCGGGTCATTTCGCTTGCGGTACCGGCTGTGGTGTTGATAGCAATCAGTGGTAACTGAGGTTTAGCTGAACGATCCAAACCTTCATAGTCACCTATTGTGCCACCGTTGGCAGCTACCAGCGCTATCCCCTTAGCGCAGTCGTGTGGTGAACCTCCCCCCAAAGAGATCACACAATCACAGTGATTATCGCGCAGAAGCTTCAGACCTGCTTCTACGTTGGATACGGTAGGATTTGGGTGCACGCCGTCATAAACGGTGACTGACAGACCCACTTGTCCAAGTTTTTCGGCGATAGAGCCAACGATACCAATACTGACTAAGGGTTTGTCTGTCACAATCAGTGCATGTTTGAAACCGAGAGTTTTAATATCGTTGATGGCGTCATCCACGGCGCCTTGCCCTAGTACGTTGACTGACGGGATAAAAAATTTCGCAGCCATGAGTACACCTCCTAGTGTTGTTTGGGCGATTGGATGTATTAGCTGATTTAACACAAGAAAAGTCTAATGTAAATAAAAAATGCTTATCTGTCATATAATTAATTCAAAAAATGCGATAAAAGTAACTTGAATTAAATCCATGTTTTTGATAGGAGAATTTGCGTAAATTGTCTGAAAATTGACCATTATTGTCATTTGCCAGATTTAGGTTGCTGATTAGCCGGGATTTCTCTGTTGCCAGTTGGGCGATTTGTTATCATATCCATATCGTCCAGTGGCAAGGTTCTGCCATTTACCGATTCAGATGGGACCATACATGGAAAAATATGAGCAGTTACTGATTTCGTTGCGTAAGGTCATCCGGGCAATTGATCTGCATTCAAAGCAGTTAAGTAAACATTCAGGACTGACCGGCCCCCAGCTGATCGTGATGCAGAAGATCGCTAACCTAGGTACACCATTAGCCAAGCAAGTTGCCGCCGAGATTAATCTGAGTCCGGCGACGGTGACGACTATTCTGGATCGCCTAGAAGCCAAAGGCTTGGTGATCCGACAACGCAGTTCAGAAGATAAACGCAAAGTGCATCTGTTGCTTAGTGATGCTGGCCAATCGTTATTACTGTCAGCACCCAAACCGCTGCAGGAGCACTTTATCAAGCGGTATCAGATGCTGGAAGAATGGGAACAGAGTCAGCTGCTGTCTTCAGTCGAGCGCATTGCGAATATGATGGATGCGGAAAAGCTCGATGCTGCACCGATGCTGTTGGTCGGACAAATCCTGTCTCACGAAGACGACAATTAGATTGGCTAAATTTAGGTGCTGGGTAATGACTTGCTGAGACAACGGAGGTTGTTACCAACAGACTGAATTGCTGATAAAAATTCCATCCCCATAATTGTGCGTGTGGTCACGACTGATTGCACTTATTTGGTGATCTGCTGCACATTTTTGCGCCAAAATGATGCCTGTCAAACCAGTCATATTGGTCAGATGTTTATCGAACAACTGTCATTAGACTGTAATAGCTATTTGATTTTGAACATGTTAAATCATATTGCAGATGTTGATTAATCGGTTGTGTGCCGTTGATTTGCTTCTGGCATGGTAACTGCTCAATAATTGACTACTAGCCGACCGACAAACAGGGAGTGCGTCGATGGATCTGGAGAAGTTGCTGTACTTGCAGGGAGTAGGTAATGGCTTTGTTGATTGTGACGGCCATCATCACACGACTCCTGCCACTGATCGTGAAGCAATTCTGCGGGCCATGTGCCATGCAGAACTGGCTGATGTTGGTGAACAGGCATTTGCGGCCTGGGTATCGCAACGGATAGCGTCTCTTGATGCCAGACCATGGCAAGATTTTCTACCTCCCTTCCAATGGTGTTACGCAGACGCACTGGTGATTCGTGTGCGAGTTCCTGAAGTCTATTCCGGGCAATTGACGCTGAATATTGATACTGAAGACGGTACTCACCTCAGCACAGTTTGTTCTGTGGCCGATACGCCGGTAACGGGCGATTATTACACTGAAAATCAACTGTATCTCGAAAGAGAGTTGGTTCTTTCTGAGCTTGTCGCTGAGCATGCTTTGTTGTCGATAGGTGAAGGTTATCATCAGCTTACGATAACAGCAGCGAGTGCGATGCCTGCGGGAATGAACACTGCCCTCAGTCGTGGTCTGTGGATGGTGGCGCCTCGTCGCAGTTATGCCGCAGACCTGCCGCAACAGCTGAGCTATAAGCCGTGGGGCGTCAGTGTCCAACTATTTTCGCTGTGGTCATCGGTCGCGAGTGAGCCTCGCCATTCGGGCATTCCAACCCAGATCGGTGATTTTCGCGCATTGGCCGAGTTTATCCGTATCATGGCGGCTCAAGGCGCTGACTTTATTCAGCTTAATCCGTTACATGCATTACCCTTGCAGGATGCCGAAGCTGCCAGTCCTTACAGCCCCTATGACCGGCGACGCATACACCCGTTGTATATCAGTACGTCCCTGTGCCCAGAGGCATGTCAAGCCGACTGGCAGAAGACACTACCTAAAAGAATGCCCGTCAATAATAACGGCACTCTGTGGATCGATTACCCTGCAGCATTCAAGATTAAAGTAACTAAGTTAAAAGCACTTTTTAAAGTGTTTAGTGGTTATCCCAGCGAACATCCCCGCCGTAAAGCGTTGGCAGCATTCGTGCGTGATGCTGGCGAAGACTTACAGTTTTATGCCAAGACGCAAGCTCAAGAGGTGACCGCCCCCTGGCTGAAAAATCCAGAGTTTTATCTTTATCTGCAATTTGTCGCGGAGGAGCAGTTAGCTTTCTGTCAGGAACTGGCCAAAGATAGCGGTATGCATATTGGTCTGGTTCGGGACCTGGCGGTGGGCGCTATCGGGACGGGTGCTGAAGTGCGTCAGCATCCCCGGCAATTTTGTACCCAGGCGAGTATCGGCGCGCCACCGGATCCGTTTGCGCCTCAAGGGCAGAACTGGGGGCTGACGCCACTCGATCCCATCGGTCTACGCCAAGCCAATTTCGGGCACTTTATTACATTATTGCGCCGCAATATGCATCACTGCGGCGCACTGCGAATCGACCACATGATGGGCTTGTTTCGTCTATGGTGGTGGCCGGTAACCGCCGATGCTGATCAGCATGGCGGCACTTATGTCTATTACCCTTTTGATTGCATGATGGCCATTTTGTTGCTGGAGAGTCAGCGAGCTGGCTGCATGTTGATTGGCGAGGATCTCGGCTTAGTGCCGACAGAGATTATTGAGCCGATGCGCCGCGCGGGTATTTTCTCCAACGAATTATTTTATTTTTGTGTCGATGAATCCCGCTTACCACAATATGCCGGTTTTAAACCGCCTTCAGAATATAAACCTCATGCGCTGATGATGCTGGCTAACCATGATGTGCCAACTATGGCGGCCTGGTGGCAAGGTAAGGATTTACTGGCGCGCCATCGTTTAGGGTTGTACTCCGATAACGAGTTACAGCAAGCACAACTGCGTCGCAGCCACAAACGTAAAGGGTTGTTGCAATGGTTGCGGGATATGACCGGACAAGATTTTGCAGTAGATGTGGAATTTTGTACGTTACTTCCGCACTGGGCGGGCGCGGTCGCCGCGGGAGCCAGCGAACTCTATAGTGTGGCTTTGGCCGATCTGCTGGCCGAAGCGGATGCAGTCAATATTCCCGGAACCAGCACTGAATATCCTAACTGGCGTCGTCGATATTCCATACCATTGGAACATTTATCAAAAAATTCTATTTTTACTCATACGCTTACAGCAGTACGTAATGCAAGACACCATACTTCCGATTAACTGACAGGAGGAACCGCAGATGCAACAGCAATCATCCGCGCAGTCTGAAACACGTCCCATCGCTGATATCGAGCCGGAGACGGACACTGTCGCTTGTTGCGGAGATATTGCCGTCTGTCAGGCGCTGGCGGAAGGTCGTCATGGCGATGTTTTCAATTGGTTGGGAATGCATCAGCTCACCCTGGATGGCAAAAAGTCACTGGTGGTGCGTGCAGTATTACCAGGAGCCCTTGAGGTCACGGTGCTTGACACTAAGACTGGTAAAAAAGTGGCGTCGCTGTCGCCCGTTGCCGATGCTGAGCCCTTGTTTGCGGGAACACTTGGGCGCCGCACTAAGCCTTTTGCCTACCAGCTCCAAGTGCGTTATCCCGACGCCGAACTATTGCTGGATGATCCCTACCGCTACCCGTCCTTGTTGGATGAAAAAGATACCTACTTGTTCTGTGAGGGGCGACAGCAGCAGGCATGGCGTTTTCTCGGTGCTAACTGGCAAGAATGTAACGGTAGTAAAGGCGTGTTATTTGCTGTGTGGGCACCCAATGCTCAAACAGTGTCTGTAATTGGTGATTTTAACTGCTGGGACCATCGTCGCCACAGCATGCGGTTTCATCAGGGTTCGGGGATTTGGGAGATATTTATTCCAGGTCTTGTGGGGGGGGAACATTATAAATATGCGATTCAAACTCACAATGGATACTGGCAACAGAAGGCAGATCCGTTTGCCAGAAGCATGGAACCTTCACCGCATAATGCGTCGCGGGTGCCGTTCGACGAATGTTGGGACTGGTGTGATGCTAGTTGGATGACTGGTCGCAGCCAGATTGCCTGGCATAAAGCGCCCATCAGTATTTACGAGGTGCATCTTGGATCCTGGCGTCGCAAAGGCCACGATGGTCGCGACTATCTCGACTATGAAGAGTTAATTGCGCAATTGGTGCCTTATGTGGTGGCAATGGGTTTCACCCATGTGGAATTTATGCCACTGAGTGAGTATCCGTTCGACGGGTCTTGGGGCTACCAGCCCGTAGGCATGTATGCTCCGACCTATCGGTTTGGTAGTGCTGCCGCGTTAAAAGCCTTAGTTGATGCCTTTCATCAGGTTGGCATCGGTGTACTGCTGGACTGGGTGCCGGCTCATTTCCCGAAAGATCCGCATGGACTGGCGCGCTTTGATGGTACCTGTCTGTATGAACATGAAGATCCACGGCGTGGCAGCCATCCTGATTGGGACACGCTGATTTATAACTATGGCCGCAAAGAAGTACAGAGTTTCCTGTTAAGTAATGCCTGCTACTGGTTGCAGGAATTCCATATCGATGGCTTGCGGTTGGATGCCGTATCTTCAATGTTGTATCTGGATTACAGCCGTAAGCCTGGCGAGTGGGCACCTAATCAATACGGTGGCCGTGAAAATCTCGATGCCATTGCGTTGCTGCAAGATCTCAATACCCGTCTGTATACCAGTTATCCGGGCATTATGATGATCGCCGAAGAATCCACTGCCTGGGGCGGCGTCAGCCGCGATGTGGGCGGCGGCGGCTTAGGCTTTGGCTTCAAATGGAACATGGGCTGGATGCACGATACGTTAAGCTATATCAGCCGCGATCCGATACACCGCAGCTATCACCATCACGAGATGACCTTTTCGCTGGTTTATGCTTACACCGAACAATTTATTTTGTCGCTCAGTCACGACGAAGTTGTGCATGGCAAACGCTCCTTAATTGAGAAAATTCCCGGTGATGACTGGCAGAAATTTGCCACGTTGCGTGCGTACTATGGCTTTATGTGGGCCCATCCCGGTAAGCAATTGCTGTTCATGGGCAACGAGTTCGGACAACGACATGAATGGCAACACGATTACAGTCTGGACTGGCATCTGTTGCAATTTGAACCGCATCAACAGTTACAACGTTGGGTGACCGATCTTAACCGCTGTTATCGTCAGTTACCGGCATTGTGGCAGCGCGATGGCGATGGTGCTGGTTTTGCCTGGCTCGATTGTACCGATGCTGCTGACAGTGTATTGGCATTCTGCCGTTTTGATGATCACGGCAATGCGCTGGTGGCTGTATGTAACTTTACCCCTACCGTACGCCTTGGCTATCGTATCGGCTTACCCAAAGCTGGCCATTATGCAGAACTACTCAACAGTGACAGTCATTTTTACGGTGGCAGTGATGTTGGTAATGGTGGCGGCGTCACCACTGAACATCAACCCTGGCAGGGGATGCAATACAGCGCACTGATCAGCCTGCCGCCATTAGCGACCGTGTATTTTCAATGGCAGGAGCAAGACTGATGCAGATGCTTCCTGGACAGCCTTATCCCTTAGGTAGCCGGGTCGTCAGAGGTGCCGATGGCCGGGTGCTCGGGGTTAATTTTGCGCTGTTTTCAGCTCATGCGAGCGCAGTGGAACTGTGCCTATACAGCGCGGAAACTGGGGGACATTGGCGACAGATAGGGCGCTTTAGCTTACCGCAACAGCGGCAGCAAATCTGGTGTGGATTGTTGCTGGGGGCCGAACCGGGGATGTGTTACGGCTATCGGGTTGATGGGGCTTATCAACCACATCTGGGACATCGATTTAATCCCAATAAACTACTGCTAGATCCCTACAGTCGTTGGATGGCTGGCACTTTGCAGCCCGGCCCCTGGCATTTGGGATATGCCCGTGTCGATAGCGCCGGGCGACCATTAGATGACGAATGCCAGCTTGAGTTACCAGAAATGGAACGCGAGGGTGCCAAGCGAGTCAGTGCTGATGGTGGTATCGGTGACGATAGCCGGCCCAATAGCTGCGATAACGCCTGGGCCTTGCCGCGGTCTGTAGTCGTGGAAGATCAGCCGTTTAATGGTCAACGCTTGCCATCGCGGCCCCTGAGTTATGAAGTGATTTACGAGATGCATCTCAAAGGATTTAGCGCGCACTTGCCGGAACTGGATGAATCGCTGCGTGGCACATTCGCCGGTCTGGGGAGTGAAGTTGCCATCCATTACCTCAAATCCTTAGGTGTCACCTGTGTAGAACTGCTACCCGTGCAAAGTTTCTTTTCGGAACCGTTCTTAACCGACAAAGGCATGAGCAACTACTGGGGCTATAACAGCATAGGCTTCTTTGCGCCACACCCGGCCTATTGCGCCACTGCCGATGGTATAGCGGAATTTAAGCAGATGGTCGAGGCACTGCATCGGCATGATATTCGGGTCATTCTCGACGTCGTTTATAACCACACCGCTGAGGGCAGTCGGCTGGGGCCGCAGTACAGTTTTCGCGGTATTGATAATGCCAGTTACTACCGCCTGCATCCCAACGATAAACGCTTTTATATCAATGACACTGGCTGTGGCAATTGCCTGAATATGAGCCATCCACGAGTGGTGCAGTTGGTCATGGATTCCTTACGCTACTGGGTCGCGGTGATGGGGGTTGATGGCTTCCGGTTCGATCTGGCGACCTGTCTTGGGCGAGAGCCTCAGGGTTTTGATCGCGGTAGCGGTTTCTTTGATGCATTAATGCAGGATCCGGTATTGAGCGGCGTGATTTTAATAGCTGAGCCTTGGGACATTGGCCCTGGCGGTTATCAGTTGGGCCAATTTCCACTGGTGTTCTCTGAATGGAACGACCGATATCGCGACACGGTGCGGCGCTTCTGGCGCGGCGATCATGGCATGTTACCTGAGCTGGCCAAACGGCTGCATGGTTCCGGCGATTTGTTTGAACATTCTGGTCGCGGCCCCTGTAGTTCTATCAACTTTATCAGTAGTCACGACGGCTTTACGCTGCGGGATTTGGTGAGTTATGAACTGCGCCATAACGACGCCAACGGTGAAGAAAACCGTGATGGCCACCATGAGAATTTCAGCTGTAATTACGGCGAAGAAGGGGACTCGGAAGATCCCAAAATTGTGGAACTCCGTGCTCGTCAAAGTCGCAATATGCTGGCAACTCTGCTGTTATCGCAGGGGGTGCCAATGTTATTGGCCGGCGATGAACAGGGTAACAGTCAGCAGGGCAACAATAATGCCTACTGTCAGGATAATCTGCTCGGTTGGGTCGACTGGCGTGATGACGAGCAGAGTCGGACGTTGATGCAATTTTGTCAGCGGTTAATCGCTATTCGCCGCCAATCGGCAGTGTTCTGTTGTCCGCGCTATATTCATACCGATGATCCTAATGAAGCCCAGGCGCTAGCCTGGTTTGATGCCCACGGCGAAATCATGAGTCGTATTCACTGGGCCGAGGGCCATTGCCGTAGTCTGCAGATGCTATTGAAAGGTGAAGATGAGAACGGACAACCGGAGATGCTGCTGTTGCTGATGCATGCTGGTAACACCGAGCATACCTTTACCGTGCCTAACATTGATGTGGATTGTCATTGGCAGTTAATCCTGACCACGATTACCGCAGATGGTGAACCGGGTAATCATCCACTATTGCAAGCGGGAGAGGCGTTTCTGTTACTGCCCTGCAGCTTGTTGCTGTTTAAGGCACAGCTGGATGTTTAAGCCAATCATTCGATAATTTTTGAAAATAGCAATCCGCGAAGGAGGAAGCATGAGTGATACCCCGAAAACTCCCGCTCGCCGCAGCAGTAAAGCTACGGTGGCAAAAGGGAAAAGCACCGCTGCTTCCAACGTTGCGAAACTGCCGGTCCATGAGCCTTGTGAACCCTGTGATTCACTCAAGGCCGCGTTCGCCAGACAGTTGCGCTACGACTTGTGTTGGGATCAACAGAATGCCGATGCGATGTTTCATGCGCTGGCGCTGAGTGTCAAAGAGCAACTGCTGGATAACTGGCGTGACACCCGCAAGCAGGATGTGTTGCAGCATAAAAAACATGTGTCCTATCTGTCTCTGGAGTTTCTGATGGGGCGCGCACTCGGCAATGCGTTACTCAATCTTGAACTCACCGACGAATGCCGTGCTGTGCTGCAGGAATATGCCGTCAATCTCGAAACGCTGGAGCAGCAGGAGCATGATGCCGGTCTGGGGAACGGTGGCCTAGGGCGTCTGGCTGCCTGTTTTCTCGATAGCTGCTCAACGCTGGGGCTTAATGTGACCGGCTATGGTATTCGTTATGAATACGGCATGTTTGTGCAAAAAATTATCGATGGTTATCAGATTGAACAGCCTGATCGCTGGTTACGTGATGGCAATCCCTGGGAAGTTCGGGTCCCGGAACACAATGTCACGGTGCATTTCTTTGGTCATACCCAGAGTTATGTCGATCTCAAGGGCCGCCGACACATGTTGTGGCTGGATACGCAGGATGTCATGGCTGTCGCTTATGATGTGCCAGTGCCCGGCTACCGCAATGGCCGGGTTAACACCTTGCGGTTGTGGAAAGCGGAAGCCACCAACGAATTCGATCTGGCAGAGTTCAACCAAGGGGATTACACCGAGGCTGTTGCGGCTAAAAACCAGGCTGAACAGATCACTATGGTGTTATATCCCAATGACAGCAGCGAAAACGGTAAGGAATTACGTTTGCGCCAGCAATATTTCCTGTCATCTGCCAGTTTGCAGGATCTGCTGCGAAATTGGGTACAGCTGCATGGCATGGATTTCACCGAGTTTCCGAAATACAACGCGATTCAATTGAATGACACGCATCCAGCCATTGCTGTACCTGAATTGATGCGGCTGTTGGTTGATGTTTATGAACTGGAGTGGAACCCAGCCTGGAATATCGTCAGCCGCTGTATCGCTTATACCAACCACACCCTGCTACCTGAAGCGCTGGAGCGCTGGCCGGTGCGCATGTTCGCGCACATGTTGCCGCGTATTTTGGAAATCGTCTACGAAATCAATGCGCGTTATCTTGATGAAGTCGCACACCGTTGGCCTGGTGATGTGAGCAAGTTGCGTGACATGTCCATTATCGAAGAGGGACCTGAACCCAATATTCGGATGGCCTATCTGGCGATCGTCGCAAGCTTTTCAGTTAATGGTGTTGCAGCACTGCATACGCAATTACTGACTTCCGGCCTGTTCCGTAATTTTCACGATTTATGGCCGCATAAATTTAATAACCGTACCAATGGTGTAACGCCTAGACGCTGGCTGGCCTATTGCAATCCGGGGCTGAACCAGCTTATCAGCAGCCGCCTTGGTCATGACTGGGTAACCGATCTCAGCAAACTGTCGGCACTCAATGCGTTTACAGCAGACAGCAGCTTTGTCAATGACTGGCGCAAGGTCAAACAAGAGAACAAGCAAGCGCTGGCTGAGCTGGTGGCCGAACGCTGTCATGTCGAATTTGATACCACCATGCTGTTCGATGTGCAGGTTAAAAGGATCCACGAATACAAACGGCAATTGCTGAATATTCTGCATGTCATTCATCTGTATCAACGAGTTATCAGTGGCGATACCCTGGGGATGCAGCCGCGCTGCGTGTTAATTGGCGGGAAAGCTGCACCGGGCTATGCGATAGCTAAACTTATTATCAAGCTGGCCAATAACGTGGCGCACATGATCAATGGCGATCATCGGGCTAAACCCTGGCTAAGGTTTGCTTTTTTGCCAGACTATAACGTGAGTGCCATGGAAACTATCTGTCCCGGGACTGATTTATCGGAACAGATTTCCACTGCGGGCAAGGAAGCCTCTGGCACGGGGAATATGAAATTTATGATGAATGGTGCCTTAACGCTCGGAACTCTGGATGGCGCCAATATTGAAATGCTCGAAGAAGTCGGTGAGGACAACTTTTTCCTGTTTGGGTTGAATGCCCAATCGGTTGAAGAACTACGTGGGCATTACCGTCCTTGGGAATATGTCGCTGCATCTGAAGCGTTAAGCGGCGTGATGTCGTTGTTGAAAAGTGGTCATTTCAACCTACAGGAGCCGGGCATTTTTACACCGATTATTGATGCTATTGAATCGCCCACCGATCCATGGATGCTGGCCGCAGATTTTGAATCACTGCGCTTGGCACAGTTGGAGGTGGCCAAAGCCTATCAGGATTGGCAACGTTGGACCGCAATGAGCATACGTAATACCGCCGCCAGTGGCCGTTTTTCCAGTGATGTCACCATTGCTGGCTACCGGGATCATATTTGGAAGGCACGATAAGCAGCCATTTAATCAGTTGGGGAGACACAGGATATGTCAAATTCCAGTCTGCGTTTTATCAGCAACTTAACCCGCGACACCTATGCGTTGATCCTTGCCGGCGGTAGAGGAAGCCGCTTACATGAATTGACGGATTGGCGTGCTAAACCTGCGCTGTATTTTGGTGGTAAGTTCCGCATCATCGATTTTCCGTTATCGAACTGCATCAATTCCGGTATCCGCCGGGTTGGGGTCGTGACGCAATACAAGTCTCATTCCCTGATCCGGCATATCATGCGGGGCTGGGGGCATTTCAAGAAAGAGCTGGGCGAGTCGGTGGAAATTCTGCCAGCATCGCAGCGCTATTCCGATAACTGGTATCAGGGCACTGCCGATGCAGTGTTCCAAAATATCGACATTATCCGCCATGAATTACCGCGTTACGTCATGGTGCTGTCCGGTGATCATGTTTATCGCATGGACTATGCGGGGTTGCTGGCAGCTCACGCGGAATCCGGTGCCGATATGACGGTGTCTTGCATGGAAGTCCCGGTTGCTGAAGCTGCCAATGCCTTCGGGGTGATGGAAGTGGACACCAGTAATCGCATCCTCGGGTTTGAAGAAAAACCGGCTCACCCTAAATCACTGCCAGATAATCCCGAGTTGTGTCTCGCGTCTATGGGCAACTATGTCTTTAATACCGACTTTCTTTTTGAGCAACTTAAACGTGATGCGCAAAATGCTGAATCACAAAGAGATTTTGGTAAAGATATCATTCCTTCTATTATCGAAAATCATCAGGTTTACGCCTATCCGTTCCGCAGTTCATTCCCTAATGAACCCGCTTATTGGCGTGATGTGGGAACGCTGGACTCATTCTGGACGGCCAATATGGAATTGCTGTCACCGACACCCGCACTGAATCTGTATGACGCCAAATGGCCTATCTGGACCTATCAGGAACAGCTGCCGCCTGCCAAATTTGTGTTTGATGACGATGGGCGCCGCGGTATGGCCGTGGATTCTGTGGTCTCCAGTGGCTGCATTATTTCCGGGGCTAGCGTCAGGCGCTGTGTGCTGTTTAACGAGGTTCGTGTCTGTTCGTACTCGGTAGTCGAAGATACTGTGATCTTGCCCGATGTGGTGGTATTGCGTAACTGCCGTATTCGCAAGGCGATTATTGATCGTGGCTGTATTATTCCGGAAGGGATGGAGATAGGCTATAACCACGAACATGACCGTGCTAAGGGCTTTCGCGTATCAGAAGGCGGTGTGGTGTTGGTAACCCGTGATATGTTAGGGCTGCCAGTGGGTTACGAATAATAATTACAGGAAAACCAATAGTCGATGCGGGTATTGATGCTGGCTGCAGAAAATGCAGCGCTTAAGGGTGCCAAAGTCGGTGGAATGGCGGATGTCTTGCGCGATCTGGCGCCTGCATTGCAGCCCCATGGGGTTGCGGTAGACATGATTATGCCGGATTACGGTTTCCTCGCCAGGGAACAACAAGCGGCGTTTGTCTGTGACTTTGTGGTGCCTTTCGATAGTGGTCATTATCCGCTGAAACTCTATCGTCTCGCCAATCCATTACAACCCGAGGTGTGGATCTATCTGCTGGCACACGAGATGTTTGTCGCGCCCGGTCACGCCATCTATACCCAAGATAGTCCGGGGCGGCCGTTTGCATCAGATGCCAGTAAATTTGCGTTATTTTGTACCGCGGTGGCTACCTTGCTCTGTAGTGGCTTAATCGCCTTGCCGGATCGCTTGCATCTGCATGACTGGCATTGTGGCTTTTTCGCGATGCTGCGCGCATTTGAACCGGCCTACACCCAACTGCAACAAATCCCCACTATTCTGAGCATTCACAATCTGGCGATGCAGGGCATTCGCCCATTGGAAGGGGATATTTCCTCGTTACGCGCCTGGTTTCCTGGCATGGCGAATCTCAGTCACAAACGTCTTGCTGCGGCACTAGATCCGCGTTATCCGGATTGTGTTAATCCGTTGCGAGCGGCAATTAATCTTTGTGATGCGGTGCATCTGGTATCTCCTGGCTATGCCGAGGAAGTATTACAACCCTCTCGGCCAGAGGAAGGCTTTTTTGGTGGTGAAGGATTAGAGCTGGATCTGCAACGGATACGGCGTGAAGGAAAGCTTTTTGGCATTCTGAACGGTTGTGATTATTGCGCTCCTGCACCGACAATTTCGCGCCAGCAGATACGCGATCAACTGAAAGATCTCGCGTATTTAGCACTACTGAGCAAACTTGGATACAGCGAATTTGTGCAGCCGTCGGAAATTATTGCGCAGATCCGCTTATCACAAAAAGGGTTACCGCCAGGATTCTTACTGACCTCTGTCGGACGACTCACCGATCAGAAAATGCTGCTGCTGCGCCAACCGTGGCAGGGGGGATTAGTGCTGGATGCCATCTTACAGCGACTGTCAGCCTGGAATGAAAATGCCCGCTTCTGGTTGCTGGGCAGTGGCGATGCAAGTTTGGCGCGAGAATTTAGTGAAGTGGCCGCACGTCACGATAATTTCTTGTTTATCAATGGCTATCATGAACAGCTTTCTGAAGCCTTGTATTACAGTGGCGATCTGTTCCTGATGCCCAGTTCCTTTGAACCCTGTGGCATCAGTCAAATGTTGGCGCTGAAAGCCGGACAGCCTTGTCTGGTACACGGAGTCGGTGGCCTGAAGGATACGGTAGCCGATGGTCACAACGGCTTTGTGTTTCACGGGCGCGATCTGGCGCAACAGAGTGCCGCATTGCTACAGACATTAGAGCGAGCGTTGACACTTTTTGGCACACCACATTGGCAGACATTGGTGAAGGCTGCCAGTGCCAGCCGGTTTGATTGGCATGCCCGCGCCGCTGAATATGTGGACAAACTCTACAGTTCAGTCAATTAATCGAAGAAATTCAAAGGATTCTGCTAGACTGTGATCGGTTAAGCAGGGGTTTTTCTTTGGGGGCTATTGACGCTGTTATGTTTCTTCCATTAGTGCAAAATGCCGCATTGTTGCTGGCATTGATCCTGATCTACGATGCGATCCCTCTGTATCGTAATGACAGCCGTTATCGGTTGTTATGGCAACTGCTGTCAGGTGCGCTGATCGGCGGGATCTGTATTGCCGTCATGTTAACGCCCTGGACCTTTAGTCCCGGTTTGATCATTGACTGCCGCAGTGTGCTGTTGTGTGTGACCGGGTTATTCTTTGGCGGCGTCCCTACCTTCATCGCCTGCGTTATCGCTTCCGCATTCCGGTTATATCTAGGGGGGGATGGTGCCGTTATCGGTATTGGTGTGATATGTACCAGTGGCTTGTTGGGGATTGCGTGGCGTAAATGGCGGAACTGGAATCGTCAGTCTCTGACACACGTCAGTTATGTTGAGCTGATTATCTTCTCGCTGATAGTGCATGTGTCGATGCTGCTGTGGATGCTGTTGTTACCGGCCACAATGGCAGTTGATGTCATTACCCGTATTGCGCCACCGGTGCTGACGTTGTATCCACTGGTGACGGTGCTAATGGGCAAACTGTTATCTAACCGTTTAGAGCGGGAGCTTGCTCAGCAGCTGAAATTGCAGGATCAGTTTCTGTTCCGCTCGCAGTTCAACGTAGGCAACTATGGTATCTCGATCAGTTCGCCCGACCGCCGCTTCCTTAAAGTGAATCCTTATTTTTGTCAGATGCTCGGTTACTCTGAAGCGGAGTTGCTGCATAAAACCTGGGATAGCCTGACGCACCGTGGCGATATAGATGAAAGTAATAAATATTTCAGAAGGATGCTGCAGGGCGAAATAGAACGTTACGAGCTGGAAAAGCGCTTTATCAAGAAAAATGGTCAGCTGCTGTATACCCATATAACGGTGTCTTGCCAGCGCAGTTTTCATCAGGTGCAGTTGGTCATTGCCGGTTATATCGACATTACGGCAGCCAAAGAAGCGCAGCAGGCGCTGTCAGTCAGCCATGCTGAACTGGAGTTAGTGTTGGTCAGCAGTCGCCTCGGCTATTGGATGTGGGATTTGAGCCGCGACCAGGTCACTCATGACCAACAGACCGCTAATCTGCTGGGGTGTACCTTCGAGGAATTGAGCAAAGGCAAACATATCTGGCTCAATGCGATTGTTGACGAGGATCGTATTCAGACATTACGCGCGCTGGAACAACATATTGCCGGTAATACCACCGATTATCGTAACGAATACCGCATACGCCGCACCGATGGTCAGCTCCGGTGGATCCGCGATGTCGGTAAAGTGATGGAATGGCGTGAAGGAGTGCCGCTAAAAGTCTGTGGCATCCACCAAGATATTACCGAGGATAAGCAGCGTGAAGCGTCGTTGAAACTGGCGGCATCCGTCTACGACAACAGCAGTGAGGCGATGAGTGTACTTAATCGTCATGGCGAAATTATCAATATTAATCCAGCCTTTTGCGCGCTGACGGGCTACCGTGATGCAGATATTATCGGCAAAAAAATCAATCAGTTGAAAAGTGATCGTTACTCAGCCACAGATTTTCATGCGATTAAAAAGGATCTGGGTAAGCAGCGGCGCTGGCAAGGCGAACTCTGGATAAAATGCCGTGACGGTAAGGAGATCATCACCTGGCTCACCATCAACACTATCGGTGGTAAAAAAGGCGAGCCACAACAATGGGTGGTGCTGTTCTCTGATATCACCGAGAAGAAACATTCCGAGCAGGTGATCTGGCACCAGGCCAATTACGATCCGCTGACCAGTCTACCGAACCGTCGGATGTTGCTAGAACAGCTGTATCATGAAATACAACGGGCACATCGCCGCGGCAGTAAGCTGGCACTGTTGTTTCTCGATCTTGATTTCTTTAAAGAGGTCAACGATACCCTCGGTCATGATATGGGCGATCAATTGTTGATCCAGACAGCGGAACGATTGCGTACTTGTGTACGCGAATCAGATTTTGTCGCACGTCTTGGCGGTGATGAATTCACCATCATTCTCACCGATGCAGAAAGTTCACAGGGTATCGAACGTGTGGCAGCACAGATCCTCAGTAGTATCGCCGAACCCTATAAGTTGGGTGATGAAACGGCTTACATCAGTGTCAGTATTGGCATTACCTTGTATCCCGATGATGGTGAAGCTGAAGATGTGCTGTTAAAACATGCCGATCAGGCAATGTATGCCGCCAAGAACCAGGGACGCAATCGTTACCATTACTTCACTGAATCAATGCAGCAGCAGGCACATTACCGTATGCGGTTGATCCAGGACCTACGTCAGGCGGTGGAGAGCAGTGCCTTTGAACTTAACTACCAACCTATCGTTGAACTTAGCAGCGGTAAAATCACTAAAGCTGAAGCACTGATCCGTTGGTACCACCCGCAACGAGGTCAGGTGCCACCCGCGCAATTCATCCCGATAGCAGAGGATACCGGTTTGATTTTTCCGATTGGAAACTGGGTATTTCAGCAGGCAGTGAAGCAGAGCGCCGATTGGCGCGAGCGCCTGGGTGTGGAAATCCAGATCAGTGTCAACAAGTCGCCGGTGCAGTTTCGCGATGAAGGTGTGCGTTTTCAGGAGTGGCTACAAACCCTGCAGCAGCTTCCCGGGGGGGGCATCTGTATTGAAATCACTGAAGGGCTGTTGCTGGATACCAATATAGCGGTATCTGAGAAGCTACTTTCATACCGTGATGCTGGGGTGCAGGTGTCGTTGGATGATTTTGGGACCGGCTACTCCTCTCTGGCCTATCTGAAAAAATTTGATATTGATTATCTAAAAATAGATCAATCATTTACCAAAAATATCGATGTTGATGCCAGCAATCAGACCCTGTGCGAAGCGATTATCGTTATGGCGCATAAATTGGGTATGAAAGTGATTGCCGAAGGGGTGGAAACTCAGCAGCAAGCCGAGATCCTAAAACGGATCCATTGTGACTATGCCCAAGGCTATTTTTACTCAAGACCGGTATCTAGCAGCGAATTCGAGCAACGCTTCCTGAACGCCAAACGCCCGTCAACAGACTGAGCGCGCCAGCCATTAACCCTGTATACTGCGTTTTTTGACAACGAGCCTGACTATGCTGTTTTCTGAAACTTCTCTGCCTTCTCAAATACTCAAAGCGGTCGCTGACTATGGCTATGAGCACTTAACACCGGTGCAGCAACAAGTGTTGCCAGCGGCTTTGGCCGGGAAGGATCTGCTGGTGTCAGCACAAACCGGCAGTGGTAAAACCGCTGCCTTTGGTTTGCCAATCGTTGCCAGGCTCAGTACCAATCCGCAACCACATAGTTCTGCTGCCCCTCAAGCATTAATTCTTACGCCAACACGTGAGTTAGCGCAGCAACTGGCGACTCATATTACCGCCTTTGCGGCCGGTAGCGAGTTACGGATTGTGGCGGTATATGGTGGCGCGAACTTCCGGCCGCAGCGGCAACGGTTACAACAGGGCGTTGATGTGTTGGTCGCCACTCCGGGACGGCTGTTTGACCATCTCAGTCAGGATTATCTCAATCTGAGTCAGCTACAGTTTCTGGTGCTGGACGAAGCTGATCGCATGCTGGATCTGGGATTTATCAAAGATATCCAGCGGTTGCAGAAATGGTTACCCAGCAAGCGCCAGACTATGCTGTTTTCGGCAACCTTTCCAGACTCCGTGCGTAACTTAGGGCAGCAACTCACCCAACAGGCATTGTGGGTTGAATTGCCGCATAGTGCCGAACAGGGAAACATTCAGCAGCAGGTATTGTTGGTCGCCAAGCAGCGCAAAGCGGAATTGTTAGCGGAGTTAGTCGGCAAAAACAATTGGCAGCAAACCTTGGTGTTTGTTAATACCAAGGACGCTGCCAGCCGTTTGGGCGAAGAGCTCACCCTCGATGGTATTAGCAACGCCGTGTTTCACGGTGATAAAACCCAGGGCGCACGCAACCGCGCCTTAGCGGATTTTGCTGAAGGCCGTATTCGGGTGCTGGTGGCGACCGATGTTGCCGCCCGTGGCTTGGATATTCCGGCGCTGCCAAGAGTGATCAATTTTGAATTGCCCCCAGAGTCTGAGGATTATGTGCATCGTATCGGGCGAACTGGGCGTGCGGGCCTGGATGGTGAAGCCTATACCCTCATAAGTCCGCAGGAATTATCGCAACTACAAGCCCTTCAGCAGGAACTTAAGCTTTCAATCCCGCAACTAACCCCTGCCGGATACGAAACCACCGCCGCATTGCCAGAGCGTTATCGCAGTGCAGTGACAACTCCGAAAGCTGCCACAAAAAGCCGCTCCCGCTTCCAGGCCGCTGCGCGCAGCAATAAAGCCAATCACCGTCGACGTTGATAACAGGTGTGGCTGAACCGAGATTTGGGTACACTTGGCGCTCAGATTTCTGTCCTGCTGAATGTTGCTATGATTGTTGCCGCTGTTCCGACCCATGTGATTACCGGTTTTCTTGGTTCAGGTAAAACGACCTTTATCAAAGCGCTGTTACAGGCGAAACCCGTCGCTGAAACCTGGGCGGTGCTGGTGAATGAGTTCGGTGAAATTGGTATCGATGCCAGCCTGATGGGAAGCCGCCAAGATGTAGTGATCCGCGAAGTTGCTGGGGGCTGTATCTGCTGCGCCGCTGGCGTGCCGCTGCAAGTCGCAGTGACGCAGTTATTGGCGAAGGCAAAACCGCAGCGACTGTTGATTGAACCGACCGGCCTCGGTCATCCGCTGCAAATCATCCGCACCTTACAGTCGCAAGTCTTCGCGCAATCCATTCGCCTGCTGTCTTCTGTATGCCTGTTGGACCCGCGTAAACTGGCAGATAACCGCTATCTCACGAATGACACATTCGTATCGCAGTTAGCCAGTGCCGATATTTTGCTGGCATCCAAGGCCGATCTTTGGCAGCAACAGGTCGAAGTACAACAGCAATTACAGCAATTTGTTACCGACCGAGATCTCAATCAGCCACTGCTGCAATGGTCGCAGCAGCAAACGCTTCCGCGGGCGTTGTGGTCATTACTGCAGCATCCAGCAGGCGTTAAAACCGCTAACCGAAAAGTAAATGCGCTACTGCAACCAACGCCTGATTACACCTCTGCTGACAATGCAGCGGTGCCATTTAATGCGCAAGGCTTTGTGTTTAAGGCTCATCAGGATGCCCACGCCTACAGCTACGGTTGGAAATTCAGCCCACAATGGGTATTCGATTTAGCGCCATTGGTGCAATGGATTAGCAGCCAGCAACTGCTAAGACTCAAGGCGGTGATGATCACCTCTGACGGTATTGCCGCGTTCAACATGCTGGATGGTGAGCTCAGTTTCGAAGAGCTGGATGAGGCGATGGACTCGCGCCTAGAGCTGATTAGTCAGCAGCCTTTGGATGCGCTTGCCATTGAACAACAGTTATTGTCTTTGGGTCGCATGGAGCTTTAATGACAACCAGCATTCAAAGCGGAACGGCGGCGGATCTGGCACTGATGGAGATGCCGATCCCGCGCTTGTTCTGGCGCTATGCGGTGCCAACTATTGCGGCAATGCTGGCAACCGGCATTTATGTAACCATTGATGGCATGTTTATCGGTCATTACCTTGGGGCTGATGGCCTTGCCGGTATCACCCTCGCATATCCGGTCGGCGCCATCCTCTACGCATTGGGAACCCTAATTGGCATGGGCGGTGCCGCTCAGGTGTCGTTATTATTGGGACAAGGTAAAGTCACTGATGCCCGCCAGGTCGTGGGTAACAGTTTTACGCTGGCACTGATTTGTGGTGTCACGCTGGCAATTGCAGGCACCTTGTTGAGTGAACCGATACTGCAATTGTTAGGCGCCAACGGACAAGTGCTGGCTTACGCCCGTAATTATCTGTTCTGGTATTTTGCCTTGGGGACGCTGCCCATATTGGCGACAACCTTCGCCGCCATGCTGCGTAATGACGGACATCCCGGGACCGTTACGCTGATTTTAATTTTCGGCGGTATCCTCAATACTTTCCTCGATTGGTTGTTCATCGTGGTGTTGCCGTTCGGGTTAGCCGGAGCTGCCATCGCCACCATGTTGTCTCACGGTATGACTGCAGCGTTTTGCTTACGGCATTTCTTCTGCTCGCGCACCCGCTTGCAACTAAATCTACAGCAGATGCGCTTGCACTGGCACCATGTAAAAGGCATTTGTCGTCTGGGTCTATCCAGCATGCTGATGAGTCTTTACTTGTCGGTGGTCCTGACGCTGCATAACATCGCTATCTTATGGCAAGGCACCGAACTGCACCTCGCTGCCTATGGTGTCATCGGCTATACCGAAGCGATGTTCTATCTCATTTTTGAAGGCATTGCGCTTGGTACCCAACCTATCCTCAGCTTCAACACCGGCGCCCGGCAGCCACAGCGAGTACGGCAGGCGGCTAAGTTAGCCTTCACTGTCACCCTTGTTACAGCGCTGATTGGCTGGCTGATTGTCTACGGCAAACCACAGTGGATGTTATGGTTATTTGCTGGCGATAACCCGCAATTAGCGCCAGTGGCAATTGCGGGTATGCATCTGTATTTCTGGGGGTTACCCTTTGAAGGCATGGTGCTGGTGGGCGCGAGTCTGTTCCAGGCCATCAATCGCCCTAAAGAAGCAGCAATGCTGACCGGCAGTAAAATTTTACTGGTGGCCTCGTTGTTGTGGTTATTAGGTGCATTGCTGGGCATCACTGGGGTGTGGATTTCATTATCCTGCTGCAGTTCATTATTGTGCGTGTGGATGTTTCGCACGTTAAAGCGGCTGGATAAAGCCAGTAACTAACACTATCTGTTTGTTTTAATAAAAATTAATAAAAGCTTTGCTAAAGAAGCAATTATCAAATTAGCGGTTTTATGATATGTATAAGGCCGCTTTGGCTGATGTCGGAGGGTGATGTGGCCACAAAAAGAATCGTGATCGTTGGCGGTGGTGCTGGTGGATTAGCGCTGGCGTCTAAGTTGGGTCGTAAATTGGGCCTGAGCGGCAAAGCCGAGATCTGTCTGGTGGATAAGAGTCCGGTTCATATCTGGAAACCCAAGTTACATGAAGTGGCGGTTGGCGTCATCGATCAATCCATTGAAGGATTGCTCTACCGTGACCACGGACTCAAAAACGGTTACCGTTTCCTACGTGGAGAAATCATCGGCTGCGATCCGCAACAGAAAGAGATCACCTTATCGAAAGTCGCCAATAAACAGGGCGAGGAACTGCTCGGCGAACGGCACGTAAAATATGACTGTCTGGTGCTGGCGATTGGCAGTGTTTCCAATAGCTTTAATACCCCAGGGGCGGAACAGCACTGTATTTTCCTCGACAATCTGGAAAGCGCTAATCTGTTCCACCAAAAGCTGCTCGACAATCTGTTACTGCTGGATGAAACCAATGAGAAGCTCAGTATTGGTATTGTTGGCGCGGGTGCCACCGGTGTCGAATTGGCGGCCGAGCTCTATCATGTCTTGGAATCGGTAAAAGATTTTGGCTACCTCAATATCGATAAGTCCCATTTGGAAATTCACCTCATTGAAGCCGCGCAACGTATTTTGCCTGCCTTACCGGACAAAGTGAGCGGTGGTGCGCAGTCGGTTCTGGATCATATTGGTGTGCGACTGCACATTGGTGTACAGGTAAAAGAAGTAACTAAAGAGGGCTTTGTGACTCAGGATGGGATAATCCCCGCCGGGCTGAAAGTCTGGGCCGCAGGTGTTAAAGGGCCAGATTTATTGAAGCAGTTCACCGATTTGCCAATCAATAAGCGTAACCAGGTAGAAGTTGACGCCTGTATGCGAGTCAAAGGTCAGGAATACATTTACGCCCTAGGTGATTGTGCAGCAATGGTTACGGATAATGGCAGAGCCGTGCCCCCAAGAGCGCAGGCCGCAGCGCAGATGGCCGATACCCTCTACAAAAATCTGGTTAACCGTTTAGAGGGTAAAGCGGAATTGCCATTCCGTTACCATGACTATGGTTCGTTGGTGTCATTGAGCCGTTTTTCTGCGGTGGGCAACCTCATGGGCAATCTGCGTTCGCGTTCGTTGTTCATCGAAGGTTATATCGCGCGCATCATGTATATGTCGTTATATCAGCGCCATCTGGCAAGCCTGTATGGCTGGTTTTCTGCATTGGTTTACCGATTCGCCCAGCGATTGCTTAAATGGCATCGGCCAAAACTTAAACTTCACTAAGCAACTGGTGAAAATCCCGGCAGTTGTGTCACGTTTGCGATGGTTACGGTTTTTTATCAGATAGTAAACAGGGTATAACTAGTACAAGGGAAGCAGTTTCCTTTCAATTTTTTAACATAATTTTAAAGTAAGAGCCCTCAAGGAGCTTTCGATGAGCGAACCATTTGTGCTGCTTGATAACCAAAAGCATGCAGACGTTAAGTTTTCAGCACCGAAATATGCCCACGTAGCTGATCAGCACCTGTTACCTGTTTCTCTGCACGAGCTGCTGTATGCGGCCGTTGATGTACCGGTTGTCTTTATCAAAAATAACGAAACTGGCGAATTCCAGGCGGTGATGATGTTAGGTCTGAAGCCTAACCAGAACCTGCTGGTCAAAGGCGAAGAATGGTTGGGTAACTACATTCCTAATGTACTGCGTGACTTCCCTCTGACAGTTGTGTTGAACCCAGAGCAGAAAGATAAAGTCTGGATTGGCGTGCGTGAAAGCAGCGACCAGGTCAATAAAGCAGAAGGCGAAGCACTGTTTGCTGATGGCGAAGAAACTGAATTCCTGAAAAATCGCCGGGAAGCTTTGCTGAAACACTTTGAACAGGATCAACAGAGCCGTGCCATTCTTGGTTATCTGGCAAGCAAGAATCTGTTGATTGCCCAGACACTAACAGTTGAAGTGAAAGGCGAGCAACGTAACATCAACGGTATCTATCTGATCGATGAGCGTAAGCTGGCAGAAATGTCTGATGAAGACTTCCTGGATCTGCGTAAGCGCGGTTTGCTCGGCCCGATCTACAGCCACCTGACATCTCTGAACCAGATCCCACGTTTGGTACAGTTTGAAGCTGCACTGTAATCGCTGATGTCTGAAAGAGGGCGCTGCGGCGCTCTTTTTTATGTCAGAAATACGACGAATCAATTCTGACGCTGGAAAAGCGAAAAGCCACTCAATTGAGTGGCTTTTCTAAATTCATGGTGCCGGCACCAAGAGTCGAACTCGGGACCTACTGATTACAAGTCAGTTGCTCTACCAACTGAGCTATGCCGGCATAAAAATGGTGCCCGAACCCGGAATCGAACCAGGGACACGCGGATTTTCAATCCGCTGCTCTACCGACTGAGCTATTCGGGCAACTGAGTTGAGCGCCAGTACGCTACTTCAAAGACAATTAACAACGGCTGTTTTTAAAGTGGGCGTATGATAAAGCAGGTTATTTTACTACTGCAAGCGCTTTTTGGCAGGAGCGCCGCTGTTCGCTCAGTTAATGGGCAAATTTGCGGATGAACCACTAATAGTGGCATCAACTATGCCACAGTGACCGTTGTGTTGGGAGGTGTTGCTACTGTCCTCTGTATCAGTTGCAGACGAAATACCGTCAAGCTAAATCCGTAATGAGTTGTTATGATATGCCTCCCGCTGGCGATATGGCGTCTGCGATCTCTCCATGTTTAAGGATTCAACCATGGCTTCCACTGAAACGCGTATGCTGTCTCCATTACTGGTGTTGTTAATGGCGGTTGCCACTGGTGTTGCTGTAGCGAACAACTATTATGTGCAGCCGCTGCTGGATACTATAGCCAATTATTTTAAGGTGTCGCACACTGCCGCCGGTATGTTGGTCACTACCGCTCAGCTGTTTTACGGTGCCGGATTACTATTATTGGTGCCGTTGGCCGATATGGTGGAACGTCGTCGTTTAATCATCGTGATGATGCTACTGGCAACAGTCGGACTCTTTATCAGCGCCATGGCACCCAATTTATATTGGTTATTGCTGGGAACCGCTGTGGCCGGCGCCTGTTCTGTAGTCGCGCAGGTTTTGGTGCCACTGGCAGCAACCTTGGCCGATCCTTCACAGCGTGGCCGGGTAGTCGGAACGGTGATGGGAGGCTTGTTGCTGGGGATTTTGCTGGCGCGAGTGGTGGCCGGGATGATCTCGACGCTGGTTTCCTGGCAGGCGGTGTACTGGCTGGCAGCGATGGCGATGCTGCTCATTACTTTGTTGCTGGCGCGAACCTTGCCCGTTTATCGGACTGAAACTGCCATCGGTTATCGTGAGCTGATGCGGTCATTATTGAGCTTATTCGGCTCCGAACCCAAGCTCAGATCACGTTCATTTCTCGGCGGACTGTCATTTGCCATGTTCACCATGTTCTGGACCCCGCTGGCGTTCTTGTTGGCCAATCCACCCTATGAATATTCCGATGCCACCATCGGCTTGTTTGGCTTAGCGGGCGTTGCCGGGGTAGCCGCAGCGCGTTGGGCAGGTAAACTGGCTGATGCCGGTAAAGGTAATACCGGTACCTGGCTGGGGCTCGGCTGCTCGCTTGTCAGCTGGATGCTACTGTTTTTTGCAGGCAACTCGCTGCTATTACTGTTGGCTGGTGTGGTATTGCTGGATCTGGCGGTGCAGATGACACATGTCAGCAATCAGAATGTGATTTATAGCCTGCAACAGCAACTGCGTAATCGCCTCAATGCAGGCTATATGACCTGTTACTTTATTGGTGGTGCACTGGGGTCCTGGGTATCGGTCAACCTTTATCAGTTCGGTGGCTGGACTGCTGTATGTGCTGGTGGAACTGTATTGGCGCTTACTGGTCTGGCCTATACCTGGTTTAAGAGTCATGCCGTGCAGTCTCTATAAGCTGTATTTGGACACAAAAGCCAGATTTCCCTAAAAGGTTATACCTTTGGCTACTTTTCGCCATGACCCGTGTTAGCCGAAAATTTGAAGAATAGCTTATTTAGGTTAAGCTGGATTCAATGAATGGTAGACAGGAGGTCAGATGAATTTGCAGCAAAAATGTGCCGCTACAGACGTCAATCCGGCAGCGGTCTGTGGCCGTCAATGGCAAATTATGATGGCCGACGATGCCTCTGGTGTTTCCTCACCCGAAACGAAAATCCTTACAAATAAAACGCTTAGTGAGCAGTCTACAGCCATTCAACAGCAACAACCTGTTCCTCAAAAACATGGCATGACGCTAACTCAGGGCTTGGTGATCGCCGTGGTGATCCTGATTGCACTAATTGCGGTAAAACCCAAGAAACCGAAAGGTTAGACGTGGATGACTGGCAACCTTATTAATCAGTGAGTCTGAAGCAGATAGCGTATTCCAGACAGAAAAGCCAAGGCTGTCGCCCTGGCTTTTCTGTTGGCTAGCTTATATCGAAACAAAGGTTAAATAAGGGCGTTTGGTTGTGGCACTAGTGTCCGAGCTGAAACCATAAACCGCAATTGCCTTTTCGCCGACCGTTAGCCCCTTGGTGAACTGAGAGTCTCAGTCATAAACCTCTATAAATAGATTTAAACGAGATTTAATTAGCTATTGATATTTATATTTTGTAGAAGAGCCTCAAAATGTTACAGCTCTTCTTCTTTTGGTGGTACGTAGCCTTCAACGTGGACATCACCGCCTTCAAACAGGAAGTGCACCATCTGTTCTTCAAGAAACTTACGATGTTCAGCATTCATCATGTTAAGTTTTTTTTCGTTAATCAACATGGTTTGCTTATGCTGCCATGCCGCCCAGGCTTCTTTACTGATGTTGTCGAAAATGCGTTTGCCGATTTCACCCGGATAGAGTTGAAAATCCAGCCCGTCAGCTTCTTTGTTGAAATAGACGCAGTGAACTGTGCGTGCCATAAGACTGTTACTCCTCAATTGCACTAGGTTTTAAGCCGGCCAGAACCCGCTCGGTAGCGGCGGCCAGTCCGACCCGTGATGGTTGGCCTAAGTTATACCAGAGACTGGGGGCAGCTTCCATGACCGCATCCTGCGATTCGGCAGTTTGCTGTAATTTCGCGGCAATCGTGTCGGCATCACTCTGTAATGTGAGCAGCAGTGGCTGTGCATCCAGATGGAAGTGACTGAAGGTATGGCGAAATCCTGGCAGTTCTTCGAGTTGGTCGGGTGCATAACCCAGCGTGGTTACCGCTTGTTGTAACGCCGCTTTAGTGGCGTATTGCGGAAAACACCAGAGTCCGCCCCAGATGCCGGCAGGTGGCCGTTTCTGCAGCAAGATATCGTCGTTATGTCTGATCACCAGCAGCCAGGCATCTTTGGCAGGAATGGCTTTCTTCGGTTTTTTCCCTGGATAGTCGCGCTGTTTGCCCATCTGTTGCGCTTGACAGTCAAGTGCTACCGGACATTGCGCACAGGCAGGCCGTGAGCGGGTGCAGATGCCAGCTCCCATATCCATCATCGCCTGATTGTATTGGGCAATCTCGGTGGTCGGTGACCGTTCCGTTGCCAGTTGCCACAGTGCTTGCTCGACTTTGGGCTGTCCAGGCCAGCCGTCAATCGCGGCGTGGCGGGCCAGTACGCGTTTTACGTTACCGTCCAGAATTGGATGATACTGGCCGAGCGACAGTGACAGAATGGCTCCTGCAGTGGAGCGGCCTACGCCTGGCAGTGCCATCACTGCATCAAACTGTTCGGGGAATTCTCCGTTGTGTTTGTCGCGGATTAACTGCGCCGCCTTATGCAGATTGCGGGCGCGGGCATAGTAGCCCAGTCCGGTCCACAGATGCAGCACTTCATCAGTATCAGCGTCTGCCAGTGCTACCACATTGGGAAAGCGCTCCATAAAACGGTTGAAGTAGGGGATGACCGTTGCTACCTGTGTTTGTTGCAACATAATTTCTGAAACCCATACTTTATAAGGGGTTTTATTGAGTTGCCAGGGCAGGGTTTTACGGCCGTGCTGACCGTACCAGGTGATAATGCGTTGCGAAAAAGACGGTGTTTTCATGGGCCGCAGTGTAGCTTTAGCCGGATCTCTGTACAAGGTATATTGCTGTGGTTGATAGCGAACTAATCGCTTATTGATATACTTTTCCACAAGCGGGGCTTGCACTCACCGATGAACTTTGCATAATGCCCTTCTTTTTATGATGTCTGGCCAGGTCAGGGGCAATAATGAGCGAAGTCACCACTGCTGAATATAATGAAGAAGGCAAGTATCTGCGCAAAGTCAAAAGCTTTGTGTTGCGAGAAGGGCGCCTGACCAAAGGCCAGGAACAGGCTATTGAGCAACATTGGGATAGCATGGGGTTGGAATACTCGGCTGAAGCGATGGATTTGCAGCAGATATTTGGTCGTAATGCCGATGTGGTGCTGGAGATTGGTTTCGGCATGGGCGCATCGCTGGTGGCAATGGCACAAGCGGCACCAGAAAAAGATTTCATCGGTATTGAAGTCCATAAGCCTGGCGTTGGTGCCTGTCTGGCAGCGGCCGCTGAAGCAGGTGTGAAAAATCTACGGGTGTTTCATCATGATGCCGTGGAAGTGTTGCAGCACACTATTCCAGAATCTTCATTGGCGCGCGTGCAGCTGTTTTTCCCTGACCCTTGGCATAAAAAACGTCACCATAAGCGCCGTATTGTGCAGCCAGAATTTGTGCAGTTATTGCGTTCCCGGTTAAAAATCGGTGGTGTATTTCATATGGCAACGGACTGGGAAAACTACAGCGAACACATGCTGGAAGTGATGAACCAGGCTCCAGGCTATAAAAATCAGTCAGTTGATGGTACTGTGGTGGCTCGGCCTGACTATCGGCCACTGACCAAATTTGAAGCCCGCGGCCAACGCCTTGGGCATGGTGTTTGGGATTTGATGTTCGAACGTACCGAATAACGAAAGTAACAGAGAGGTTGCCATGGCCATTCGTAGTCGCCGTTTGCGCAAAAAGTTGCGGGTTGATGAGTTTCAGGAGTTAGGTTTCGATGTGAGCTGGCGCTTTGCTGACAGCCTGAGCGAAGACGCTATTGATGAGCACGTAGAACGCTTTATCAATGAAGTGATTGAGCCGCGTGAGTTAGGTTTCCATGGCGGTGGCCATCGCTTATGGGATGGCGTTGTCGCCACTCAGCGTCTTGGTAAATGTACTGATGATGACCGTCAGGCCGTTGAGCGTTTTCTGAAAAGCCTCAATGTCGAAGAGATAGAGATCAGCGAACTCTACGATATCTGGTGGGGTTAATCGTCCCTGAGTTATTGAAAGGCAGTGCTATGGCACTGCTTTTTTTATGTTTGTTCCAACCTTTTCACCTTTCTTTATCGTCATATTCACCAAAAGCTGGTGTGTTTCGCTACCACATAGCTAGATATCGATTCATGTTGTAAAAATTTATATAAAATACAATAAGATAAAATTTGGCATGGTGTGTGCTTTACTGCTTTCAGTTTGATGAATAATTTGAAAAGGATAACTCGAATGAAAACTCTGATGCTGGGCATGACTCTGGGATGCGCATTATTGATACCGGCAATGTCTGCCGCCGCGATGGAAATTGGCCATCACCACGATAGCTGCAATGTGTCGCTGAATTACGATGTCACCCTCACACCACAGCAGATGGTCGTCGGCGAGAAAGGGAAAGAACATTACCGTATTGAGATGGACCACTTGTATGTGGATGGTAAGGAAGTGCCGCTCAATGCTGAACAGAAACAATTGCTGAATCAATATCATCAGGGTATGGCTCAACAGGTACCGGAAGTTGTCGGTGTGGTAAGTGACGCCTTGAGTATGGCTAATGAGGCGGTAACTACTGCATTAACGCCGCTGCTCGGTGATGAAACCGGTGCCAAGCTCAACGATATGATGGGTAAGCTGCATGAGCGTATCAGTAAAGTGGTGTACCACAATGGCGATACCTATTTTATTGGCGCAACTGACGACACCATAGATAAAGCATTCGATGAAGAGTTTTCCAAGCAGGTTGAAGATCTGGTGATGCAGTCTATGGGTTCCATCATGGTCAATATCGGTAAGAGCATGATGGATGGTGAAGGTGACTTTAGTGAACGCATGGACGCTTTTGGCGAGAAGATGGACAAGCTTGGCGAAGCGATCGATCAGAAGATGGATGCCCGTTCTGATGCGATAGATAAGCGTGCCGATGCGCTTTGTGAAAATTTCCAGCAATTGCAGGAGATTGAAGGGCAATTGCGTAAAAGTGTCCCTGCGTTAGCCGCATATCCACTGATTTCTGGTCGGCCCTAATCGCGTTAATTAATAACTTCCTTGTACGTAGACCTTTCCCCGCACTTCATCCTTCCTGTGCGGGGTTTTTTATTTGATTGATCCGGTCTTTTTTGCGAATACAGAACGATGGGGTTAGAGTAGCGAACAAAGACTTGATATACTTTTCCACGCTAACCTGCCACCGTTGCTAGAGATGGCTTGGCAACACATTCATCAATGATGTGTGATTCGCAGGTTTTCTGTTGATTGCTCCCAAGGTCGGAGTGATGACTTTGTCGTTAAAAACTTAAAGAAGTTAAAGGCTTAAGGCGACTTTCATGTTAGAACTATTAGAACCCATTGCGATTTTTACCCATGTTGCCCGTGCTGGCAGTTTCAGTGCTGCAGCGCGTCGTCTGGGGATCTCAAAGTCCAAGGTCAGTACCCAGGTAGCTGATCTGGAACACAAGCTTGGTGTTCAACTTATTCAGCGAACTACTCGTAGTCTTAGCCTGACTGAAGCAGGTAATCTGCTTTATACCCAAGGTGAAGAATTGTTACGCGGTGCCGACCAGGCTGTCGCCAGTGTGCATAATCTGAATGATGCCACGCGTGGCGTACTGAAACTTGGTATCTCTCAATCCTTCGGCACTGCCCATATTATTCCGGCATTGCCCGAATTTATGTCGCGCCATCCAGAGCTGGAATTGCAAGTCAGTTTGCTGGATCACAAGGTTGATGTGGTAAGTGAAGGTTTGGATCTGTTACTGACCATGTCAGAACAGCTGCCGCTGGGTATGGTGGCTCGACCGTTAATGAAATGCCAATTCATGCTGTTAGCTTCACCTGCCTATATTGCTAATCACGGTAAGCCGAGCCGTCCGGAACAGTTGGTAGAACATAACTGTCTGGTCTATCACGGTGAGTGGCACGAGCACAGCGTCTGGCAGTTCAAGCGCGGCGACGACTACTGCGAGATCGGCGTGAATGGTAACTTCCGCGTTGATAACGCGCCAGCGCTAAAATCCGCCGCAGTTAGTGGCCTGGGTATTGTATATATGGCGACTTACCTGCTGGAAAATGAAATCGAAGAAGGTAAGTTGGTGCCATTATTACCGGAGTGGCACTTGGTACACCACTTGCCATTACAGGCCGTATATCCGCGCCGTAAACACTTGGCACCAAAGGTGAGTGCCTTTATTGATTTCATTAAAAATCATATCGGTACCCCACCTATTTGGGATGAAAAATACGCCGACATTTTTGCCAAACGCCAGTAAACCCTGGGTGTCTGAGTTAAAAAAATCCTCCGTTAGTGGAGGATTTTTTTATTGTGGAGCAGTCATCAATCGTTCAGCAAAATTCGCCTAGCAGCTCGTTGACAAAAAAGTGGCCTTTTTCGGTAAGTTCCCAGCTATCGGGATGTGTGATAACCAGCCCCTTGTCTATGCCGCGCTGCATACCCTCATCCAATAATGATGCAGCCAGGCCGGTGCGACTTTCAAATTCAGCTTTGGGGATTGGCACCATCAACCGCAGACGATTCATCAGATATTCCAGTGGCAGGTCGTCGGTAGCGATATCATTGACTTCATAAAGGTAATTCCCCGCCAGATAACCTTTAGGATGCTTAACTTTGACGGTGCGAAAGAGTTGCTGCTGCGGTAACAAGGTAATTTTGCCGTGAGCGCCACAGCCAATGCCAAGATAATCGCCAAACTCCCAATAGTTGCGGTTATGGCGACATTCGAAGCCGGGTTTGGCATAGGCGGAAATCTCATACTGGCGATAGCCCAGTTCTGCCAGCCGTTGTTGGCCGCTGCGGTAAATCTGCCATAACGCTTCATCATCCGGTAGCTGTGGTGGTCTGGAATGGAACAGGGTATTGGGCTCAATGGTGAGCTGATACCAGGATAAATGTGGTGGATTCAGCGCAGCTGCGGTTTCAATATCACTCAGTGCTTGTTGTAGATCCTGTCCCGGCAGGCCGTGCATCAGATCCAGATTAAAGCTCTGATAACCTGCGCTAGCCAAAGCCTTGGCTGCCTTTTTGGCTTCGTCACTGCCGTGAATGCGGCCCAGAATATTGAGTTTGTCGGTGGCAAAACTCTGTACGCCCATCGATACGCGGGTAACCCCGGCCTTCCGATAGGCGGCAAAATCATCATGTTCCAGTGTGCCGGGATTGGCTTCCATAGTGATTTCAATGTCATCACTAAAGGGAATGCGTTGTCTTACGCCTTGCAGTAGCCGGGCTATCTGACTGGCATCAAACAGTGACGGAGTGCCACCACCAATAAAAATGCTGTGCAACGAGCGCTGCTGCACATAAGGTAAATCTGCTGTTAAGTCTGCTAGCAGTGCATCCACATACTGTTGCTGCGGTAACTCTCCTTGCTGGGCATGAGAATTAAAATCACAGTAGGGGCATTTACGCACGCACCAGGGAATATGGATATAGAGACTTAATGGCGGCAACGTCAGCATCAATCGATAATCCCTTGCTGATGAAAGGCTTCCAGCAGCAGTTTTAACGCTTTTCCGCGATGGCTCAGTTGGTTCTTTTCATCACTGCTGAGTTCGGCGGCAGTCTGGCGAAATCCCCGCGGGATAAACACCGGATCGTAGCCATGACCATGTTCGCCTTTGGCTTCATCACCAATCTCACCTTCCCAGGATGCTTGGCAGATGATCGGGGTGGGATCATTTTCATGGCGCATATATACCAATACACACTGAAAGCGCGCTGTACGTGGTGCGGGTTGTTGTTGTAATGCCATTAACAGCTTTTGGTAATTTGATACCGCGGTGGCGTGTTCGCCACTGTAGCGGGCGGAGTAAATGCCCGGCGCGCCATGGAGTGCGTCAACTTCCAACCCTGAATCATCGGCAATGGCAGGCAGGCCGGTCGCTTTTGCGGCATGACGGGCTTTGATGATGGCATTTTCCACAAAGCTCAAGCCGTCTTCGACAGCTTCTGTGACCTTAAAGGTGCTCTGCGGCACAACTTCGATATTGAAGTCTGCCAGCATGTCAGCAAATTCGGTCAGTTTGCCTTTGTTGCCGCTGGCTAACACAATTTTTTTCATGGATATTTCCTGCGTTGAGTTGGCGCAATGATAGCCAAACTCTGGCGATGATGGCAAAACATCAGGCTAGTCGTTAAAGAATTTTTGGCTAAAATCCAGAGTAGTATTCAGGTCATTATCTTTGCGGATCACTAGCTGAAAGCGGATCTCTTCGGTATCCCGATAAGGGCATTCTGCCAGGTAATATATCGAGCTGCCCTCGCGAATTTCGCGAAACTTCAGTTTAAAGCGGGCATCAAGAATGTTGGTGGCAATTCCGCTGATCGCTACCGGTACCATAGGTTTCTCGGGTTGGTTGAGGTCTTGCACGACGATATTGAGAAACCCGGTATAAGCCGTGCGTTCTATTCCGTAGTTATGGGCAATTGCTGGCGTCAGAAACGTGCTGGGTAATGCCATGTAGTGAATGTTGTAATGCCCAACCTGCAGATTCTGCTCTGCATAGGCAATGCTGACTGTAGCCAGCCATAACACAACTAACAGTAGAATTCGGCGCACTGAGATTCTGAGGGTTACTGCAACATGGCGGGGATTATAACTGTAATGACGACAGAAGCCTATGCCGGTCACAGATAAGCTCAGAGTAATTGTTGGATCACATCCGGGATCTCATTAGGCGACACGATACGAATCTGCTTGTGACGTCCTAATTCACCTTTCACTATCTGTACTTGGCTTTTGGGCACTCGAAAGGCTTTCGCCAGCCATTTTTCCAGATGGGCATTCGCTTTTCCATCAACTGGCGGGGCGGTGATGGCGACTTTTAGCTCGTCACCATGAATGCCAACCCACTGATCGCGGCTGGCTTTGGGTTGAATGTAGAGACAGAGCAGCAGGTCCTGCTGCTCTTGCACTACTGCGGCCATCAGGCCACAGCCCAGTATGGAATATACTGGCTTAACAGCATGTTCAGAAAATTGAGACCAATCATCAGTATCAGGACTGACAGATCTAATCCTCCCATAGGCGGAATGATACGGCGGATAGGGCTCAGTAATGGTTCGGTCAATTGCACCAACACATATTCAAATGGATTGCTCCCCTGGCTTACCCAACTGAGGATGGCGCGGATAATCAGGATCCAGAACAACAGAACTCCGGCTTCCTTAATGACAGACACAAGCGCAAATAATAGGGTGGTGGCAAAATCGAATTGTGCTCCCGCTATCAGTGACAGCAGCAAAATTTTTATTATGACGACTGCCAGCGCCAGCACGACTGATGCGGTATCAATGCCGCCAACGGCAGGCAGAATACGGCGCATAGGTGCCACAATCGGATGGGTCGCCTTCACGATAAACTGGCTGAAAGGGTTATAGAAATCTGCCCGAGCCAGTTGTAACCAGATACGCAGAATTACCACCATCAGATATAGATCAAACAGCGTGTTGACTAGATAAGCGAATGCATTCATGGATGTCGTAGTTCTCTATGGTTGATCAGAATTGTTTAGCCATTGCTTCAGCTCTGGCAATACAGTTGTTCATAGCTTGTTTTACTAGCCCTGGTAGATCGCCCTGTTTGAAGGTTTCTACAGCTTCGTGCGTTGTGCCGCCTTTCGAGGTGACATTTTTACGCAATTGTTCCGGCGAAAGCTGTGGATTTTCCTGCAGCATCTTCGCCGCCCCCAGTGCTGCCTGCTGTGCCAGGGTTCTGGCTTTCTCTTCATCCATGCCAAGATCGGCAGCCGCCTTTATCATAGCCTCGACAAACAGGAAAAAGTAGGCTGGAGAGCTACCCGCAAGTGCGATTACCAGATTGAGATCGGATTCCTTATCAACCCATACTGCCTGACCGCCACTGGACATGATCCGGTTACAGATCGCTTTGTCTTCATCGCTGATAGTGACGGGGGCGTACATACCACTCATGCCTGCGCCAATTTGCATCGGTGTGTTGGGCATGGTGCGGATCAGTTTTACTGGCTGCGCGAAATAATCACTGTAGCGTGCAGCATTAATGCCGGCGGCAATGGTAATCAGCAATTTATCGTTAAGATCCAGCGATTTTAAAGCTTCACAGACTTGCTGCATCAGCTGTGGTTTTACCGCCAGCACAATCACATCTGCGGCTTTGGCTGCGGCCAGATTGTCGGTGGTAACATTAATGCCAAAATCAGCCTGTAGCGCCTCCAGTTTACCGGTACTCGGGTTGCTGGCTTCAATTAATGCGGCATTATAACCACTGCTGACCAATCCACTGATAATGCTACGGCTCATGTTGCCGGCGCCGATAAAACAGATGCGCTTGTCTGACATAAAATCCTCTGTCTTTAGCAAAAGCTGTGCGGCAATGCCGCGAATTCCAATAGTATTTGGGCGTAGGGTACCAAAAACAAGGGTCCTTCGGCCAATCAGGCTGGTTTTTGGCTGTAGTCTCGCGCGCCGAAGATAGCACTACCAATGCGCACCATCGTGGCACCATGTTCAACTGCCAGTTCCAGATCGTGGCTCATTCCCATTGAGAGGGTGTCAATAGGGGGAAATTCCTGTTGCAGTCGGGCATATAGCTGTTGCATCTGCTGAAACTCCGCTATGAGCTTCTCACCTTCCTCTGCGCTGGGAATAGTCATTAGGCCGCGCAGCGTCAGCCGTGGCAGTTGGCTAATTTCATGCGCGAGACTCAGCATTTCCGCTTCACTGGTGATCCCGGATTTAGAGGTTTCACCACTGACATTAATCTGAATGCAGACATTCAATGGCGGTATTGCGGCGGGTCGTTGTTCGTTCAAACGCTGCGCAATTTTGCTGCGATCTATGGTATGCATCCATTGGAACAGTTCCGCGACTGGCCGACTTTTATTTGATTGCAGTGGTCCGATGAAGTGCCATTCAATGTCTGGATAGCGCGGCGCCAAATCTAGAATTTTTTGCTGGCCTTCCTGCACATAATTTTCGCCGAAACAGCGCTGGCCTGCGGCGTAAGCTGCTTCGATATCGGTGGCCGGTTTGGTTTTGCTAACTGCCAGCAATGTGATGTCAGCCGCTTGTCTTGAGCATTTCCCCGCCGCCTGTGCAATCCGGTGCTGGGCTAGCGCTAGTCTCTCTGCTATTGTTGTCATGATGTTAATCTTTCGCTTGTAAGGGATATCCCGTTCTATGGAAATCACTGAATTATTGGCTTTTAGTGTAAAGCATAACGCTTCGGACCTGCATCTGTCTTCCGGGGTGCCGCCATTGATCCGCGTTGATGGGGAAGTAAGAAAACTTAACGTACCAGAATTGAAGCATCAGGATGTGCATCGTCTGGTTTACGATATTATGAATGACAAACAGCGCAAGGATTATGAAGAGCATTTGGAAATTGACTTTTCCTTTGAAGTGCCCAATCTGGCGCGTTTCAGGGTTAACGCCTTTAACCAGGCCCGTGGCGCGGCTGCTGTATTTCGTACGATTCCCAGTGATATTCTGACACTGGAGCAACTGGGTGCTCCAGAAATCTTCAAAAAGATTTCCTCCTATCCGCGCGGTTTGGTTCTGGTAACCGGACCAACCGGCTCCGGTAAAAGTACCACGCTGGCGGCAATGATTGACTATGTGAACAATAATCGTCATGACCATATTCTGACTATTGAAGACCCCATCGAATTTGTCCATCAAACCAAGAACTGTCTGATTAACCAACGTGAAGTTCATCGCCATACATTGAGTTTTGCGGCGGCGCTGCGTAGCGCATTGCGTGAAGACCCTGACGTGATCCTGGTGGGTGAAATGCGTGACCTGGAAACCATTCGCCTGGCGCTAACAGCCGCTGAAACCGGTCACTTAGTGTTTGGCACCTTGCATACGACTTCTGCTGCCAAAACTATCGACCGTGTGGTTGACGTATTCCCTGCGGGTGAAAAAGATATGGTGCGTACCATGTTGTCTGAATCATTGCAGGCCGTTATCTCGCAAACATTGATTAAGAAAATTGGTGGTGGTCGTGTCGCTGCCCACGAAATTATGATTGGTACTCCGGCGATCCGTAACCTTATCCGTGAGGATAAAGTGGCGCAGATGTATTCCGCAATTCAAACCGGTATGGCACATGGGATGCAGACGCTGGAGCAAAGCTTGCAGCAGCTGGTTGCCCGTAGTGTCATCACGCGTGAAGATGCACTGTCTAAGAGTTCCAACAAACAACTGAACCTGTAAGGAGTCGTGATGGACGTCAGACCTTTTCTTGAGGAAATGGTAGCGCGCAAGGCCTCTGACCTATTTGTGACCGCTGGTTTTCCACCCAGTGCCAAGATTGATGGTGAGTTGCGACCATTGGCAGAAAACCCGTTCACAGCGGCACAAGCCCTGGAGTTTGTTGAGTCAATCATGTCGCCAGATAACAAAAAGGCGTTCCACGAAAGTAAAGAATGTAACTTTGCTATTGGCGTGAAAGGCTTGGGGCGTTTCAGGGTTAGTGCCTTTTGGCAGCGTGAAGCCGCAGGCTGCGTTATGCGGCGTATTGAAATCCGCATTCCCACCATGGAAGAACTGAGTTTGCCACCAATTCTGAAAGATTTGGTGATGAGCAAACGCGGTCTGGTCATCATGGTTGGGGGGACCGGTACCGGTAAGTCAACCTCGCTGGCCGCCCTGATTGGCTATCGTAACGGCAACTCTAAAGGGCACATCCTGACCATCGAAGATCCGGTGGAATTTGTGCATCAGCATCGCAAGAGCATTATTACTCAGCGTGAGGTTGGTATCGACACCGAATCGTTTGATGCGGCGCTGAAAAGTTCGCTGCGTCAGGCCCCAGATGTCATTCTGATCGGTGAGATCCGTAGTCAGGAAACCATGGAATTTGCGCTGTCGTTTGCTGAAACCGGTCACTTGTGTATGGCAACCTTGCACGCCAACAACGCTAACCAGGCATTGGACCGTATTATGCACCTGGTGCCAGAAACTAAGCATCGGCAGTTGCTGTTTGACCTGTCGTTAAACCTGCGTGGCATTGTGGCGCAGCAATTGGTGCCTAAAGCCGATGGCAGTGGTCGTCGCGCTGCAATTGAGATTCTGATCAATACGCCACGTGTTGCCAGTATCATTCAGAACAACGAACTGCACCTGCTGAAAGAAACCATGGCTAAGTCGAATGAACAGGGCATGCAGACCTTCGACCAGGCGCTGTTTAAACTCTATAACGAAGGCGAGATCTCCTATGCGGACGCGCTGCGTCATGCCGATTCTCCAAACGATCTGCGCCTGATGATCAAACTGCAAAGTGGCACGACTGGGTCGCAGGGGTCGATGGAAGGCGTTACGCTGGATATGGATTAAGCAAGTTTTTGTATGACTATGATAAAGGCGCCGTATGGCGCCTTTTGCTTTTAATCGGCAAATTCGATCTAAATATGACTTTTTGATAAAATATTGCACCGTTTTTTATTGAAAACGGAGAAAAATGATGAAAATCAGGAAAAAGGTGCTTGTTGCAGTGGCAGTGCTGGATGTTGCCTTTCCGGTTTTGGCGGTACCTGTTTCTGATGATTTAGATATTGGTGGTGCCGTGCGTCTCAACTATGGCTGGAAAGATTATGATAATGACGCCAAGTTGGAATTTGAACTGTTCAGAGCTGATATTAACTATGATGATGGTCAGTTGTTCGCATCTGCGCAGTATCGTTGGTATCAAGATCAGAGTGTGATCCACCATGCCTGGATGGGTTACAAATTCTCAGACAATGCCTCTGTAAAAGTGGGGGTAACCCAAGTGCCATTCGGGTTATTACCCTACGCCTCTCATTCATTCTGGTTCGGCGTTACTTATTATCTAGGATTGGAAGATGATTATGATGCAGGTGTTCACTGGCAATATGAACAGGATGGCTGGCGCTACGATGTGGCGTATTTCGCCAATGATGAATACGGTGATGGTAGCCGCTTTAAGCGTTATTCCTTTGATACAGCAACTACGGCGGCAAGGCCTTATGAGGAAGCCGGTCAGCTCAATGGCCGCATTGAGCATAGCTTCAGCAGCGGTGACATCCACCACACACTTGGCGCCTCATTACAGCTAAATCGGTTTGATTACCAGCCGGTAGCGGGCGGGGCGACTGGTAGTGACACTGACGGATATGCCGCGGCCATTCATTGGCAACTGGATTGGGATAGTTGGCAAACTCAATTGCAATACATTCACTACGATTACAACATGCCGGATGAGCGCATGGCCATGTCGGCATTTGCATACCCGTTTGAAATCGCTGCCAAAGCAGACGTTGTTACTACTAACCTGTCACGCAGCATGGAGGTTAGTTGGGGCGCTATCTCCAACATCACCTGCTATAACGATTTCACCCATACTGTGGTTTCTGGCACCGGATTAAAAACTCTCTCCAAAATGTCACTGGATGCGCAGTGACGGCAGGTAAGTTCTATACCTATGTCGACTGGATTGCCGGGAAAAATATGTGGTTTGATGGCGGTTCAGGGATAGGAATTGATGAGGGTGTCGATGGGTGGCACTCACGTCTGAATATCAATATCGGATGGTATTTCTGACGCTGGCAGCGATGTTTTGTGCTAGTTTGATGAGGTGACGGGTTCTGTCAGTACAAAAGCGTAAAGGAACTGAAGATGAAGGGAAAAATCGCCTTGTTGTTATCACTGATGCTGCTGTCTGTATCTGCCGCGGCGGCTCAGTGTCCGAGTTATCTTAATCTTAAATTACGTAAACTCCACTCACAGGAAATGGTGGATTTGTGTGCATTGACTGACGGGAAGCCGGTGTTGATCGTTAATACGGCCAGTCATTGTGGCTTTACTCCGCAGTTTAAAGGATTGGAGGCACTACATGAGAAATATCGAGATAAAGGTCTGGTGGTGATAGGTTTCCCATCCAATGACTTTTTTCAGGAAGAAAAGCAGGAACAGGACACCGCCAAGATCTGCTATATCAACTATGGTGTAAAGTTCACCATGTTGGCGACCTCATCAGTTAAGGGCCGCCAGGTGAATCCGGTTTTTGCCTATCTGAATAGTCAGACAGGCGAACCTAAGTGGAATTTTTTCAAGTATTTGGTGAGTGCTGATGGCAAATCTGTGCAGCGATTCAGCTCGCGTGTTACGCCAGACAGCCCTGAGTTGACTGATGCTATCGACAAGCTATTGGCGACACCGGCATCTAACTGAAAGCGTGGCGAATAAAAAAGCGGTTAATTGACCGCTTTTTTCATGGAAGCGTTGTCATCAGTACTGATTTTCAAAAAAGCTTTCAATTATCAGCACGGCAGAAACGGCATCAACTTTACTTTTCCCCAATGCCTTAAAGCCGCCTAATTCGAACAGTCTGGCTTTGGCATCAGTGGTGGTCAGCCGCTCATCCTGGGTTGCCACTGCCACACCGAAACGACCATGGATGCGATTGGCAAATTTGCGCGCTCGCTGCGTCATCTCCTGTTCAGTGCCGTCCATATTTAGCGGCAAACCAACCACTACCATGTCAGGTTGCCACTCCTGTAACAGTGCCTCAATCAGGTTCCAGTCCGGGACACCATCATTTGCTTTTAGCGATAACAAGGGTTGAGCACTGCCAGTAATTTCCTGACCAACGGCGACCCCAATACTTTTGGTCCCAAAATCAAAACCGAGAATTGTTTTGCTCATCAAGCATGACCTACATCGCCGGACATCTGCCAGGCATTAAATCCCAAAGTATTGGTGGCTTTTTCCCAGCGCTCTTCAAAGGGAGTGTTGAATAGAATTTCTTCTGTGGCCGGGATGGTTAACCAGGAGTTTTCAGCCAATTCCTGTTCAAGTTGGTCTCGACTCCAGCCGGCATAGCCTAATACCACTAAAAAATGCTGCGGGGCTTTGGGCGTGCCCAAGGCTGCCAGAATATCCCGAGACGTGGTCAGCATCAGCTCATCAGAGACATTACTACTGTTCGCCCAGTGTGGTTGGGCACTATGCAGGACAAAGCCGCGCTCGGGATTCACTGGGCCACCCACCAGTACCTGATTTTCCAGCGTGGGCAATAAATGCGGAGAATCTTTCAGATCCAGTTGCGCCAGCAGTTCCTGAACATCGAGGCCGATAGGACGATTGACCATCAGCCCCATGGCGCCTTTGGCGTCATGTTCACAAATATAAATCAGTGAACGTTCAAAAAATGTGTCGTTCAGTGAGGGCATGGCAATAAGAAAATGGTTTTGCAAACTGTCCATTCAACGACTCCTGGTTTGATGTTTGTTAGCCACCGGCCAGCTTCACTTGATAACCGATTTTTTCCAGCAGAGATTTAAGTTGCTCACGGTTATCTGTCTGAATTTCGATAGTAAACTCCTTTACCGTACCACCACAACCACATTGCTTCTTAAGTTTTTGTGCCAGAGCTTTCAAGGCTTCAGCATCTAAAGCTAATCCGGTAATCACCGAAACCCCTTTACCTTTTCGGCCTTTACTGTCGCGATGGATGCGTACGATGCCATCTCCCTGAGGGAGCTCCTGCGTCGGTGTGGCCTCTTTTATGCGGCCCTTATCTGTACTGTAGACCAACGTTACATTAGGGTCAGTTTTCATGACGATATTCCTAGCGCTATCATGCTGACAGTCTAACAGATTTGAATAGCGCTCCCATAGTTAACAGTATGGTGCACTGGGATAAAAAAGGACCACCAGTAGTTGGTGGTCCTAAAACTGATTTTATGTGCAGGGATATAAAATCAGTGTTAGCGGTCTCACTTATCAAGAGCTGGCTAAAGTGATGGCGGTTATCCCCAGATGGTGCCAAGTAACACCGAAATCATAGATAGCAGTGCGCTAGGTAATACCCAATAACGCCAGCGGGGAATGAGCATGGTCAAGGGCGTTGCGACAAAGCCAATGGCGGCCAGACTAAAGAAGGAGAAGTTAGTGGTAAACAGATGCCATGATAACCAGCACAGTATCGCTAATGGTAACAGTAACCATGCTTTATGCGGATTAAGGGACGCTAATCCCGGCATACGAATGCCGTCAGCTTCAGGGGTTAGGCGCGTTTCTACGGTAACTAATAGCAAGCATGCTACGATCAAACTACAAACGAACCAGATCATCATAACTTTCCCCTGTTTTGTGGTAATGATAACTATTATCATTTAAATGTGGTGCAAGGTCAACTCAGACAAAATTATTGGTGATTTTTAAAAGGTTGTTGTTTAGTGCACTGAAATGTAAGCTGTTTAATACATAACGAGCGTTGTTAAAACGCGGGAAACAGGTGATATCCCATGAAAAAACTCATTTTTGCAGCATTAGTCTTATTGATAGGCGGCTGTAGTTCCCTGAATACCGGCTGGGACTATAACCCTGAAGTTAATTTTACCCAGTACAAACATTACGCTTGGGTACCTGCGACGAAAGAGGCCAGTGCTCAGTATCAATTGAATGGATTGTTGGATCAGCGGGTACGTGAAGCGGTAGACGCTGATCTGGCGCGTAAAGGCTACATTAAGGTGGATGCAAAAGATGCAGATGTCTTAGTAAACTATCTGACTAAGCTGGATAAGCGTTATAAAGTGGACAGTATCAATACCAGTTTGGGCTACAGTCCGTTTTGGGGGCCTCATTGGTATTTTGGTGGCTCGTTGCAGAACAATACTCAGGTAAAAGAATATGACGTTGGTACATTGATTATCGATATGGTCGATGCCAAAACGAATAAACTGGTTTGGCGTGGCTCTGCTAACGGTGTGATCCGCGATTACAAAACGCCGCAACAGCGCATCGCCAAGATGAATGAAGCGGTAGTCGGTGTACTGAATAACTTCCCGCCTAAACCTGAAAAATAACGCGGTTATAGCTTAAATTTGAAAGGTGACCTTTGCGTCACCTTTTTTGTGGGGGTTATTGACTGCATTTGTAGCACGTCAGAATACGAATTCTGGATGCAAGCTACTGCACAAAAGGGTATCTTGTTGTGTGATGAATCAAGGATGAATGGTTTACAGGGACGCCGCTGGCTGCAGTGCTGGGTCAACACACATTAGTAATACTAAAAGGGAGTATGTGAATGGACAACATCGAAGAGTTAATGAAGCAAGTGCCAGAGTTGGTGGCAGTTTACGGCCTCAAAATTCTTTTGGCGCTGGTGATTTTCTTCGTTGGTAAGTATTTTTCCGGCGTTGCCAAAAAAATCACTGAGAGACTGCTGACAAGCCGCAAAGTCGATAAGACTGTTTCCTCCTTTGTGGCAAATATGGCCTGGGCGGTAGTCTTTACTTTTACTATCATTGCCACTCTCGGACAGGTTGGCATTCAAACCGCGTCTTTAGTGGCGGTATTAGGTGCCGCCGGTTTAGCTGTCGGTTTGGCGTTGCAGGGGTCGCTGTCTAATTTCGCTGCTGGGGTGTTATTGGTGATGTTTCGTCCCTGTCGTGTCGGTGATTATATTGAAGCGGGCGGCGTTGCCGGTATTGTTGATGAAATTACTATTTTTGCGACCCGATTGAAGAGTCCCGATAACAAGGTGATTACCGTCCCGAACTCTGCAATTATGAATGGCAGCATCGTTAACTATTCTATGATGGATAGGCGCCGTCTGGATTTGACCATTGGCGTGTCATACGATGCAGATATCCGTAAAACCAAGCAGTTACTGTGCGACATTCTTGAAGGTAATGCTAAGGTCCTGAAAGATCCTGCTTATACCGTTGGTTTAGTGGCACTCGGTGATTCCTCCGTTAATTTTGTTGTACGTCCCTGGGTGAATGCTGCCGATTACTGGCCAGCCCACTTCGAGTTGATGGAACAGATCAAACTCGCATTGGATGAGAATGGTATCGGTATTCCTTATCCGCAAATGGATGTGCATATCAAAGAGATGCCAGTCAAAGAATAAAACTGCCAGAAGGCCGGCTTAATGTCGGCCTTTTTGCTTGTAAATGAAGGGAGAGCGTTATGTATAAGTATGCCGCGTTATTTGCATTAGCACTGACTGCCAGCAGCATGTCGCTGCAAGCGGCAGAAGTGACCATGGGCGGGAAGCCGGTATCTTTACTTGGTAAATTGCCGCAGCTCGGTCAGGTTGCCCCGAGTTTCAGAGTGGTCGATGATAAGTTTCAAGCCGTTAGTCTGAGCGATTTTAAGGGCAAAACTGTCCTGATCAGTGCGGTTCCCAGTCTGGATACCGGGGTTTGCGCACTACAAACCAAACGTTTCAATACCGAGGTGGCAAATTTCGATCCATCCTCGGTTGTGATGCTGAGTATCAGTGAAGACTTACCCTTTGCCCAGAAACGATTTTGTAAGGTAGAAAATGTGGAGAGCATCAAAGTGCTGTCAGATTCAGTCTGGCGCGACTTTGGTGAAAAATACGGGTTGATCATCAAAGACATGGGGATCCTGGCACGCTCGATCTTCATTATCGACCCGCAGGGAAAGTTGCAGTACGTTGAACTGGTACCTGAAATCGGTCACCATCCCGATTATGACAAGGCGCTGGCAGCATTGACTGAAATCAGTAAGCAGTCATGAATCTGACTTATAAAAACGCCAGCAATATCTCGCTGGCGTTTTCATGAAATTGCTTAGCGCCGCTCCCCAATAGAATAGTGAAATGTTGGCACTGACCAGCTGAAGCGAATGGCTAACATCCGCAAGCTAAACCCTAACCACAGACTAACGCTAAGATTAAGCCAGGGTTCAGTGCCAGCGAGCTGTAATGTCACATAACAACTCGCCGTCACAATAGCGACAATACCGTAGAGTTCTTTGCGAAATATCAGTGGAACCTGATTGCACAGAATATCGCGGATCACCCCGCCGAATACGCCAGTAATCACTCCCATCACAATCGCTACCGCGGGGCTTAATCCCAGCATCAATGTTTTTTGAGCACCAATAACAGAAAATACTGCAAGCCCAAGGGCATCAATGGTCAGAAACAGTTTGGTCAAATACTGCATGACGGGTGCGATGACAACAGTGAGGAGGGATGCTAAAACGATCGCCAGCAAATAATGCCAGTTCTCAATCCAAATCAACGGATAATTGCCTAACATCATGTCACGTAGCGTACCGCCTCCGACAGCAGTAGCACTGCCGACGATCACTACCCCGAACAGATCCATTCGCTGTTTACCCGCGGCCAGGGCTCCCGTCATTGCTTCGGCAACTATCCCAATAAACCATAACATCAGGACAAATTGAGTTTCCTGCATCTTGAAATCCCCACTACTCACATTAACACGCATTTTGACCGAAAATCGGGTTCAACAAAAATGAGATATTTTATAAATATACGTTAAATATATTAATGGATAAAATTTATAACTAATTGATATTATGTTATTAATTAATATTTAATCGGAAATGTACATTTAATATTCTCAGTATAATTCTGACCTCGGAAGGTCTGGGCGTAACTGTACAGCTATCACCGGGCGGAGTAGAGTAAACTTTTCCTGTAATGTTCGGATAACCTGATGATTGATTTACGAAGTGATACGGTAACGCAGCCAACGGCCGCGATGCGCAAAGCGATGGCAGCCGCTGTGGTGGGGGATGATGTTTATGGTGACGACCCGACAGTGAACCATCTGGAGCAGATGGCCGCTGAAATGTTTGGTTTTGAAGAGGCGTTGTTTACAACCTCTGGCACTCAGGCCAATTTATTAGCGTTGATGTCACATTGTAATCGCGGTGATGAATATATCTGTGGTCAACAGGCCCACAACTACAAGTATGAAGCCGGCGGTGCCGCCGTACTTGGCAGCATTCAGCCACAGCCAATAGCGAATCTGGCAGATGGAACTTTACCGCTCAACGACGTGACTGCGGCTATTAAGCCTGATGACTTTCATTTTGCCCGCACTAAGCTTATCAGTCTGGAAAATACCATTGGGGGTAAAGTACTCCCTCAGCAATATCTGGCAGAAGCACAGCAACTGGCATTCTCCAAAGGGTTAAAAATCCATCTTGATGGTGCGCGCGTGGCAAATGCTGCGGTGGCGCAAAACATCGGTATTTCTGAGATTATGCAGTTTTTTGATTCGGCTACTGTTTGTTTGTCTAAGGGGTTGTGTGCCCCAGTCGGTTCTTTACTGTTAGGGGATGAACATTTTATTCACCGGGCACGCCGTTGGCGTAAGATGCTGGGTGGTGGTATGCGTCAGGCTGGGATCTTGGCTGCGGCAGGTGAGTTAGCACTGACTCAACAAGTAGCACGATTAGCGGACGACCATGCCAACGCCCGTATCTTGGCTGAAGGGTTGTCAGAACTGACTGAGTTAAATGTCGATCTGTCACTGGTTCAAACGAACATGGTATTTGCGGAGTTAGACAGCCAGATAAACCCATTGATGTTAGCGTCGCAGCTTGGCGAATGTGGGGTGCGTATCAGCGCTGGCAAGTCTTTGCGTCTGGTGACGCACAACGACATTTCGACAGCCGATATTCACACAACTATCGCCGCTTTTAAGCAGTGTCTGGCACACTAATTCGCTCAGTTCTGCGGGTTTGCACCGATGCGCCCGCTCCCTTTATCCTTGCCCACCGGAAACACCATTAACAGTGCAGACAGTGTCTGAAAATGGTGCATTTGAGCAGCATTTTTTTCCGCATTAATCAACTAACAATCTGAAAAATATTGAAAAATAAATATGGCGTTGTAATTGCTAAATTCGCTGTATCTACTCATTTACCGGAAGGGAGGCATCAGGATGAAATATTACAGCCGCCGCTTGGTTAAACATGAACATCTGAATCCTGCTGGATCGCTATTCGGCGGTCAATTACTCAGTTGGATAGATGATGAAGCTGCCATATTCGCAGGCTGTTAGATGAAAAGTCGTAGCCATGTCACCAAGTTGATTTCTGAAATCAACTTTATGACACCGGCAAAACTAGGAGATGTGATTGAATTCGGGCTGGAGCTGATCAGCACTGGTCATACATCGATAACTGTGCGCTGTGAGGTGCGTAATAAGCAGACTCTGGCTCCCATTGTCAGCATTGACAAGATGGTGTTCGTCAATGTTAACGAGGCAGGTCTGCCCGTTCCCCACGGTGCAACAGCCAACGCCGCCTAAGCCAGAACTGGTCAGTCTTTTTGGATATCTTGCTTCACTGAGTTGACGGCATCACGCGATGCATGACCGATATCCTTAGTCACATCTCGCGTGGTGTGGCCAATTTCTTTAGTGACATCCCGTGTGGCGTGACCAATATCTTTGCCGGTCTGTTTGAGTTCAGCGCAAGCCGAGAGTATTAGTAGTGCGCTTAACATCAGTATCATTCTCATAATTGACTCTCCTTGGTGTCAAAACTAACAGGATAAAGCGGCAAGATGTCAGTCGTTGAGTTTCCCTGTCAGATGGGCGTATTTCAGTAATAGCTCGTCTGGCGACTCTACATGGGCTGGGTCTACATCAATGCAATCAATGGGACACACCGAAATACAGGTGGGCTTATCGTAATGGCCGACGCACTCAGTACAGCGTTCGGGATCGATATAATAGACCTCTTCGCCCATGCTAATGGCCTGATTGGGGCATTCAGGCTCACACATATCGCAATTAATACAGGTATCGTCAATCAACAGTGCCATGGTACGTCTCGGTTATTCACCCTGATGGGGATTACGGGTATCCTGACCGTCTGGCAGATTGCGCAGCAATATACCGTGTTCCAGTACTACTTCCTGCGGTACCGGTAAGTAAACAGTATGGCCATTGCCTGGCCCACAATCAATCGCTTCACCTTTGCGATTCAGCAGTGATTCAATAGTTAGACTGATATTGCCTTGTGGTGTCATCAGTTCAACACTGTCACCCACACTGAATTTATTCTTCACTTCAATTTCGGCCAACCCGTCAGCGTTACGCTTGCCGGTGAGTTCTCCGACAAACTGTTGACTGTCGCTAACTGAATAGCCGTAATCGTAATTCTGATATTCATCGTGGACGTGCCGACGCAGAAAGCCTTCGGTATAGCCACGATGCGCCAGTCCTTCAAGTTGTTGCATGAGGCTGCGATCAAACGAGTTACCAGCGGCAGCATCGTTAATCGCTTTACGGTATAACTGGGCGGTACGTGCAACATAGTAGAAGGATTTGGTACGACCTTCGATTTTCAGGGAGTTGATGCCCATACGTGCCAGTCGTTCTACATGCTGGATGGCCCGTAAATCCTTAGAGTTCATGATATAAGTGCCATGTTCATCTTCGAACGCTGGCATGTACTCTCCAGGACGATTGCCTTCCTGCAGCAGAAATATCTTGTCAGTGGCTGGGCCGTCACCTAGCGTAGGCTTTTCAATCTGTACTGCGGTGTCATTGACTGGATTGATCGCAATGATATCACCTGCATCATTTTGCTTTGCTTCATGTACATCATACTTCCAGCGACAGGCATTGGTGCAGGTGCCCTGGTTAGGATCACGCTTGTTAATATAACCAGATAACAAACAACGTCCGGAGTAAGCCATACACAGTGCGCCATGCACAAAGACTTCCAGCTCAATGTCCGGACAATGTTGGCGGATTTCTTCGATTTCATCCAAAGAAAGCTCACGCGAAAGGATGACGCGTTTAATCCCCTGAGACTCCCAGAATTTTACTGAAGCCCAGTTGATGGCGTTGGCTTGTACGGATAAATGTACCACTTGCTCCGGAAACGCTTCGCGTACCATCATGATCAGACCTGGGTCAGACATGATCAGGGCATCGGGTTTCATCGAAACCACCGGCTCCATGTCCTTGATATAGGTTTTTAACTTGGAGTTATGTGGCGCAATATTGCTTACTACATAAAGTTTTTTACCAAGTTCATGGGCTTCATTAATTCCCGTCGCCAGATTTTCCATGTTGAAGTCGTTGTTGCGCACCCGCAAGCTATATCGCGGCTGGCCCGCGTAAACGGCATCCGCACCGTAGGCAAAGGCATAGCGCATATTTTTCAATGTCCCGGCAGGGGACAACAGCTCAGGTTTGAACATAACTCACTCTCGCTCATGGATGTCTGACGGCCACGAAAGTGTGGCTGGCGCGGCATTTTACTGAAAATCTGCCAATCGATGCAAATGAAAGACTGATTAATTTACTCTGGTTTATCTGCGCTGGCGTCACAACTGAAAAACGCGTTATTCTTGGTAACATTCTGATGATAATCTGCAACTGTGTAAAAGTTACGCAAATACTTGCCCATATCTCAGAGTGGCGGATATATCTGCTCCGGACAACATTCATAGCTGATATACTGAGTTACAGATTTTAAACAACAAAGTTACATTGGGGCGCGCATGTCAACAGAGCACCAGCTGTTGGTCAGTCTTCTGAAGAAATTAAAATTCGATACCCTGGTTTTACCGACGTTGCCGGAAGTGGCAATTAGGGTACAGGAAGTGATGGGGCGTCAGAATTCCAGTCTTAAGCAAGTGGCGGAAGTTATTGGCCAGGATGCGGCTATTTCAGCCCGACTGATTAAGGTTGCCAACAGTGCGTTTTACAGCCGTGGCGTCAAGGCAGAAAACATTAATCAAGCGGTGACCCGTATCGGTCTGACCCAGATTAAATCTATTGTGACCTCCATTGCGATGGAGCAGCTGTTCATTTCTACTAACGAGATGGTATGGGAAGTGATGGATGAAGTGTGGGGTACCTCTATTGAGGTAACCGCTGCCGCTGCATCTATGTTGCTGATGTATAAGCCGAAAAATCCAGAAAGTCAGCTAAATTACGACACGCTGACATTGGCCGGGTTGGTACATAATATTGGTGCCTTGCCGGTGCTGACGGAAGCAGAATCTCATCCGGAGCTGTTTACCAGTATTGGGCAGTTACGCGCCCTAGTGCGTAAGCTGCAAGGCCCGATTGGCCGAGCGGTACTGAATAGTTGGGATTTTACCCCTGAGGTCACGGAAGTGGTTGAGCGCTGGGCCGATCTGCATTATCTGCCGGAACAAGTGACTTACCTCGATTTTATTCGCGCGGCAGCTTTCTATGTCGGAGAGTTACGTGCTGGTCCTGAATTACAACAACGGTTAGATGTGTTTATTAAAAAAGGCTTGCCTGTGACGCCGGATGATTTGGCAAGTGACGAATTTTTAGAACATTTTCATTCAATAAAAGCAAGTTACGATTGATTTTAAATGCGGTATGCTGGAGCGTATACCGTAAACTAACGCTGATGCTGTCAGGCGATTGGCGACTTGGGGATATTCGATGATCTTTGGGCTGATAGCAGTGTTGACCTTAAGTGTGTTGGCTGGCGTTGTCCTAGGGATACGTTATTGGCGTTTAAAGCAATTTGTTGCCCTGCTGGCAGATGACCTGCGTTCTCAGGTAGAACATAAGCAGCCTTTAGACATCGCCGAAGTGCCCGAGCGTGGCGTTCCCCTTTACCTTGCTATCAAGTCATTAATACGACAGATCCCCACCAATATTGGTCGCGACGCTCTAACCGGTCTGCCTAATCGTCAATGGTTTAAGCGTGCCATCACGCCATTAATGCCGGTGACGAACGGCACTATGGTCATGTTGGATATTGACCGCTTCCGTTTTGTGAACGATCTGTTTGGCTTTAGTGCGGGTGATAAATTGTTACAGGGCTATGCTGCCCGGTTACGGCAAAGTACTCCGCAGCCGCGATTCGTCGCTCGCATGGATGGTGATGAATTTCTACTGTTTTACGAGCAGCAACTGACGCTGGCAGACCTCGAAGCCTTGCAACAGCAATTACAACTGCCTTATGAAATCGATAAGACACCCATTGGCATCAAGGTCAAAGTGGGATATCTGCAGTTACAGCAACACCATGCGGATACCAGCTTGATGTTAAAACGTGTCGATCTGGCGCTGAAGAAGGCGCGCGATGATCGGCGTGGGATTGCGGCTTATGAAAGCGGCGATGACAGTGTGCATCTGCGGGAAATGCAGATTATTCATAGTTTGCCCAAGGCGCTGCAGCATAACCAATTGTACGTGGTGTATCAGCCAAAAGAGAGCCTGCATACCGGTAAGTGCGAACAAGTGGAAGCTCTGATCCGCTGGGAACATCCGCAGCTTGGGGTGGTATCGCCGGCGGAGTTTATTCCGCTCGCTGAATGTGCCGGGATGATCCATTTGGTAACGCATTGGGTGATGGATAAAGTGCTGCAGCAACAGCAGCAGTGGCGTGCGCATGGCGTAAATATTCGTGTAGCAGTCAATCTGGCTGGCAGTGATTTCGAACAGGATGTGGTTGCCTGTATCAGCCATAAATTACAGCAATATCAGCTCACTGGTGATGCTATTGCGTTAGAGATTACTGAGGGTGTGCTGATTGCGAATATGAGCGGTACCTGCGAAAAATTGCAGCAACTGCGGCAGATGGGGATTGAAGTTGCCATTGATGACTTCGGTACCGGGCATTCATCGCTAGCTTATCTGAAAGACCTTCCGGTCGATGAAATTAAGATTGATAAAGCCTTTGTTGATGATTTGCTGGTGGATCGCCGGGCGCAGCGGATTGTCCTGACTACCATTGAAATGGCGCATCATCTGGGCTTTCGCGTGACGGTAGAAGGTGTTGAAAATAGCCGTCAACGGGAACTCCTCAAACGTATGGGGGCCGATTTGCTGCAAGGTATGCTGTTTTCCAATCCAATGCGCGGCGCTGAGCTGGCCTATCATGGCGATACCTTGCAGCTCAACTGCATGCCATTGGCCCAGTCGCTGTAACGGATGAATTAGCCAAAAGGGATGCATTTGCATCCCTTTTTCGTATGTCGCATTTGCATAACGACTGGCAACTTATGCCGCCAGTCGTTATCCGCGTGATTTACTTGATCATACGCTTGTACTTCAGGCGGTGTGGCTCAATCACATCGGTGCCAAAGTTCGCTTTCAGCCAGCTGGAATATTCGGTGTAGTTACCTTCGTAGAAGTTCACTTTCCCTTCGTCACGGTAATCCAGAATATGGGTACAGATACGGTCAAGGAACCAACGGTCATGCGAAATCACCATGGCGCAACCTGGGAACTCCAGTAATGCCTCTTCCAGTGCTCGTAAGGTTTCCACGTCCAGATCGTTAGTGGGTTCGTCGAGCAGCAAGACGTTACCACCGGCTTGCAGCAATTTTGCCAGATGCACACGGTTGCGTTCACCGCCAGACAGCGTCCCGATGATCTTTTGCTGATCGCCGCCACGGAAGTTAAAACGGCCAACATAGGCACGGCTAGGAATCTCCAGCCCATTGATGCGCATGATGTCCTGACCGCCGGAAATTTCCTGCCAGATGGTGTTTTTATCGTTCATCGAGTCACGGAACTGTTCAACCGATGCGATCTGCACTGTATCGCCGACTTCCACTTCCCCTTTGTCCGGTGTTTCGGCCCCAGTAATCATCTTAAACAGGGTGGATTTACCGGCACCGTTAGGGCCGATAATGCCGACAATTGCCCCTTTAGGGACGGTGAACGACAAATCATCAATCAGTACCCGATCGCCAAAGCTTTTGGTGAGGTGACGGACTTCAATCACCTTGTCACCCAAGCGTGGGCCTGGTGGAATAAACAGCTCGTTAGTCTCGTTACGGCGCTGGTATTCCTGACTATTGAGTTCCTCAAAGCGTGACAGACGGGCCTTACCTTTTGATTGGCGGCCTTTGGCTCCCTGACGCACCCATTCCAATTCCTTGGCAATGGTTTTCTGACGGGCACTTTCTGTCGAGGCTTCCTGTTGCAGACGTTGATCTTTCTGCTCCAGCCAAGAGGAATAGTTGCCTTGCCATGGGATACCTTCACCGCGGTCCAGTTCCAGGATCCAGCCGGCAGCATTATCTAGGAAATAACGGTCGTGGGTAATCGCCACAACGGTACCCGGATATTCGTGCAGGAACTGCTCCAGCCAAGCGACGGATTCGGCATCGAGATGGTTGGTAGGTTCGTCCATCAACAGCATTTCTGGCTTTTCCAACAGCAGTCGACAGATGGCAACGCGGCGACGCTCACCACCGGACAGCACCTCAATTTTGGCATCCCATTCGGGTAACCGTAGCGCATCGGCGGCACGTTCCAAAATGTTATCCAGATTGTGAGCGTCATGGGCTTGAATGATGGCTTCCAGTTCCCCTTGTTCTTTGGCTAGCGCATCAAAATCGGCATCCGGTTCAGCGTAAGCCGCATACACTTCATCGAGGCGAGCTAAGGCATTTTTGGCTTCGCTGACAGCCTCTTCGATGGCTTCGCGTACGGTTTTCTGCGGATCCAGTTGAGGTTCCTGCGGCAGATAGCCAATTTTTAACCCAGGCATCGGGCGGGCTTCACCGTCAAATTCCTTATCAACACCAGCCATAATACGCAACAGTGAAGATTTACCGGAGCCATTCAGACCGAGCACACCGATTTTGGCGCCAGGAAAGAAGCTCAAAGAGATGTCTTTGAGGATCTGCTTTTTAGGTGGCACCACTTTGCCTACCCTGAGCATGCTATAAACAAACTGAGCCATAGTTACTCTCTGTGTTTTTAATTGGCGGCAGTTTACTAAATTGTGGTGATTGCTGCCAATCCGTCGTGGCGGATAAAAAAGCCCGGCATGTCGCCGGGCTTCGGAGTTCACAAGTGCAGACCTAATTACAATGCCTTGAGAACTTCAGACAGGTAATCAGGTTTACCTTCAATGCGCACTAGGTGCGGATACATCAAACCAGCGTGATAATCGATTTTGATCGTTTTGTACTGATCAAACTCTTTCACTAACAGTTCAATCGGCGCTTTACTGGTTTTCGCAGCGGTAATGGCATCTTTTAGATATTCGGCTTTGTAGGCTTCACCATTGACGGCAACCAAGGTCATGCTTGGTGACAATCCGGCATTAAATGCTGGGCTATCCCATAACACATCGCTTAATTTACCTTCTTTATCGGCAGAAAATCCCAGCGAATAAGTGAAGTCGAAACGCTTATAGCGGTCTTCCATCCCTTTAACTGCCGCTGATGGTGTGTCGTTATACACCAGCTTCCAGCCTTGATCGTTAAAGGAATCGGATAGATTCACGTGACCTTTTAACCGTTCATTGATGAAACTGGCCCAATCATATTTCTCAATGCCATTGAGTGTGGCAATGACATCATCAAAGGTATAGGTGTTGATATCCCAGGCACCCGGGTGCACGCCGAAAAATGCTTTGGCAAAATCATTGAGCGACTTTTTATCAGCACTTAAGCTGCGTAACTTGGCATCAACAGCGTACCAAATCAGCTGACCGCCCTGATAATAGTCTTCACTCATCTGATAGTTACGGAACGCCTTTGGAGCACGTTGGGCGATGGTTGGATCATTGGTGGTGTCCAGAATGGTACGCCATTTCATGCCCGGACGGCCTTTATCATAGGTGGCACCCAGTAATGCCAGCATATCCATGGCGTTATCATGACTCCACAGACCGGAACGTGCGGCAACGATGTAGCCCCAGAACTGGGTCTGGCCTTCATATACCCATAATCCGTGATCTTTTTTCACTTGATTATAAGTAGGGGTCCACAACTCGGCTGGGCGGCGATATTTACCGTCCCAAGAGTGGTTGAATTCGTGTGCCAGCAGATCGCGACCCAGCCAGGATTTGTCCCATTTAGTGAAGTAATCCTGTTTGCCGCTGTTTTCACTGGAACGGTGATGTTCCAGACCAATACCGCCCAGCTTGTCAGTCAGCGCTAACAGAAAATCATAATGATTGTAATGGTGGGCACCGTAGAGCTTGTACATCTGCTGTACGAGTTCTTTATGGGCCTTCAGCCCTTCTTCGCTGACGTCCAAATCTTTGGCTTTATCAGCAAATACGTTCAGGTGAACTGGGGTATCTGCACCAGGGTTAAGATCGATCCGCTTGTAATACTTACCGGCAAACATTGGTGAGTCCACCAAGTTTTCAAAATCGATAGTTTTAAAGCAGTAGCTGCTACCTTTGTGATTGCTGTCTTCCAGTGCTGTGGCGTAGTGCCAGTCCTGTGGCAGGGTGACACAGGAATCAACCTTAATTTGACGGGTGTAATAACCGGCCGGATACAGTGCCACAGTATTCCATTGCAGGTTCAACATCTCCGGTGTCATCACTACGCGGCCCTGGCTGCGATCTTGTGGTGACAGAAATTTAAAACTGACTTCGACACTGTCGGCACCTTTGGGTACATCAATGTTGAACGCATAGACGTTACCTGGATCGCGTTCCCACTGCAGCACTTTGCCATTTGCTTTGAATTCAAAACCCGCAACTTTGTCAATTGGACCGGTCGGGGAGTGGTGGCCGGGGATCCATGACGGATAAAGCAGCGTCAATGGTCCAGGTTTGGCAGGTACCACTTCGGTCACGTTAAATATACGGTGAGACAGGTCGGTGGCGTCCACCTTGATTTTTAGGGTACCGGGGTAGGCTTGATCCACAGGTGCCGGAATATCGGCAAAAGCGGGCAAGGCTGTTCCCATCAGCGCGCTGAGGACAGCGGCCTTGGCAGCAGTGTTATTCACTGGGAGCTCCTTTCTTGTTGTTATCGGGCGTTGTGGTGAGCGCCTCTTTTCTTCACCGGATATCCGGCAGACATCATCAATAAGCGGAAAAGCTGACCATCAAGGCGAACAGCCTGATGTTCTCTTTCAGTATCGCGAAAACCTTAGGGTAGCGACCACTACAACATACACGGCACAATTTCGGTTTTAAAGGTTTTAGCACGGCTTAAAGCGGTGAGAAGTGTTGCTGTTTGTTTCAGAGTAAAGACAGAAACATGGGTAACTGAATCCCCCAGGTTTCTGTCATTGAAAGTTAAGTGCACGATAACTGGCTGACGCCATGTCAACAGCGCGGGCAAGATGATTACACCATGTTGCTCGGTTTGCCGTGCTAGCGGGGGCGTTACTGGTCAAAAATCACCCGATGACTGGCCGCTAATGCTTCGCTTTCAGCGTTATGGAAGTGACCATGGTCATTCTCAATAAAAAACACTTCCAGGTGCTGCTCTTTGGCAACCGTTTGCCCAGCTTGTGGCCCCAGGCACAGCATCGCAGTGGCCCAGGCGTCACTGACGCGTGAATCGCTGCCAAAAACTGAAGCAGATACCAGATTGTGGTTCACTGGCGCACCAGTACGCGGATCGAGAATATGGGAATACTCTTTGCCGTTTTCATCAAAGTGATGGCGATAGGTCCCGGAAGTATCGAGTGTCACGCCAGTTTCATCATTGATGGTGATGATGCTGTACGGCTGTCGTTCATCATCTTGTTTGTCAGGGCGGTCGATGGCAATTCGCCACTTTTTGCCATCGGGCTTATGCCCGCGAATTTTCATATCGCCGCCAAACTCCACCAGATAATTGCGGATATCATGGCTTTCCAGCACCGCTGCCAGTTTGCTGATGCTGTAGCCTTCGCCCATGGAGGAAAAATTCAGCTGCAATCCGGGTAAGGTTTTTCGAATGCGGGAGCCGGTAACGTCTACTTCGACTTTTTCCATGCCAATTTCTGCGGTGACGGCGGCAATTTCAGCGGCAGTGGGCAGATTGAATTTATCTTTCTGAAATCCCCATAAATTGAACAGTGGTCCGATGGTCGGGTCATAGCAACCACCGGTTTTATGATGGATATCCTTGGCAATCTCAATCAACTGAATAAAATCCGTTGATGCTGGCTGCCAGTCGGTAGAGCTGCTGTGATTGAGTTTTGAAATATAAGAGTCATCCCGATAGGTGGATAACTCCGCATCAATCTGGTTTAGCGTGGCATTAAACTGTTGTTCGATGTCTTTAGTCGGCACAGGATTCCCAGACCACCAACTGATATGGTAAGTGGTGCCTTGTGCAAAGCCTTCAACCTTTTGCAGTTGTGGCTGAGAAGTATAGTGTCGTAAACCATAGATAATGGCTGCACTAACCAGCAGATATAACAGCACTTTTAACGGAGAGTATTTGGGCTGGCTTGAGGCGGACACAGTTGTTTCCTATGGCTAACGAGTTTGGCCAAGTCTACCATCCGTATATTTCTGACTCCAGCGTCGGTAGTGTGGCTGTAATGATTGCGCGAGGTTGAGAATCTCACTTGAGAACATACGCGCCCCCGTTCATTTATGTTACCCTCTGACGCAAATCTCTTTCTTGGAACAACAATGATTTACTGGAACGTTAACCCGATATTAATACATCTGGGGCCAGTGGCAGTGCATTGGTATGGGCTGCTGTTTGTGGGGGGATTCCTGCTAGGTTATCGCCTGATGCAATGGATCTGTGTCCGGGAAGGGTTCGACACTGAGCCGCTTGATAACCTGCTGTTGTATATCTTTGCCGGCGCCATCATCGGTGCACGTCTGGGTCATGTGATCTTTTATGATCCGGCCTTCTATTTCTCGCATCCGATTGAAATTCTGAAAATCTGGCGCGGCGGCCTGGCCAGTCATGGTGGCACGGTTGGGGTCATTCTGGCGATTTGGTTATTTGTCCGTAAACATCCCAACATCGATTTGCTGTGGTTATTGGACCGCTTGGTGGTGCCAACGGCGCTCACCGCCTGTTTTATCCGCCTTGGCAATTTTATGAATTCAGAAATTGTGGGATTACCCACACATAGTGATTGGGGCGTGGTATTCGAGCGGATTGATAATTTGCCCAGACACCCGGTGCAGCTCTATGAAGCGGCTAGCTATCTGTTGATTTTCATTTTGTTACTGACACTGTACCGTCGTAATGGTTTTCCGAGACGGGGTTTCAGCTTCGGCGTGTTTATGGTGCTGGTTTTCGGTAGTCGCTTCTTATTGGAGTTTGTCAAAACCCCGCAAGCGGCCTATGCGGCTGATTTGATGAGTGTTGGTCAGTGGCTGAGCATTCCCTTTGTGCTGTTAGGTTGGGTATTTATCTGGCGTAGTTACCAGCAGAAATCACATTAATGTAGTTCGATTTATTTTATTAGAACGCGTTTAAATTATCGAAAATGTGCATTAATTGCTGCGATTAAATGGCATTTTAAATAATTTTAAAAGGACTATTATCATCACTAGTTGATAACTTTCAGGGATTTATTCATGGCAACTCAAAACAGATCATATACCGGAACTGCCAAGGCGCTGCATTGGGCAATGGCAATTGTAATTTTAACCGCGATGGCAATTGGCGCCTATTCAGGGCTGTTTTTGTCCTATGGTATCGATGCTGCGCACGACCTGCAGAAGAGCAATATCATCACTTTGCATAAATCGATTGCAACTATCAGTTTGTTCTTGATTGTGCTGCGTATCATCTGGCGTGTGACTCATCGGCCGCCAGCATTAACTGGCATGAGTCAGCTGATGATCAAAGCCGCTCATGCTGGTCATCATTTATTGTACCTGTTGATGGTGTTAGTCCCTGTGGCTGGCTGGGCATACAGTTCAGCAGCAGGATATCCGATTCCGGTCGCTGGCTTGTTCACTATCCCACCATTGCTACCAAAATCTCCGGATCTGGTGCCGTACATTTCGACCATTCACAGCGTATTGGCATACACCCTGTTGGCCGTAATTGTGGGTCACGTAGGTTTTGCGCTGAAACACTACTTTGTCGATAAAGATGATACCTTGCAGGCGATGCTGCCAGGTCATAAGAAATAATTCATCGCAACTGCTATCAAGGCCGCCTGTTAGGCGGCTTTGTTATTTATAGTCCCATACCAAAATTCTGTAGTGCTGATGATTTCGCTGGGCAGAATAGGGTAAAGTCAGCGCTGCAATCATAATTTATGGAACAATATGAAAATCTGGGTTGATGCTGACGCCTGTCCGGCAGTAATAAAAGAGGTGCTGTATCGCGCGGCCGAGCGTTGTCAGGTTACGCTGACACTGGTGGCAAATCAGCCGCTGCGAGTCCCTAAATCCTCGTTTATCAGCACATTACAGGTCATGAAGGGATTTGATGTGGCGGATAATGAAATTGTGGCGCGGGTGGCTGCAGGTGATCTGGTGATTACTTCGGATATTCCGTTGGCGGCTGATGTGTTGCAAAAAGGTGGCAGGGCTCTGAGTCCTCGCGGAGATGCTTTTACCCCCGATAACATCAGGGCACGGCTGACAATGCGCGATTTTATGGATACGTTACGTGCCAGTGGCATTGACTCTGGTGGCCCCGCGGCACTTAGTCAGGCAGATCGACAAGCATTTGCTAATGCGCTGGACAAAATCCTGGCCCAATATCAGAAATCCCAAGGTTAAATTGGTGGTTTGAGTTTTGTGCGGTTTCGCTCAATTCGGACAGTATTTATTGCTGTATCGGTAAGTTAAATCTCTATTTATATGAATTTAATAAAAATTTTATCAGACATGGTTCTTGACGGAATAGCGTGTGTTTTGTCTTTTTCGCACATTACATTGCGCACATCTCGGCGGGAATGATGACTGCAGCGGAATTGGAAGCGTTACGTAAAGAAGTCAAACGAGCAAAACGGATGGCCTCTGAGCGCGCCGGAGAGTTGCATGATCCGCTGGAACAGTGCTTACCTAAAGCCTATGAAGATATTCCGCTGATCGCCCATGCCTGTTACCAAGCGTGCCAGAACTGGGCAATTTTGAACGCAGAGTTGGCAGCACTGGAAAATTCCCAGGTCTGAACGGTTAGACCAACACCGATTCTTTATCGATACCCAAGCGCTTCATGCGTGACAGCAGGGTGGTGCGTTTTAGACCCAGTTTGTGGGCTGCCCCACGAGGGCCAGCAACGATGCCATTGGTTTCTTGCAGCACAGTAATGATCCGCTGGTATTCATCATCTTCCTCCGCACTCCGGTGCGGTGCCGGTTCCGGGCGGATTAACGGTGGTTCTTCTGGCTGTTGGTAACTTCCCAGTTCTGATGGAAGCTGCAATATGTTACCGCTGGACAATAAGACTGCTCGCTCAATCACATTCTGTAATTCGCGGATATTTCCCGGCCACTCCATCTCCTGCAACTGTCGCAGTACCCGCGATGGAATACTGTCGATATTTCGCCCCATGTGTTTACTGGCGCGAAAGACAAAGTATTTTGCCAAGTGCGGAATGTCATCGCGACGTTCACTCAGTGGTGGCAGTCGAATAGGAAATACATTCAGGCGATAGAACAGATCAGAGCGGAACTCTTTGTCAGCGACCATCTGTTTTAAGTCGCGGTTGGTGGCTGCAATCAACCGTACATCGACATTGATCAGACGGTTACCCCCCACGCGTTCAAATTCTTGCTCCTGCAGGACACGCAACAATTTTGGCTGTAATTCTAGCGGCATATCGCCGACTTCATCCAGAAACAGGCTGCTCTGATGCGCCATCTCAAAACGGCCCAGGCGTTCTTTACTGGCACCGGTAAAGGCACCTTTTTCATGACCAAACAGATCACTTTCTAGAAGCCCGGCCGGCATGGCGGCGCAGTTCATCTTGATCATGCGTTTGCCGCTGCGGGGGCTGAGGCGATGAATGGCACGAGCAAACACTTCTTTGCCGGTACCCGTTTCCCCCAGCAACAGTACGCTACAGTCAGTTTTAGCCACCAGTTCCACCTGTTTAAGTACTTGCGTAATGGCGTTACTACGGCCAATGATTTCATCAAATTGCTGGTGGCTTAGGCTTTCGACTTGTTCACTCAGATAATGGTTTTCCTGGACCAGATTATCTTTCAGACGATTGATCTCTTGATACGCCCGGGCGTTATCTACGGCAATTGCTGTGCGTTCAGCCACTTGTGCCAGCAGCTGCAAGCGCGAGCCTTTAAAGCAGTTTTCATCGGCCTGCGCCAGTTTGAGCACCCCTAACACCTGTCCGGCAAATTTAATCGGGATCAGGCAGAGTTGATGACTGGTGGCGGGCCATAAATTGAACAGTTGGTGTTCGTTAGAGGCCAGCGGATCGTCTGGTGTCAGTTGCCGGATCAGAATTTCCCCACTTTCCAGCACCTGTTGACAGATACTCGTCGCGGCACTGATGCGCATCTGGGTTTCTTGCGGTTTGCCGGGTTGCACGAAAAAGGCGTTATACAGCATCAGGTTATGAGGGTCGGTTTCTGGCAGACAGACACTGATGGCACTGATACCAAAATAGCAGTGAATTTCCCGGGCAATTTTATCGACCAGTGATTCAACGCTCCGCTCCGTGATCACCGCGTTGGTCACGTTCACCAACACATGAAAATCATCCCGTTCCTCACACAGTTGACCTTGTTCAAAACTTAACGCGAGTCGTGATTGCAGATGTTCGAGGGCGACACCGACCGCTTCGGCGACCAGTTCAAGCTGCGCAATCTCGTCGTCGTCAAAGCGGCCGGTATCGCTACGGGTGATCTCCAGCAGTCCCATTAATCGGCGGTGGTTAAGAATAGGAATTGCCAGGTAGTCCCCAAAAGGTTCGGGGCGGATACTGACGGTTAAACGTGGATAGCGCTGGCGATATTCTTCGCAATCCAGATGTAAGACCGTACGGGAAGTTTGGACGACACGAAGCGGGCCATTTTGCAGCAGGGATGGTTCTTCAAAACAACGAATGCTGCCATCTGCAGTCGGGATATAGAGGCAGGGGGCCGCCATTGGCCCGTCGACTAGCACCGAACAGTGATATGCCGCCGCAATATCGGAAAAATGCTGATTTAAGCTCTGTAGCATAGTTTCCACACTGGCTTGATCCAGCAGTTGGTGCGTCAGCCTCAGACAGCTTTTCTGTTCATTTAGGTATTGAAATCGCTGTGCCATGTTTCCCCATTTCTATCACGACATATAGGCACTGTGTCAGCGGTGGTTAGCTCGCAAGCAGTACCCGATAAGCAGCTCATCCATGCAGATTGCTAAGACAGACCATTTATTAAAACACATTATCATCTGACAAAATGCGACAAGCCCCCAACTCCTTGGCGGTGGTTAACGCAATTGCCATGTCTGTCCCGCGCACTCGCTATTTTTATTTTTAAAGCAGTAAGTTAGCTAAATTGTTGTTACTGGCATAATCCCCAATTTGCGTTGTTGTCGAAACCAATACTCTGGTGTGGTACGCCACGTGCCGACAGTGTTAACGGTTATTTGCCGTCTTTTTAACGCCCCCAAACTTTACGCATCTTTGGCTATCCATCATCCGATGACTCACTACTCGTGTTGTTAATTGCGAGCAAGAACAGTGCCAGCCAGACAAGCAGTGTTAATGCCGGGTTACGGCGATATGGCATTACTGTCGAATTACGCGGGTGTCGATACGGTTTATATCCATTATTTTAAGTAAAAATATTTTTAATTTATTGAATTTAAACGATTTAAAAATATTTTTAGAAATTGGCACAGAAAATGCTCTCTAGGGACATTGATCAGCCGTCTTGGGTGATCGCTTAACCGGAGTGTTAGGTGCTGGGGTTACAGGCAGATGGCTTGCCAAATACGCCAGACACAGTGTAACGCCCCGTTTCATGGGAAGTTGTCCCGGTTTTTGGCTCATGGTTACAGGTGTCGACAGATCTGCCACTGGCAGTGCCGTCGTCAAAAGTGACGAAATGGGCTCAAGGTGGGATCACGTGCTTAGAGAGAGTATATGAACCGTTTTGTCATTGCCGATCCGCAACTATGCATCGGCTGCAATACCTGCATGGCGGCGTGTTCAGAGGCACACCGGCAACAAGGGTTGCAGACCGAGCCAAGACTGGTGGTGATGCGGAGTACCGAGGAATCGGCGCCGCAAATGTGCCATCAGTGCGAGGATGCCCCCTGCGCCGCTGTGTGTCCCGTTAACGCTATCCGCCGTGAGGATGAAGCCATAGTACTCAATGAAAGCTTATGTATTGGCTGTAAATTGTGTGCCATTGCCTGTCCGTTCGGTGCCATTACCCTCAGTGGTTCCAAGCCACTGGATATTCCGGATGACGTCTGTACCCCGTTGGCTGCTGCAGCACCGCGTTCACCTTCTGCGGTCAGTCCGTTACTGGATTGGCGTACCGGGGTCCGTGCTGTGGCGGTGAAATGCGATCTGTGCAGTTTCCGTCCTGAAGGTCCCGCTTGTATTGAGACCTGTCTGACCGGCGCAATTGTGATGGTGAGCAGTGAGGCGCTCGATAAAGCCTCGGCGCGTAAACGGCAGTTAGCGGCGATGCCTAATCCCGGTGACTGGCATGAGCAAGCTGCCAATGGCGCTATTGTGGCCGCAACTGAAGGGGAACATAAATTATGATGACGCCTTTATGTTGGTTGGGTCTGTCGTTAGCGCTGTATATGATTGGCGCACTGTTGTCACTATTGCTTTGTCGTAACGAAGCCTTGGCGATTCGAGTCAGTGGTGGGCTGTCATTGGTAGGCGGCGTCTGTGGCGTGATTGCGGCGCTGCCGGTGTTGCTTGATGGTGGCGTTATTACCGCTGATTACGCCGGTCCATTTGCTGCTTTTGCTCATTTGACACTGCGACTGGATATGCTGGCAGCATTTATGGTGCTGGTGATCTCCCTCCTGGTGGTGGTGACTTCTCTCTATTCATTCTCTTATCTGCAGGAATACCGCGGTAAAGGTGCCTGGGCGATGGGATTCTTTATGAATCTGTTTATCGCGTCCATGGTCGCGCTAGTCGCGGTGGACAACGCCTTCTATTTCATCGTGTTGTTTGAAGCGATGTCGCTCAGTTCTTACTTCCTGGTGATCTCCGAGCAGGATGATGAAGCGGTGGGGGCCGGGTTGTTGTACTTCTTTATCGCCCATGCCGGTTCTGTGCTGATCATGCTTGGCTTCTTCCTGCTGTACCGTCATGCCGGTAGTCTGGATTTCTCCGCTTTCCGTGACGCGCATTTGCCGGTCGGTGAAGCCTCGGCGGTGTTCTTGCTGGCGTTCTTTGGCTTTGGTGCCAAGGCTGGGATGCTACCGCTGCACGGCTGGTTACCACGCGCTCACCCGGCGGCACCATCGCATGCATCGGCATTGATGTCCGGGGTGATGGTGAAGATCGGGATTTTTGGCATCATCAAGGTGGGCATCGATTTGCTCGGTGCAACCGAAATGTGGTGGGGCATCGTGGTGCTGGCATTCGGGGCCGTTTCTTCCGTGTTGGGGGTGCTGTATGCACTGGCAGAGCACGATATCAAACGCCTGCTGGCTTATCACACCGTTGAAAATATTGGCATTATCCTGATGGGCGTGGGGGCCGGGATGATCGGCATTGCAACCCACCACCCATTGCTAGCGCTGCTGGGATTGCTGGGTGGTCTGTATCACCTGATCAACCATGCGCTGTTTAAAGGCTTGTTATTCCTCGGTGCCGGGGCCGTTATCTACCGCACTCACACCAAGGATATGGAGCAGATGGGAGGACTTGCCAAACTGATGCCGCGCACTGCGGTGGCGTTCCTCATCGGCTGTATGGCGATTTCCGCACTGCCGCCACTGAACGGATTTGTCAGTGAGTGGTTCACATATCAGTCCCTGTTCACTATGAGCCACGACGGCAGTGTGGGCCTAAAATTGGCAGGGCCAGCCGCCATCGTGATGTTGGCGATTACCGGCGCGTTGGCTGCTATGTGCTTTGTCAAAGTGTATGGCATCTGCTTCTGTGGCGCACCGCGCAGCGAAAAAGCGGCGAATGCCCGCGAAGTGCCATTCAGCATGACCAGCGCCATGTGGTTGCTGGCGATCCTCTGTGTACTGTTGGGTGTCGGAGCCTCTGCTATCGCACCGGTGCTCACCAATATTGCCGCGCAATTAAGCCACGCCCCGGCTGTAACAATGGCCAGTGGCACCAGCGTATTCCCAGGTGATGCAGCACAAACCAGCCTCAATCCGCCATTGCTATTTATCCTGTTGCTGGCACTACCGTTGCTGCCGCTGATGATTTACAGCGTCAAGGGTGGCAGTGATCGGCTGCGCTTTACCCGCCGCGGGACACCTTGGGCTTGTGGCTATGGCTATGAGGCACCAATGGCCTTGTCTGCGGGGAGTTTTGCGCAGCCGTTGCGGGTGTTGTTCGCACCGCTTTATCGCCTGCGCAAAACGCTCGATCCAGCGCCCATGTTGCAACGTTCACTGGATGTTACCACTGACGCTGCCATCAAGGTGGAGCCGGTATGGGACGAACATCTGGTGTTGCCGGTAGTTAATGGTGTGCAGCGACTCAGTCGTTTGGTGCAGTGGATCCAGTATGGCGATTTCCGTGCCTACTGCTTGTATGTGGTCGCGGCACTGGTTGTGCTGCTGATCGTCACCATGGCCTAAGGAGTAGAGGATGATGATGCAAAATTCCTTGGTATTGGCACTGGTTGCGGGGCTGCTGCAAGCCGTGCTGTTAATGGCTGTGTCGCCACTGCTATCCGGTTTGTCGCGGGTGATCCGTGCCAAGATGCACTGTCGCAAAGGTCCTGGTGTGTTGCAGGAATACCGCGACATTCTGAAATTGCTGACCCGTCAGGAAGTGGCTCCCAGTCACTGTGGTGGGGTATTTCGGGTGATGCCATTCGTGCTGCTTGGCACCATGCTGCTGGTGGCCATGACGCTACCAGTGGCGACACAAGCATCGCCAATGGCGGCGGGGGGAGATGTGATCACTCTGCTGTATCTGTTTGCGATTTTCCGCTTTTTCTTCTCACTGGCAGGGCTCGACTCTGGCAGCACTTTTGCCGGTATTGGCGCCAGCCGCGAGCTGACGCTGGGTATTCTGGTGGAACCTATTTTGATGTTGGGGCTGCTGGTGGTGGCGCTGATAGTGGGTTCTACCAATATCAGCAATATCAGCAGCACCCTGGCGTCGCAGCCATGGGCCGCCCCCACCGCGACGGCGATGGCCTTGCTGGCGTGCGCCTTCGCGGTATTTATCGAGATGGGCAAAATCCCGTTCGATGTGGCCGAAGCCGAGCAGGAACTGCAAGAAGGTCCGCTATCTGAATACTCCGGTGCCGGTCTGGCGCTGGTGAAATGGGGCATCAGCCTCAAGCAGGTGGTGGTCGCCGGGCTGTTTCTCGCCATCTTTGTACCGTTTGGCAAAGCAGACTCTATCACGGTTGCCAGCATGTTGCTGGGGACCTTGGCCTTTGTGGTCAAACTGGTGCTGGTGTTTGTAGTTGCAGCGGTGATTGAAAACACGCTTGCCCGTGGTCGTTTCCTGTTGACCGGACGAGTGACCTGGATGGGCTTCGGCGTTGCAGCGCTGGCGTTCATGTTCTATCTGACCGGGCTATAAGGAGTCAGCATTCTTATGGAGAATATTGCGCTTGCGACCATGCTGCTGCCATTTATTGGCGCACTGTTGATCGCGCTGATGCCACAGCGACACGCCAAAGTGCTGTGCACGCTGTTCGCGCTGCTGGCCACTTTGGGTATGGCGGCTCTGGCCTATGCCTATCTGGACAGCGGTAAAACCGATGTGACGTTCACCCTGTACAGTTACGGGCATACCCAGCTGTTTGGTTTTGTGATGGATCGCGTCAGTCTGTTGATTGGTTTCGCTGTGGTGTCCCTCGGCTTCCTAATCAGCCTTTATTCCTGTGGTTATCTCACCACTGGCAACCGGGAACATCCCCATGAAGGCAGTAATCGCTATTATGCGTTTTTGTTGATCTTCATCGGCGCGATGGCTGGCCTGACCCTGTCGTCCACTATCCTCGGACAACTGCTGTTTTTCGAAATCACTGGCGGTTGTTCCTGGGGGCTGATTGGTTACTACCAGAGTCCCAAATCATTGCGTTCGGCCTTGAAAGCGTTATTGGTGACTCACATCGCATCTGTTGGCCTGTATCTGGCGGCGGCCTGGCTGTTCGCTAAAACTGGCACTTTCGAGTTGACTGCAATCAGTCAGCTCAGTGATGCCGACAAGCTGGTGGTATTCGGTGGCGTATTGTTTGCGGCCTGGGGTAAATCGGCGCAACTGCCACTGCATATGTGGTTGCCTGATGCAATGGAAGCGCCGACACCGGTCAGTGCTTATTTGCATGCGGCCTCGATGGTGAAAGTGGGCGTTTACATCTTTGCCCGCGCCATTATGTCTGCTGGCACTGTGCCTCACGAAATCGGCGTGGTCGGGGCGGTAATGGCGACCATCACGATGGTGTATGGCTTCCTGATGTATCTGCCGCAGAAAGATATGAAGCGTCTGCTGGCCTATTCCACTATCGCACAGCTGTCTTACATCTTCCTCGCGCTGTCACTGTCCATTTTCAATTCAAAAATGGCCTTCGATGCCGGTATTGCTTACATCTTTAACCATGCTTATGCCAAGAGTCTGTTCTTCCTGGTGGCCGGTGCCCTCAGTTATGCCTGTGGTACCCGTATGCTGCCACGGTTGAAAGGTCTGTTGCGCTGTATGCCACTGTTGGGCATTGGTTTCTGTGTTGCTGCAATGGCGATTGCCGGGGTGCCACCCTTTAATGGCTTCTTCAGCAAATTCCCGCTGTTTGCTGCGGGTTTCGAGTTGAGCCAGGCACATTGGTGGTTATTGCCGCTACTGATCATTGCGCTGATTGAATCAGTTGCCAGTTTTGCCTGGTTGTTACTGTGGTTCGGTCGCACGGTGCCCGGCGCACCATCCGAAGAAGTGGCCAATGCTTCAGCAGTGCCAATGTCGATGAAGATAGTGCTGGTGGTGTTGATTGTGATGTCGCTGATCTCCAGCGTTATTGCGGCAACCTGGCTGGCGTAAGGGAGGAAATCATATGACTGGAACCTTGCTTGTCAATAACCTCGCCGGACTGATGATTGTCACCTCCATGCTGGTGATTGCCGCGAAAAAGCCGACGCTATCTGCCGGTTTGTATGCACTGCAATCGCTGGTGCTGGTCGGCATCTTTATCACGTTGGCGAATATGTTTGGCGCTCATGAGTTGTATCTGTGGTCTATCAGCGCCTTTGTCACCAAGGTGGTGCTGGTGCCGCTGATCATGTATCGCGCCTTTTGCAAACTGGCCGATCCCAAAGCCGATGGCGGTGTTGTTGGTACCGCAGCACTGTTCATGATCGCCGCCGCGATTGTGCTGGTGAGCTATTTTGCGGTGCAGCCGGTGCAACTGCCAATGCTGACCGAACTGAAACCGGTGCTGGCGGTATCGCTGGGGCACTTTCTTATCGGGCTGCTGTGCATTGTCAGCCAGCGCAACATCCTCAAACAGGTGTTCGGTTATTGCCTGATGGAGAATGGCGCGCATCTGACACTGGCGCTGTTGGCTCATGGGGCTCCGGAACTGGTGGAAATCGGCATCGCCACTGACGCCATATTTGCGGTGATCATCATGGCGCTGATGGCACGACGTATTTACCGCACCATGAACACGCTTGATGTTCAGCAACTGATCTCATTGAAAGGGTGAACGACATGGATACATTGGAGCTTTTTATCACCCTGCTGGCGATTCCATTAGTGACATCGGTGCTGGCATTTGCCTGTCGGCTGTCAGGCGATGGTGCGCAAAAGCTGGTGACGCTATTGCATGTTATTGGGAGTAGCTTACTGCTGGTGACTGCATTGGCGGCGGTGTGGACGGTCTATCGTCAGGGTGAGCTACTCGCTGCCAATAACTGGTTGCATCTCGATGGTCTGAGTGCGCTATTTCTGGCGATCCTCGGTATCGTTGGCTTTATCACCGGTATTTACTCCGTCGGCTATATGAATCACGAAGTCGCTGATGGTGAAGTCAGTGTTGGCTCACTTTGCAGCTACTACGGCTTTTTCCAGCTGTTTCTGTTCACCATGCTGTTGGTGATCACCAGCAATAACCTGATTGTGATGTGGGCAGCGATTGAGGCTACCACGCTCAGTTCTGCATTTCTGGTGGGGCTTTATGGCCAGCAGTCGTCACTGGAAGCCGCCTGGAAATACATCATCATCTGTACCGTCGGCGTGGCGTTCGGCCTCTATGGTACGGTATTGGTGTACTCCAATGCGGCCAACGTGATGCCCCATCCCGGCGATGCGATTTTCTGGACCGAAGTGTTGAAACATGCGGGTGAACTGGATAGCACGTTGATGCATCTGGCGTTTATTTTCGTGCTGATCGGTTTTGGAACCAAAACCGGATTGTTCCCGATGCACGCCTGGTTACCGGATGCACACAGTGAAGCGCCAAGCCCTACCAGTGCGTTGCTGTCTGCGGTGTTGCTGAACTGTGCCTTACTGGTGATTGTGCGTTACTACATTCTGATTAGCGCCGCCATCGGTACTGAATTTCCGCAACGGCTGTTGCTGGTGTTTGGCTTCTTATCCGTCGCCGTCGCCGCCTTCCTCATTCTGGTACAGCGCGATATGAAACGGCTGTTGGCCTATTCCAGTGTGGAAAACATGGGGTTGATTGCCGTAGCGCTGGGCATCGGTGGCCCGCTGGGTATTCTGGCAGCCATGCTGCACACGCTTAACCATAGCTTGGCCAAAACCTTGTTGTTCTGTGGTTCTGGTAACGTGCTGTTGAAATATGGCACCCGCGATATGAACGCCGTCAAAGGGTTGCTGCGGGTGGCGCCATTCTCCGGGGCTTTATTGGCTGGTGGTGCACTGGCGCTCGGTGGCATGCCGCCATTCAACGTATTCCTCAGCGAGTTTATGACAGTGACTGCTGGGATCCATGCCGGTCATCTGTGGCTGGTATTGCTGCTGCTGGCCTTGCTGACGGTGGTGTTGGCCGGGCTGGTACGTATGGTGGTGATGTCGGTGTTGGGCAAACAGCCGGACAACGTCAGTAAAGGCGAACTCGGTTTGCTGACCACTGCGCCGCTGGCGGTGTTGTTGGCACTGATGCTACTGATGGGAACTCATATTCCACAGCCGGTGACACAGTTGTTGCAACAAGCTACCACGATTGTGCTGAACGGCGATGAAGCGGGTGAGGCTGAGCTGCGGGCGTTGTCACTGCCAGCCATGCCCAGCACTAACTCCATCAGCACTACTGCTTCTCAATCCACCCCTTCCCAGCAGGAGATGTACCGTGACTAATCAAAATACTGTTGCCAATGCCGCCCATAAGGCCGCCGGTTATCTGGCCCGGGTCAGAGCACAGTTTCCCCATGCCATTCTGGAAGAGGAAAGACAGACTCAGGACCAGGTCACCATTACCGTCAAAACCGGTTTTTTGCCTGAAATTGTAGAATTTCTGTATTACCGCCAGGGTGGCTGGCTGAGTGTGCTGTTCGGCAATGATGAACGCAGCTTGAATGGCCATTACGCCGTGTATTACGTGCTGTCGATGGAAGAGGGCGAGAAGTGCTGGATTGTGGTGAAAGTGCTGGTAGATGCCAACACTCTCGAATATCCCGCAGTGACCCCGCGTGTTCCTGCTGCCGTCTGGGGTGAACGTGAAGTCCGTGATATGTACGGTCTGCGGCCGGTAGGTTTACCGGATGAGCGACGCCTGGTGCTGCCGGATGACTGGCCGGAAGATCTGTTCCCGCTGCGTAAAGACAGCATGGATTATCGGCAGCGTCCTGCACCGACGACTGATCGTGAAACCTATCCGTTTATCAACGAACTGGGCAGCGATAAAAACCGCATCGTGCCGATTGGCCCGTTGCACGTCACCTCTGACGAACCGGGGCATTTCCGGCTGTTTGTCGATGGTGAACGTATCGTCGATGCAGACTACCGTTTGTTCTATGTGCATCGTGGCATGGAAAAACTGGCAGAAACCCGTATGGGCTATAACGAAGTGACCTTTCTGTCAGACCGTGTTTGCGGCATTTGCGGTTTCGCCCATAGCACCGCTTACACCACCTCGGTAGAAAACTCGCTGGGGATCCAGGTGCCTGCGCGGGCGCAGATGATCCGCGCTATTTTGCTGGAAGTTGAACGCTTGCACAGCCACTTGTTAAACCTCGGCTTGGCCTGTCATTTCACCGGTTTTGACTCCGGTTTTATGCAGTTCTTCCGCGTGCGTGAAGTGTCCATGAAAATGGCGGAGATCCTCACTGGCTCGCGCAAGACTTACGGCCTGAACCTGATTGGTGGGGTGCGCCGTGACCTGCTCAAAGATGACATGATCGCTACCCGTAAGCTGGCGCAGGAGATGCGCCGCGAAGTGAACGATCTGGTCGATGTGCTGCTGAGTACGCCCAATATGGAAGAACGCACCGTGGGTGTCGGCATCCTCGATCCACAGATCGCCCGTGATTTCAGTAATGTCGGCCCGATGGTCCGCGCCAGTGGCCATGCCCGTGATGCCCGCGCTGATCACCCGTTTGTAGGCTACGGTCTGTTGCCCATGGAAGTTCACAGCGAACAGGGCTGTGATGTGCTGTCCCGTCTTAAGGTGCGCATCAATGAAGTTTATACCAGCCTCAACATGATTGATTACGGTCTGGATAATCTGCCCGGTGGGCCGCTGCAGGTGGATGGTTTTACCTATCAACCTCATAAATTTGCCCTGGGCTTTACCGAAGCGCCACGCGGCGATGATATCCACTGGAGTATGACCGGCGATAACCAGAAGCTGTTCCGCTGGCGTTGCCGGGCAGCGACCTACGCCAACTGGACGACACTGCGCTACATGCTGCGGGGTAATACCGTGTCCGATGCCCCACTGATCATCGGCAGTCTCGACCCTTGCTACTCCTGCACTGACCGCGTCACTTTTGTCGACGTCAATAAGCGCTCTAGCAAGACCGTGTCCTACAAAGAGGTGGAACGTTACGCCATCGAGCGTACCAATTCCCCGCTGAAGTAGTCTGCCAAGGAGTCAATTATGCTGAAATATCTGAAAAAGGCGCTGCAAACCGGAGTGGTTACCGGCAGCGATCCGCTGACCCCGCCAGAGGTGGATAAGAATTTTCGCGGTAAACCGGAGCAAGATCCATCCCAGTGTATTGCCTGCTCGGCGTGCATGAATGCTTGTCCGGCCAATGCGCTGACCGTGCAGACTAATCTCGCCAGTGGCATGCAGGAATGGTCGTTGTTCCTTGGCCGCTGCATTTTCTGCGGACGTTGTGAAGAGGTCTGTCCGACCCATGCGATTGTACTGACACAAGAGGTACAGCTTGCGGTGTGGCGTAAAGAGGATCTGTACCAGAAATCGGCGTTTCCACTGGCCAATTGCCATGATTGCGGCAAGCCTTTTGCGGTCGCCAAAGAGCTGCAATATGCCGAAGATCTGCTGATGGCAACTGGTCAGTATGAAGATCGTGAGGCATTGCACCAACAGCTTAACACCTGCCCGCACTGCAAACGCACCCACAATATTACCCAGTCACAGCGGATCAATCTGAGTCGGTTATTACGGGAGCCAGTACTATGAGTTTAACTTTACCAGGCACACGTGATGCCAACGGTATGCCGGTACCACTGACTGTCGATGAAAGCATCGCCAAAATGAAAGCGTCACTGCTGAAAAACATCGGGCGTTCGGCCTATGTTTATCGTGTTGACTGCGGGGGGTGTAACGGCTGTGAAATTGAGATTTTTGCCAGTATTTCCCCCTTGTTTGATGCCGAGCGGTTTGGCATCAAAGTGGTGCCGTCGCCACGCCACGCCGACATTCTGTTGTACACCGGCGCGGTCACTCGCGCTATGCGCGTACCAGCTTTAAGAGCCTATGAATCTGCGCCGGATCCCAAAATCATCGTTTCCTACGGCGCTTGCGGCAATAGTGGTGGTATCTTCCATGATCTCTACTGCGTTTGGGGCGGTACCGACAAAATCGTACCTGTGGATGTATACATTCCCGGCTGTCCGCCAACACCGGCGGCGACCCTGTACGGTTTCGCCATGGCTCTGGGACTGTTGGAACAGAAAATTCACGCCCGTGAACCTTCTGCTGTCGACAGTCATCCAGCCCAGCTTCGCCATCCGCAAGTGGCACCACAACTCCGGGTTGCAGTAGAGCGCAAGGCGCGCGAACTGGCAGGTTACCGCTATGGTCGGCAGATTGCCGATCAATATCTGGAACTGCTGGTAACAGCCGACAGTGACACCGCCGTTGCTGAGTATCTGAAGATACAGAGCGATCCGCGGTTGAGCGAGATCATGGGTCAATTGCAACAGGTAACAGGAGCACTGCGGGCATGAGCGAATCGGTCACCTTTTTCATCCTCAATCAGAAGTTTGTCGATGACAAGGATGCCAAACCAGAGTCGCAACAACTGGTGTATTACGGTCTGGCCATCGGCCATCATCTGGGGGTGATTGACTGTTTTAAACCGGCGTTAACTTGTCCGATGGCGCGTTATCAGGAATGGCTGGATGCCATTCCTGACGAGCAAGCTCGTCAGAAACTGGCGGGCATTCCTAAGTACGGTGAAATTGTCATCAACAGTAGTCACGTGGTGATGCTGGCGGAAGGGCTGGCAGCTATGCGCGGTGATGTTGATAACGAAATTCTGCACTGGCGCGATCAACTTATGACCATGCTGGAAATGATCCAGAACGAACCTGCAATTCACCTGATCGTCAGGAGACTCAATGACTAACGCAAGCCAGGAAACCGACATCGCCACTGCAAAAGTGCTGCTGTGTGTTGGCAATAGCATGATGGGAGATGATGGTGCCGGTCCATTACTGGCGCAGCAGTTAGTCGACCGGCCGATTTATGGCTGGCAGGTGGTGGATGGCGGCAGTGCCCCAGAAACGGAAACGGTCCATATTCGCGATCTGGCTCCAGAACTGTTGGTGGTGGTTGATGCCACAGAGATGGGCCTCAATCCTGGTGAGATTCGTCAGGTTGACCCGGACTGCATTGGCGAAATGATGCTGATGAGCACTCACAGTATGCCACTCAATTATCTGATTGATGATTTGCGTGACGCAGTGGCAGAGGTGGTAATGATCGGCATCCAACCAGACATCGTCGGCTTCTGTTATCCAATGACCGCGGCGGTCAGTCAGGCGGTCTCTGCACTGCATCGACAACTGGCTGATGGCAGTTGGCGACAGATCCCGCGATTGGCTGCCGCGGATGAATGCTGCTGAAATTGTCGACAAATCTGTCGAAATGACATGACGACAGTGTCGTAAAACGGCAAATGCAACTTGCGATTTATAATTAACTATATGTTTTAAATTGGGAAAAATAGTTGGCTTGAAATATGTATTAGAGCCAAGAGTGTGTAGGTGCTTTGTAACAGCAGGCAACATAAGCCTGTGGAAAACCGGAGAGTATTATGAATCGTTTTATTCTCGCTGATGCCAACAAGTGTATCGGCTGCCGCACCTGTGAGGTAGCCTGCGCTGTTGCTCATCGCCCTGACGGGGATGTTACCGGCGTCAGCGCCGTAAACTTCAATCCCCGTATCCACGTTGTTAAAGGGGGCGACATCAGTACCGCGACAGCTTGTCGCCAGTGTGAGGATGCTCCCTGCGCTAACGTTTGTCCCAATAATGCTATCCGCCGCGAACATGGCTTTGTGCATGTACTGCAGGATCGCTGCATCGGTTGTAAAACCTGTGTGGTGGCTTGTCCTTACGGCGCTATGGAAGTGGTGACTCATCCGGTGGTGCGCAATACCGGCGCTGCCGTTAACGTCCTGGTCGAAAAAGCCCAGGCCAACAAGTGCGACCTTTGTTACACCCGCCCACAAGGGCCGGCTTGTATCGAAGTTTGTCCGACAGAAGCACTCAGATGTATTGACCGCAATGAACTTGAGGCCATGAGTGCAGAAAAACGCCGCCGCGCCGCACTGGACGCCGGGGCTCAGCTCTACTCTTAAGCTGGTAAAGGTAGATAACTATGGAAAAAGCAACCGTTGTATGCCCGTATTGCGGAGCGGGATGCAAGATGAATCTGGTGGTGGATAACGGCAAGATTATCCGCGCCGAGGCCGCAAATGGCTACACCAACCAGGGGGAATTGTGTCTCAAAGGCTATTATGGCTGGGACTTCCTCAATGACACCAAACTGCTGACACCACGTCTGCGCGAGCCGATGATCCGTCGCAGCAAAGGGGCGCCGTTTGAAACTGTGTCCTGGGACGAAGCGATTAAATTCGTCGCCAAACGTTTTTCAGAAATAAAAGAGAAGTATGGTCCGCGTTCCATCATGACTACAGGTTCTTCCCGTGGTACTGGTAACGAAACCAACTATGTCATGCAAAAATTTGCTCGCGCAGTGATCGGCACTAATAACGTCGATTGTTGCGCACGTGTCTGACACGGCCCATCCGTCGCAGGTCTGCGCGCTACATTGGGCAACGGCGCTATGAGCGTCTCGTTGGACGATATTGAAAATTCAAAATGTTTGTTTGTGTTCGGTTATAACGGTGCGGATTCTCATCCGATTGTGGCACGACGTATTGTCAAAGCCCGTCAGAAGGGCGCCAAAATCGTAGTGTGTGACCCACGCAAGATTGAAACCGCACGTATTGCTGATCAGTTCCTGCAGTTACATAACGGCAGCAACATGGCATTGATTAATGCCTTTATCTACACCCTGATTGACGAAGAACTGTACAACAAAGAGTTTGTCGCCAAATACACCGAAGGTTTTGAAGGCCTGTGGGATGTGGTGAAGGATTATGCGCCTGAAGCGGTAGAAGACGCTACCGGTGTGCCTGCGCAGCAAGTTCGCCAAGCCATGCGTACCTACGCCAGTGCAGAATCTGCAGTCATCATGTGGGGCATGGGCGTAACTCAGTTCGGTCAGGGCACTGAAACAGTGAAAAGTCTGGCGGCGTTGGCATTGCTGACAGGCAATCTTGGTCGCGAGGGGGCTGGCGTGGCACCTGTGCGTGGACAAAACAACGTTCAGGGCGCTTGTGATATGGGGGCTCTGCCGGATCTGTTCCCTGGCTATCAGTCAGTGGCTGACCCAACTATCCGCGAAAAATTCGCCAAAGCCTGGGGTATCGACCCGGCGACGATGGATCCACAGCCTGGGGTGCGTTTGTCACTGGTTCCACATTTGGCGATGGAAGGTAAAGTCAAAGCCTACTACATCATGGGTGAAGACCCGATGCAAACCGAAGCCGATAGCAGTTCGGTTCGCAAGGGCCTAGAAGCGCTCGACTTACTGGTGGTTCAGGACATCTTCATGACCAAGACCGCCGAAGTGGCCGATGTGATCCTGCCGGCGACCTCCTGGGGTGAGCATAGCGGTGTTTATACCTGCTGCGACCGTGGTTTCCAACGTTTCAACAAAGCGGTGGAACCGAAGTACAACGTCAAACGTGACTGGGAAATCATCTCCTTGATTGCCACCGAGATGGGCTACCCAATGCACTACGATAACGATCAGCAGATCTGGGACGAACTCAGAGGGCTGTGTCCGATGTACTACGGTGTGACCTACGAGAAGATGGGCGAACTGGGGCATATTCAGTGGCCATGTCCGACCTTGGATCACCCAGGTACTCCGATACTGTACACAGATCTGAAGTTCACCGCAGCGCCCTCTGGAAAAGGGCAACTGCTGACTCACGAGTGGCGTAAACCGGGCGAGCTGACAACGCCGGATTATCCGCTGGTACTGAGTACCGTGCGTGAGGTTGGTCATTACTCTTGCCGTTCTATGAGCGGTAACTGTGCGGCCCTGAAAGCGCTGGCGGATGAACCCGGTTTTGTACAGATCCATCCGGATAATGCACGGCAACTGGGGATTAAGGATCAGGCGCTGGTATGGGTTGAGTCACGTCGCGGCAAGGTCATTACCCGTGCTAACTTTAACGAACGCGTCAATCGTGGGGCAGTGTACATGACTTACCAATGGTGGGTCGGTGCTTGTAACGAACTGACACAGGAAAATATGGACCCGGTTACTAACACGCCTGAGACCAAGTACTGTGCGGTTACCCTGAGTTCGATTGGCGACCAGAGCTGGGCAGAGAACCATGCTGAACAGATCTATCAGGATCTGAAAGCGCGTCTGCGCAGTGCAGTAGAGAATGCCAAACCGGCATCCGTGGCAATTTAAGCGCCACACCATGTTGTTTGATATGCGTTAACACGTTAATACTCACACTTAACTTTTGGGGACAGTTCTCTGTCCCCTTTTTTCTAGCCTCGTGTCCACTCTAAATCTCTTTAGGCGACTCACTGCGTAGCTATGCTGCTGCGCCGATAGCGATCATATCAATGGTGCCTTTGCATCATGCTGTCCACTAACAAATCACTAAAAATGATTGAAAATCATTACCGAATAAACCTCATTGGTTGAAAAATACACATAAAAGTAATGTAATTTTTGTAGATAATTTACTTTTAATATTGAAAAAACTGTTAACGGTTAGTTAGCTATTTTCAACGAAAGGTTAATCAAAGTAGACTAACGGCCGTATTCCACACGGTCTGCCACGGGGGCTATTAACGGCAGGTAACCGGATTATGGCTGGAAGACGTTAACCATAAAAATATGCGTGAAATATAACGATAAAATTATTTTAACTATACATAACAACAACATTGATCGATGAATGCGATGGCTTAGGGTTACGCGCGTAACACGTACTACGTGGCGATATGGACATCAGCAACGCTGAGTCCCTTACCTTGCATCTAAATCTTAATTAGTTTGCTGTGTGTTTTATTCTTTTTAAGGTACCTGATGACTACTGCACCCCGACCAGACAAAAATGGTCTTCAGCCTTCGAGTAATTGTGTTACATCCCTGCTGTTTTCTCGGATAACTGTTTGTGTTCTATGTTTGTTGGCACAGTCGGTTGCGTATGCTGAGGAATCGACAACTGCCAGCAAGTCCACTGAAGATGCAACCAATCAAAGTTCACGTGAGCGTGACCGGATCTTATTGAAACGCAACCCGATCGCCTCTGAATACCAGACCATGGGGCCTCCGGGCGATTTTTATGGGGCGACTTCAGATGCTGAAGGTGTCGATTTTCGCTCGCAGTTCAGTTTGCCAACCGGGCCAAAAGAGGCATCCAGCATCAGAGTAGAAGGTAATCTTAACTATCAGGACATCGCTGAAGATGTGGTCCCCGGAGGCAGTCTGGATCTGGCGAAGAGTTTTGGCCCGTTAAGTCTGCAGTTTCAAGTCCAGCAAAATGCCTCTAAGCGCATCGTCGATTTATATCAGGCAAGATGGCTGGCGGTCAGTGAACCGGCATTATCCGACAAAGATACTATGCTGCTGGGTTTTCCGCGCTATAGCCGCGACACCTTCGACACTACCAGTTTAGATATGCGCTGGCGTGCTGATTACACACTACAAGACAATGTCCGATTAACCTATGAAGGCATGTCGACGAACTACGATGACACCTCGACACGCGACCGTCTGGAATTTCAAAATGGTGTCGGTAGTGTCAGTGATGCAGTCCTTGGCAGTGATGGCAGTACCATCAGTGAGGCATCTATCGCCTCTAGCCAATTACGTCGTTACTTCCATCAAACCCAAACCGCCCGTGACATCAATCGTCACCGCCTCGACTTATCTATCGATGGCGAAAACGGTTCTACTGAAGTGGGGATGTATTACAGTCACTGGGTGAACCGGGTGCTGTGGCAACCCTGGAACTTCATCGACAAAAATGTCTCGTCCAGCTATAACATCGACAACCGTTATTTGCCGGAATCGATAGCCGGTAATATCGATTTATATGACGTGAGCAATTCCGTCTTTGCCAATTATCGACCTTCGCTCACGACGACTACTGATACAGATTATGCGTTTATTGTCGATTGGGATCGTAAACTTACCTTGGCCGACAAGGTTGTCTGGGTAGGGGCTGGGGTTGACTGGCGCAATAAAAAGCGAAATAACGTAAACGAAACATTGGTTTATAATGCAACATCCGACAGCTTTAATTTGCAGGATGTGATTGGCAACAACGGCGCAATCTCTATTATGAATGGTGACTACCTGTTGCCGACAGCGCTGGATTACGCTCAGAGTCAGGCGTACTTTCAGGCAAACCAAAGTAGCCAGTTTGCACTGGATTTGGAACAATCATTTCTGCAGTCGATTCAGAATCTCTACACCAGCGAAGAAACGGTGGGTTCAGCCTATGTTAACGCTTATCAACAGCTGAATAATTGGTTTTGGCGTATGGGGTTACGCGTTGAACGCACTAAGACCAATACGCGCGGCGCTGTCAGTGGTCCTCCAGAAATGGACATCACCTCGGAAGGGGAAGCCATTACCAGTCTGACGTTAAATGGCGAAACCGTTGCAGAGACCTTTGACAGTTTTGATGCGGCATTTGTGGAGGGGGAAAACAGTTACCAACATGTATTGCCATCGCTGGAATTGCGCTACAAGGTTAATGCAGATCTGAAGCTAAAAATGGCGTACTTCGAGCAGCTGATGCGACCACAGTATTACGATACTGTACGCTATCGTCGTATCAACCAGCCAACACGTGAGATCAGCGAAGGGTCGCCTGATCTGGAAGCAACCTCCATTCGTAATGTGTATGCCGGGTTTGAATACCAATATGCCGATGAGGGTCAGTTAGTTGCTGGGGCTTATTACAATGAGGTCTCGAACTTCTTTTATGACTCTGTCACCACCGAAGCATTGGACGGTATCGTTTACGATGTCACGCGGGTCGAAAATGGTAAGGATGGTTATATCCGCGGGCTTCAAGCCTTTTGGTCATACGGCTTTGATTTCCCGGTCGTTGCATCTGCGGATGTTCAACTTTCCTACGTTTATTCAGATTCTGAGGCAAACCTCGGCGATCGCACGATTGTCATGCCTGAACGGGCTAAGCATCGGCTAGCGCTGAACCTGCTGCTGGCGGACGAAAAATGGCAGTACGCTTCGCAATTTTCCTGGCAGAGCAAGGCGGTAGATGATGTGGGGCAGTCGGCAGCGCAAGATACTATTCGTGAAGCCGTATTAGTATGGAATCAGTCATTTACCTGGCACTTTGACCAGCAATGGAGTACCCGCCTGGCGTTGAATAATGTGCTGAATACGCCTGACCGGTCGTATCAAGGTGAAGAAAGTCGGGTCGTGAATAATCTTTACAGCGGCACAACTGCCAGACTCAGTGTGATTTTCAACTACTAGTCATAGCAACAGGGAAACACCGAAATGATGTTTCCCTGTCTGCTGCGCACCGTAATTTTATAGCGTTATCGGCGTAAGCCGCAGCCGTGGAAAAGTCAAAGGCGTCGCTATTAGCTTGCGACGCCTTTTAGTTACTTATGTGCTTGTCCAACACGGTCGGTTTCTACTATCGCCTCAATGAATTTTTCCTTGGTTGGTTTGCCTGGGGCGTAGCGCCATTCAATCACTGATGCCGCTTTGTGAGCCACAACGGGTAAGTCAGCTTCGGTCAAACCAATATCTGCCATCGTGGTTGGCAGTCCCAACGCTTTATTGAAAGCGAGAACACGTTCAAATTCGTCAATATTGTTGTCGTATTTCAGCAGGCAAAGCACACCAAAGGCGACGATTTCGCCATGCAAATGGGACTCACAAGCCGGGATCAACGAGCTGCCGTAATACACACAATGTGCCAATGAGCTGTTGTAGTAATATTGATCGGCTGGCGCAATCTGATCGCTGATATGCACAGTGCAGTTGGACACAATGCCGGTGAGCATAATGATGTCCAGCACCACCTCTTCCAGTTCGGCCGACACCCGGTTATTGCGGCAGTCATCCAGCGCTTTTTCGCCATGTTGTAACAGCGGCGAAGTACAAGTTTTGGCGATCCCCAACCCCAACAGTGACAGGTGTGACAAGTTCTTTTCGCGGCAGCTATATTCAACTTCATATTCTTTACTGAGCGCGTCACCGATGCCTGCCCAAAATAGCGCTGCAGGCGATTCGGCAATAATCTTGGTATTGATAAACGTATGTAGTGGTGGATGATTTTGGTAAGAATAATCCTTAAATGAGCCATCCTCGTGATAGATCACGCTCAAAGAGGTGCAGGCCGCGCAGTTTGAGGCAAGGGTTGGAAAGGTAAAAACCGGTTTGTTCAGCAACGCACCTAATACTTTGACTGTATCACAAGCACGACCGCCACCCACGGCAAACAGCATGTCAGCTTCCTGCACCAAAGTTTCTGCTTGCAGACGATGAACATTTTCCATCGTTGCGTTACCACCATACCAGAGAAATCCCAACAAGGAGACTGGGGTGTTTACTACCCCATCAATAAGGGCGTGCTTGGCTTTTGACATCGCAATTTCACCGCCAATAACCACGGCCTTGTTGCCATAAGGTGCGGTGATATATGAAATTTTGTCGTAGGCATTTTCACCAACAGTATAGTTGGGAAGGTAAATGGTTTGGTTTGACATCTTCTGATCCTGCTTGCTATCTGTTACTTCCGATTTAAATAGCTGATTGTTGATTGAAATTAATAAGATTTTTATCAATTACTTGATAATCAAATGCACTACCATGAAAACAACCATCAGCCGAGAGGGGTGTTTGCGTCAAACTTCCTTCCTGTAGCGTTTCAGGAAGTACGCAGAGATGGGGTTCTGACTTGCCGTTTATGGGGCTAATTGAACTCAACTCTTCGCAGCGGTTGGTGCGGAGGAAACTACTGACACTCCTAAACTGCACCAAACCGTATAACAATCGCACGCAACTGACAATTTTTTTGTCACTGATTTTGGATAGATTCAGGAGGCGCGATTCATGCGAGCAAAGAGTCATCTCTTTAAGGAAGTTAATTGCCTATCATATGGAGCGCAGCAGCCGATGTTGATGAAATTCCTGATGACGTTGATACTTTTACTTTGGTGCATAACCGGTGTGCAGGCGCAGTCATGGGACTGCCAGATAGACTTTGAGAGCAGATGCACCCCAGCCGATGGCTGTTCGACGTTTGGTGCCAAAGGTGATGACAACACTAAGCCGGTTTCTGTCGCGTTTGACTCAGCCGGCAACTTTGATATCTGTATCTATTCAGGATGCTATCAAGGACAAGGTGCAGTCCTTTCGACATCGCCGTTTTTATCGATCACCGAAGCCGATGCCGAATGGGTTGGCGTTACACCCAGGCGAACCAATGTGTTTATTGTGTTGGATATCAAGGAAAATATCGGCATGTTTAAGGCGGATGTTTTTGCGCAACCGATGACATGTCAAACGGTTGAAAAATAATTAACCTATTGATATTAAATTATAAGGTTACCGCATTGTCGTTCATTATTGTGGATGTCTGGCATCCGCGGTGACAGCAGATAGCCTCGTTATGCCGTCATCATTGGCAAAGAAGTGGCGGCAAAAATAAGCAACGCCAAGCGCAGGAAGTTTTCCATTACAACATCTGGCCGCATGGCTAGCCTGAATCATTCAAGCACAAAGACTCAGCAGTTATCGCCATTTTTCCTTTTCACATAACCACTCTAGTTTTTAAACGGGAGCGTCATCTCTCAATTTCTAAAAGTTAGGCGCTGGCAGTGACTAAACTTAAGCTAGCGTTTTAATAGTGTTTACTGTGTGAAAAACTAGGTTAATCTGGTGCTTCCTCCGAGACTTCCGGCAGAAATATAAGCAGTGGTTATTGGGAGCATGGCACCCCACCTAATAAGGGAGAAAGCCGATGCTATCGTTTACATCGACTGTAGAAACCGTTGGCTTAGTGATCGACGCTGCCGGAGTGATCGTTATCGTGTTTGGGTTGTTAATTGCGGCATATAAATTTGTGCAATCTATCGGACAGTCCACTGATACGTATCGGCAATTAAGACAGGATATTGGCCGTGGTATCTTGCTGGGGTTGGAGCTGTTGGTCGCCGCTGACATCATACGTACCGTGGCTGTTAAACCCACGATGCAGGGCGTCCTCATTTTGGGCTTAATTGTGCTGATCCGAACCTTTCTTAGCATGGCATTACAAGTGGAACTGGAAGGTCGATTACCTTGGCGTCGCAGCGTGCAGGAACAGAATGTCAATAATCCACAAGCCGGTATTCATTGAGGCGTTAATGCTTGGATATCGTCATGTAATGCCTGAGATAAAGGAAAAAATATGAAACGGATAGTGCTGCTTATGATAGTGACCCTGTGGTTGACTGGGTGTGCCTCTTCTGGCAATCAGATGTCGGACAGTGACAAGGATAAGGCCTATCAGCAATATATCGTGACCCATAAATTGGAAAGTGTGCGCAGTATAAAGCGATTCAAACTAAGCGGTTGGAAGGAGCTTACTGAAACCCACCTGATCATCACCGGACAGTTCAATCGGGATTATCTGATCTCATTACGTAATGCCTGTACTGGGCTGCGTTATGCTAACTGGATCCAGTTGTATCAATTCGATTCATTGATGTTTGACTCACGCAGTGATTCGCTCAGTGGGGGGCCTCAGGCTTTACCTATTCGTTGCCGTATCGATGCGATTTACCCTCTGACAAAGGAACAGGTAACGCAGATCATGAATATTGGTCAGCTTCCGACAGCGGCAAGTAACGCTGAGCAAGTTGGGAAGTAACGGCGATAACAGATTGCTAAGGTACACGGATAAAACATCAGTTTAGTGGTCTGAATTCAAAATGAGCATTGATAGATGGCAATTCTTACGTCTTGTTAGGCAAGCAGTGATATCTGGAGGTAAATTTTGGTGAAAATGGCAGTGGCCTTTATCAGTCTGATATTGGTCGAAGGGTGTAGCTGGAATCCTCTAGAGGTTGGCGCAGAAGTGTCCCCTCACGGCACTTCAGTCACTGTGAAAGGAAAAGCTAAAGGCGGCGATATTGATGTGTCTGATATTCCCAAAACAGAGCATCCGATACAGCAAAACTAGTATCAGTTGTAGTCGTTCGTTGATGCCAACCAGTAGTCATCGCTTGGCTTAACAGATGTTAATGTTTTTATTGTATTTATTACTGGAATTGATGCTTATCTTTAGGCACTATCAAGGCTTATGTTTTTTGGGGAAAGTGTAGTTGTATGAAACGTCATCTTGTGTTGTTAGCCAGCTTGCTCTTGGCGGCAGTCAGTGTCAGCGCTATCGCCCGCGCTGAAGACCAGTCATTTAAAGAAGGGCAGGATTTCATTACAGTTAAACCGGCGGTAAAAGTTCCCGGTGTAAAACAACCTTATGTGATTGAGTATTTGTGGTTAGGTTGCCCACATTGTCAGGCAATGAATCCGATTATTGAACACTATGAACATGAGCACCCCAAGGTAAAGTTTGTGCGCCGTCCGGCCATTGGCAAGGACCGTTGGGTGTTTGATGCGCATGTGTTCTATGCGTTACAAGAGACAGGTAACGGTGAGCTGATTTATAAGATTATGGAGTTTTATCATAATCTTGCTGGTTCAGAACGGCGGCTTCCCGATAAGGAAGATCTTAAGCCTTTCCTGACGCAACACCATATTGATGCTGATAAGTTTTATAAAGCGATGGACAGTGACGCTACGCTTGAAAACTTGTCTGCGGCGTACCAAGATCAGGAAGCTTTGGGCATCAAAGGTGTCCCCACTTTTCTGGTCGGCGGTCAGTACATTATGACGTTGGCATCGATAACTCAGGCAAAAGATCCGCAAGCCCGCTTCGAAGCGTTAATGAATTATCTGGTGGAAAAAACACAGCACAACTAGGCGGTTTTGAACATAAAAAAGGGACAAACTCAGCTTATTACTAGCGGTTGTCCCTTTTTTGTTAGAACTGGCAATTGGTCAGCGGAAGAAATACCAAATCACACTGTTTTCTGAGCCCATACTCCACAGCATAACCACGACAGATAGCAGCACTTCTAACACCAGTACACCGATCCCTAAAGTCACACCTGACAGAATAAATCCCTTTTTATGGCTGATACTGAGAAAACTGGGTGTCCCGGTATACAGTAGATAAGCGGTGTACAATACCCCGACAATCAGGGCCAAAAGACATAACCAATAAATGGGGTAAATCGCAAAAATGCCACTGAGAAACATTGGTGTGGCCGTATATCCCGCAAAAATAATACATTCGCGGCGACTGGGGCGATTAGGGATTTTTCGCGCTAGCCAGTGGATAATACTGCCGACAACACCAACCGCTAACAAGATCAATGCATAGAAAGCGATGCCCAGTGCAAAGCCGTTTAGCAGTGAAACTTTATAAGATTCTTCTCCCCCAAACGTCCAGCCAAATTGGGTAGTACCGATTAAAGAACTCAATACTGGCACCGCCGCCATCCATAAAATATGGTGGGCATACATATGACTAACAGTCTCATGTTCGGCGTTGATGCTGCGCCATTCATGTTCCGGATGCAGCAAGAGTCCCCATACATGATTACTCATATCAGACCTCTCTGTTTTCAGGCAGCAGAAGGGTATCTGTTGCTCAAAAATTGATCTACATCAATAAGTGTAGTCAGAGAGGCCAAAGAAGGGCAATTTGCCAAGTTGCAATGGCACCACTCTAGATGGGTGCAGTTCAGGGGAGGCCGATAGTGCATCAAATCAGTTTCAACATCGATAAGGTACCAAAGGCTGCCGCTGTTACTGGCAATGAAACTAAAGTGGTCACGGCAATAATACTGGCGGCAAGGCGATGATCTCCGCCAAGGTACCGTACCATCACGTAACTGGCTGCAGCCGTGGGCGCAATAGACAGCAGTAAAACAATCCCGAGATTGGTTCCACGAAACCCCATAAGGAAGGCACAGAGCACCATAAACCCTGGATACAACAAGCACTTACATAACGTGCTGATACCTATATTAAACCAATCTGCGCTGAAAGAGCGAAATTGCAACGATGCGCCAGTACAGATCAACGCCAGTGGTAAGGTTAATTGAGAGAAATACTTGCCTGTTCTGAGTAATACTTCGGGTAAGTGCACTTGCCAATAAGAGATAGGTAAAGCCAGCAGAATGCCGATGATCAACGGATTAGTTATGATGCCTTTAATGTGTTGGATAAGTGAACGTTTGCCGTCCAGATAAAAATTCAATACAAAAACAGATAACACGTTAAACAGTATGGTAATACAGCCTAGGTACACCGCCGCTGCGGCTAAACCATTACTTCCGTAGGTATTGGCGCAGTAAGCAAGCCCAATAATGCCCATGTTTGCGCGAAAGCCGCCCTGAATGACCACTCCTCGGGCATTTGGCGGTGTGACGCTGAAGTGGCAGAACAGCATCAGCAATAAGAAAAATGTGGTCGTCGCTGCCGCGCCGGTGGCAATTAATTTGACATTAGCTGCATGGGAAAAATCAGCCTGACTGATCGAGAGAAACAGTAATGCGGGCAAAGCCACATTGAATACCAGTTTCGAACCCGCTTCGATAAACCCCTCATTGAGCATTTTAATGCGAAAAAATACCCACCCCATCAACAATAAAATAAGCACAGGCAACAAGGTGTTAGTAATAAAGCCGAACATTTGCGGTCCTTGTGTAGTGAGGGGAGTAGACCTTAATTTAGGGAATGCTTCATCATATCAGAGCAAATTAAAAATCATATACCGCGTATGTAGTTACATACGTATTGAACTCAAATGCGAGTGCGAAAAGGAATGGCGGGTGTCGAAAGGTGCGGTTGCCATCATTAATCAGGTGTCAAATTCACTACAGCATGATAGTGGTTAGTTTCTTTATTTTGTCATTAGCCGTACAGCATATATCACCATTTCAGTGCAATATGATCCCGTGAAATTCAATTTCAACTTTTCATAGGCAGTTTGGCACTATTCATCCTTACAACCTAGCCAGTTAGCGCATGACATAAACATCCTTGCAGTATTCCTTTGTTAATGGATCTCAAGTTTTCTACAGCATCTTCGTTAGGTAATTATTTTAGATGTGGATGTGAAGTAGAACCGTAGATACGCGGGTTGCATATTAAAAATAGAGAGTTACCTGTAATGGTTGTCATCAATATAAGATTTAAGATTGAATTAATATTTCATCCATTAAGGTAAATTTTGTCATAGAGTCACGGTGATGTCTGTCACATACAATGTATGCAATGTGATTTTTGGGGCACCTATTCTTCATTGGTTAACAGCGTATTTCTGATAAAACTAAGTAAAAATATCTTGATGGTAATAATTATGAAAAATTCTTATAAAGTACAAATATACTATATTAAAAATTTATCTATTTATAACTTCCCCATAATTTATCGTTAAAGCATTATAGTTATGCAATGTTTATTTTTTGTAATTCACTGAAAAATAACAATAAAAATTCAATTCATAATTCTTGTATTTTCATGTTTGGTTATAGCAAAGGCATCATTGCTTTTATCGTTTCTTGTCTCTTTGGTATGAAATCAAATTTACAAACATTGATATTGGTTGAACTTGTCAAAATTTAATTAATTATTGTTCGTTAAATACCTGTAATTAACATAATTTTTGGTTTGCTATTGATGAGTACACAGCCCTTGCTGTATAGTGCTTCGCGCTTCCTTGAGTCATTTTTGATATTTCTACTGTACCCATCTTTCACACATTAATTGCATTTTTTGAAAATAATACATCTGAAATTGAATATTTCAGATTACGTAATTTAGCCTTAAGTTCACAATTCGTTATCGCAAAATTAAATTAGTACTTACAAATGGGTATAGTGTATTTGCAACAGGAGTGTGTCTGTTGAAGATATGCTTATTAATACACATTTTGTAGACACCTTATAAGCAAACCTACATCTTATTTCAGGAATAACGCAGACATGTATGTTGGCGTACTTCGCTGGTATGAAGCAGGTATCTGATATGACACAGTTCCTCGTATGTAATAAATATACTTAACAAGGGACGCAATGATGAAAAATCATAAGAAGTCATTACTCGCGTTAGTCCTGCTGGGCGTGTTCGGGCTGTCTGCCTGTACATTTGATGGCAGCGATGGAAAAGACGGTGTAAATGGTACTAATGGTACTGACGGTACCAATGGCACTGATGGTAAAGACGGTCTGGATGCAGGTTCAGTCGTATCCACAATTTACAAGGCGGCTGACGTAACCTTCACCATTGAACCAGCAGACAATACGCTGGCTGGTGATGGTGCTTTTGCGCTTAAATTCAGTGTAACAGCTAAAAACCAGGCGGGGGTTGATAAGCCTTTGACTGGGTTAAGTCAAATAGCTATCTACTCAGCTACTGCCATGCCTAATGCGACAGGTGATGGCCCATCTACCGAATGGGTGAATAATGGTTGGGCTGCGGGCAATGGCTCATCTATGTACTGTACTCTGGATGGCACATATTCTTCTCGTGGAGTTACAGGTGAAGCTTGTACTCTGGTAGAAGACCCAGACAACCTGGGTACCTATACAGGTACCTGGACTTATACCGATACCGCCGCACCGATCATGAATGCTAGCGATGATCTCACTGCGCCTCACCGTGTATTCATGCGGTTGTACAATCTGACTGATGCTGATGGCAATGCTATTAGCGGAAAAGTGTTGTCACCCGTACTTGACTATATTCCATCTACTGGAGAAGTGGTTGAAAGTACAGGTAAAGATACCGTTCCAAATGCGGTTTGTATGAAGTGTCATGGTCAAAGTAGCGATACTGGCAACATTGCTAGTATGGGACCACACGGTAACTACCAGGGTGAGCAGTATTGCGTTGTTTGTCACAACCCTGGAAATCAGCCAGTTGCAGATACACCTGCTGGTGAAGTTTTTGACATGCCAGCGATGATCCACCGTGCGCATGCTGGTGAACATATTGCAGCAGATACAGAAGCTGGCGATACAACTATGGGAGCTTTGGGCTTTGTTCAGGCCGACAGATGGGCAGAAATTGCATATCCAGCACCATTAGATCAATGTACTGTATGTCACAGCACTAACGAAGGCATGACTACTTGGAAAGATGAGCCTACTCGTGCTGCATGTGGTGGCTGTCACTCCAATATCGACTTCGCAACTGGTGAAGGTCACTCTAGTTACACCCTTGCTCAGGCTGACGACACTCAATGTGCTGCTTGCCACGCAACAGGTGCACTGTCTCCAATGCAGGCGCACAAAGTTGGTAAGCGTGCAGACGTTTCTCCATTGCTGACAGTTGAATTTACACGTGCTACCAAAGCGGCTTCTACCACTGCCGGTATGCAAGATGTAACTATCAAAGCAAACGTTACCTTTAATGGCGCGAAATTGGCTGACGTAGCAGATCTCGATGTGCTGGCCAAAGCTTCTACTCTGATGGGTAACGTTGACAGCAATGGTGAAGTCACTGCTTGGACTTCCCGCCCAGCTCTTAATAGTACTAGCGCTACTCTAGCTGACGGAGTTCTGAGTCTGACTGCTACAGTCACAGATGCGCAAGCAACTGGTACTATCTATGTTGGTACAGAAGCTAACTTCTGCGTAAGCTCTGACGAAGCAATCGTGGCTTGTGGCGACAAAACCATTGACTACATGTTTGATGGGGATGATCCTGTTGGCGCTTCTTCAAATGTAGCCTTCTTCAATTTGGATGTCGGTGAACCAGTGTCAGCTCGCTTTGTCGATGCCGACCGTATCTCTGTATCTGAAGCTAAGTGTAATGCTTGCCACGACTCTCTGGACTACATCAAGGGCTACAGACATGGTGCCTATACCTTCGATCAATGTATGGACTGCCATAACAACAAGTTACCTGCAACACACCATCCAGAAGTTGTTTATCTAGGTGATGACGGTAACATTGTAACCACTGACGTAACCTTTGGTAACCGTGATTTAGTAACAGTAGCTCACCGTTTCCACAATGGTAACTTCGACGAAATTGGTGGAATCTATAAAGATGCTGACGGTAATGTTGTTGGTTATCCAGGTGTTCCAAATGACTGTACTGCATGTCACAAAGATGGTGCGACTTTCTTTGCTGCTGATGGTGGCCTGACTTCAGGCAAATCCTCTATCGCGGTATCGACTGATAGTAATGAGGATGGTACGTTTGATGCCTTTACTAAGGACGATACCACTTACTATATTTCGCCGGTAGCTGAATCATGCCGTAGCTGTCATACCAGCCAGTCTGCTGCTGCCCACTTCAGTTCAAATGGTGCGGTAATGGCTGTAGACGCTAATACCAATCCTGTCTTGCCGGTTGAATCCTGTGCAACTTGTCACGCTAAAGGTAAGCCCTTCGGTATCGACCAGTTCCATAAGATACAGTAAGTAATTTGCCAGGGACTATGTTCTGTTAAGGGCTCCCCTTTGGGGGCCCTTCAGAAAACTGTAAACACCCTGGTGACGTGACTCCAAAGCATTGTTTGTATTGACAGCGTCCCCTGTTCACTCGAATAAATGCTTAATGAGTATTTACTCAGGGGAAACGTAAATGAGGATGAATGTTACTGTCAGTAGTCCTTGGCTCCTTCCATAAAAAACAGCCTTTACAGGCTGTTTTTTTATGGATTGACATTACGCCATCACGTTCAAATGCAAATTGAAAAACTGCAGCGTGCGCCCCCAGGCCAGCTCCGCCATTGCTTCATTGTAACGAGCAGTAGAATCGTTATGAAATCCGTGATTTACCTTGGGATACAGATATGCCTGATAAGGTACTTGATGGGCCTGTAAAACTTTCTCGTAATCCGGCCAGGTGGCATTGACTCGACTATCCAGTTCCGCAAAATGTAATAGCAGTGGCCCTTTAACGTTTGCGCGTAGACTTTCAGCAGCAGGTGTCCCGTAAAAGGGCACTGCTGCAGCGAGTTCGTCAGGGATAGTGGCGGCTAACATGTTAACGATATAGCCACCGAAACAGAAACCGACAGCCCCCAGCTTTCCGTTACTCTGCGGGTGTTTTTTGATGAACTGGGCGGCAGCGATAAAGTCTTCTTCTATCTTGGCTTTATCCATACTGGCCTGCATCGTTCTGCCAGCGTCATCGTTACCCGGATAACCCCCAAGCGGAAATAATGCATCGGGGGCAAAGGCAATAAAGCCACTTTTCGCGAGCCGTCTTGCCACATCCTCGATATAAGGGTTAAGTCCTCGGTTTTCATGCACGACTAAAACTGTGGGTAACGGTGCGGTAATCTCGTTGGGGGTAACCAAATAACCTCGACCTTTACCGTAGCCTTTGGGCGAGTCAAAGAACTGATAACTGGCTTTGATCTGTGGATCATTAAAATTGACCTGTTCAGCCAAGGCATAATTGGGAAGAAGCGCAGACGTTAATGTGGTCATGCTAAATCCGAGCACAGTGAGACCCGCGAGTCGTCGCATGAATTCTCTGCGATCGATAATGCCATGGGCATATTCGTCATACCAATCGAATGCTTCTTGTGGGATATCCCGCACTGAAGCGTGCGTGATAGCCCGGTGTGAACTGGTGGACATAGTTTGGCTCCTTCCAATGATGGACAATCTCAATTGCAATGCTTCAGCTTAGGCGAAATTATCAGCAGTTAAAAATACTTGATGTGGCTTTTTTATTCTCCCATCAACGCTTCTCTGGCTTGTTTCTGCTGCCGAACGACGGCGGCAAAATTCAATGCCGGTTGTGATGGATGCTTTGTCGGATAGGCAACGGCCAGTTCCACTTGAGAGGCGGTGTCGTTGATGGTTCTAAACACTACGCCCTTTACACTTAACTGCCGCATCGATTCTGGGACCAGTGAAATTCCCAGTTCTGCCGATACCATAGATAAAATCGAGGCGATCTGTGGCGCCGGTTGTCCCTCAATTGGCTCAAAACCCGCGGCATGGCAAACGGCTACGACGGCATCATGTAAGCTGACGGCCAGTGAACGTGGCGTCATGATGAAAGGTTCTTGTTGTAACGCCAGCATGTTCAGCGCATTACCTTCACGCGCCAGTGGATGTGCTGAGGGCAGGGCGATGACCAACTGTTCTGTAAGAAAATGCTCTATCGTCAGTGTCTTGGGATCGGGATCCGATGGCCGCAGTATGGCTGCATCAAGGCGATCACTCAGCATTCCATCGGCCAAAGCCAGAGAGTTGGCTTCCTCAATGGTAAGTTCAACGTCAGGATACCGACGACGAAACTGCCGGATCACCGCGGGGATTGCTGGATGCAATGCGGCTGTACCGGTGACCCCCAAACGTAGTTTACCGGTCTCACCTTTGGCGGCTCTTTGGACGGCATCTTTTGCCTGACGGAGCTGGCTTGGCAACGTTTTAACGGCTTCCAGAAATACCTTTCCCGCATCGGTTAACTCCGCGCCATGCGGAGTACGGTGGAATAATGGCGTACCAAGTTCATATTCCAGATCTTTGATTTGCTGACTTAGCGGGGGCTGCGCAATATTCAGCTTTAATGCTGCCCGTGTGAAGTTTTTCTCTTCGGCAATCGCCAGAAAGTAACGAATATGGCGTAATTCCATGGCTATACATAAAACATATCAACATGTGATTTATTATATATTAGAACTATCAATCGGTGATGAATAAAATAGCGTTAATTTAACAGCCGTAACGTTTAATTTGCCGTCAATATTATGAACAGTAGTACCCCAATCGAAACACAAAGCACGAATGTTGCCCCCAGTTCAGTCGCTGAGCCCGTCGCCAGCGATGATGCCCATGCGTATATCAAAAAAGGCTCCAAAGCCTATACTCGCGCAGGAATAGCGTTATTCCTTGCCGGTTTTGCCAGCTTTTCGCTGATTTATTGTGTACAGCCTTTGCTGCCAGATTTTGCAACGAGCTTTGGTATCAGTCCGACCCAAAGTTCGCTGGCGCTATCTGTCACCACCGGCTTTTTATCCTTTGCCATTGTCCTTGCTGGCGCGTTTTCTCAGGCGATGGGGCGCAAAGGCTTAATGTTTTGCTCTATGGCATTGGCCGCCGTGCTGAACTGTGTCGTAGCGGTACTGCCTGAATGGCATGGTGTGTTATTGGCTAGGTCCCTGGAAGGGCTGGTGCTGGGGGGCGTACCCGCAGTGGCTATGGCCTGGTTAGCCGAAGAAATTGACCCGAAGGATTTGGGCAAGGCGATGGGGTTATATGTTGGCGGTGTGGCATTTGGGGCGATGATGGGTCGCGTCAGTATGGGGCTGTTAACTGAAATTGCTTCCTGGCGCGTAGCGATGGGCGTGCTCGGCGCACTCTGTTTGTTGTCTGCCATCGGCTTTTTGATGTTGTTGCCTGCGTCTCGCCATTTTGTCAGAAAGCCAGGTCTCAACCTGTCATTTCATCTGCAATCCTGGAAAACCCACCTGCAGAATATCAAACTGATTAAGCTCTATATTATCGGCTTTATGTTGATCAGTGTTTTCGTCACCCTGTTCAACTACTCCACCTTCCGACTGACCGGTGAGCCTTACGGCTTTAACCAGACTCAAGTAAGCTTTATCTTTTTGGCATTTGCGTTTGGTATTGTGTCTTCATCAATGGCCGGTAGCCTGGCGGATAAGTTTGGCAGAACACCATTGTTGATCGCGGCATTTGCGTTGATGTTGGCGGGCGCTTTATTAACGCTGATGACACCTATCATCGGTATTATTTGTGGCGTCGCGTTGGTCACCACTGGTTTCTTTGTCGGCCATTCCGTCGCAAGCAGTGCAGTTGGGGCGGCGGCTAAGACTGCCAAAGGTCACGCATCGTCACTTTACCTGCTGTTTTATTACATGGGCTCCAGTATTTCAGGCTCAGTTGGTGGTTGGTTCTGGCAGCACGGTGGCTGGCCAGCCGTGGTCATGTTTACCGGCAGTTATGCCATCGCAGGTCTGTTGTTGATATACGCCGGTGTCTGGCGTGAAAAGCACGCCGCTCATCAAGTGCTTTAATCGGTTTGTCACACCACAGCCTGTATAAGGCTGTGGTGAGTATTGCCACCTTCCATCCTGCTAATTTTTCGCAGCAATATTCCCACGACGCGCATTCCTTTCTCTCCTTGGGTGATAACTGACACTTTCGACAGTTTTGTCGAAATGACATGACGAATTAAGGCTTAATGTGTCTGTCATTTTAGAAGTAACTTTAATAACTAACTGTATTTAATGATAAATATTTTTGGCATGGATTATGGTTATCCCCTTTTGTATGACAAGACGCTTTGTGAGAACAGGGACTTCACGCTTGTATACAACTGGAGAGTACTATGAACAGCTTTATTGTTGCCGATGCTAACAAATGTATAGGATGCCGCACTTGCGAGGTGGCCTGTGCTGTTGCCCATCGTGCCGACGGAGACGTCACTACACTCAGTGCCGTAAATTTCACTCCTCGAATCCATGTTGTAAAAGGGGGCAACATCAGCACCGCGACCCAATGTCGTCAATGCGAAGATGCCCCTTGCGCCAATGTCTGCCCAAATAATGCTATCACCCGCGCCCACGGTTTTGTGCAAGTACAGCAGCAACGTTGTATCGGTTGCAAAACTTGTGTGGTGGCTTGTCCGTATGGCGTGATAGATGTGGTGACCTACCCGGTAGTGCGCAACACAGGCGCAGCCGTCAATGTCCTGCGGGAAAGAGCCCAGGCAAACAAATGCGACCTTTGCTACGACCGCCCAGAAGGCCCGGCCTGTATCGAGGTTTGTCCGACCGAGGCGCTCAGATGTGTCGATCGTGACGATTTGGCAATGCTGAGTGCAGATAAACGCAGACGAACCGCACTGGATAACGGTGCCCAGTTCTGTGTTTAGTACTTCTAAAGGTAGAGAAACAATGGAAAAAGTCACAACAGTGTGTCCGTACTGTGGTGCGGGCTGCAAAATGAAACTGGTCGTAGATAACGGCCGGATTATCCGCGCTGAAGCCGCAGAAGGCGCTACTAACCAGAGTGAATTATGCCTCAAGGGCTATTATGGCTGGGATTTTCTCAATGATACTAAGCTGCTAACCCCACGCCTTCGTGAACCGATGATCCGCCGTCATAAGGGCGGTCCCTTCGAAACGGTATCTTGGCATGAAGTGATCAAATATGTCGCTAAACGCCTGACGGAAATTAAACAGCAATACGGTGCTCGTGCCATCATGACAACTGGCTCATCACGCGGCACCGGTAATGAATCCAATTTTGTGATGCAAAAGTTTACCCGCGCGGTGCTTGGCAGCAATAACGTAGACTGCTGTGCCCGTGTCTGTCACGGTCCATCGGTGGCAGGGTTGCGGGAAACTTTGGGCAACGGTGCCATGAGCGTTTCCATTGAGGATCTGGAACAGGCTAAATGCCTGCTGATCTTTGGTTACAACAGTGCGGATTCTCACCCGATTGTGGCGCGGCGTATCGTTAAGGCGAAACAGAATGGTGCCAAGATCATCGTGTGTGATCCTCGGCGAATCGAAGCCGCGCGCATTGCCGATCAACATCTGCAGCTGAATAACGGTTGTAACGTCACCCTGGTCAATGCCTTCATCTACACCTTGCTGGAAGAAAATCTCTACGACAAGGACTACGTCGCCAAATATACCGAAGGTTTCGATAGCCTCTGGGATGTCGTGAAGGATTATGCGCCGGAAAAAGTCGAAGCTATTACCGGTGTGAGTGCCCAGGAAGTGCGACAGGCCATGCGTACTTATGCTGCATCTCCGGCATCGGTGATTTGCTGGGGCATGGGGGTGACGCAGTTTGGACAGGGAACAGAAACCGTTAAGAGCCTGTCAACCTTAGCATTGCTTACTGGCAATCTTGGTCGTAGCGGTGCCGGTGTTGCACCGGTCCGTGGTCAGAATAATGTGCAGGGCGGCTGTGATATGGGCGTGCTGCCTGACTTATTTCCGGGTTATCAGAAAGTCACCGATGCTGCAATCCGTGCCAAATTTGCCAAGGCTTGGGGCATAGATCCCGAATCCATGGATAAAGAAGTGGGGGTTCGCATCACTGACGTGCCACATTTAGCGCTGGAAGGTAAGGTCAAGGCTTACTACATCATGGGGGAAGATCCGTTACAGACCGAAGCTGATTTAAGCCTGGTACGTAAAGGGATCGATGCATTGGATTTTCTGGTGGTACAGGACATCTTCATGACCAAAACCGCCGAAGTCGCCGATGTCATTTTACCTGCCACCTCCTGGGGAGAGCATGGTGGCGTATTCACCTGTGCTGACCGCGGATTCCAACGTTTTGAGAAAGCCATTGAGCCTAAATACAACGTCAAACGTGATTGGGACATCATCTCGCTGATTGCGACGGAAATGGGCTACCCCATGCACTACGACACTAATCAGCAGATTTGGGATGAACTGCGTGAACTATGCCCACTCTATTACGGCGTGACTTACGAGAAGATGGGGGAATTCGGCCACGTACAGTGGCCATGTCCGACTCTTGACCATCCAGGTACTCCGCTGCTGTACACCGACAACAAATTTGCGACGCCATCTGGCAAAGGGCAACTGTTTGCCACCCAATGGCGCAAACCGGCAGAGCTGACCGACGAAGCGTTCCCGCTGGTACTGTGTACCGTACGTGAAGTTGGACACTATTCCTGCCGCTCCATGACAGGTAACTGTGCCGCCTTGAAAACATTGGCGGATGAACCCGGTTTGGTAAACATCAATCCAGCGGATGCCCAGGCACTTGGCATCAGAGATCAACAACTGGTGTGGGTTGCTTCACGGCGAGGCAAAGTTATCAGCCGTGCCAGCGTGAGCGATCGCATCAACCGCGGCGCTGTGTATATGACATATCAATGGTGGATTGGTGCCTGTAATGAGTTGACTCAGGATAACCTTGACCCTACGTCGAAAACACCAGAAACCAAGTACTGTGCGGTGAACGTCAGTGCTATCGAGGATCAGAACTGGGCCGAGAGCTATGCGGCACAGATTTACAGCGAGATGAAAGCTCGCTTACGCAATGCTGTGGAGGACGCCAGGCCAGCGGCCATCACTGCATAAAGTAGTATGCAAAACTACATCAACGTCAAAAGCCAAAGGGATCGGTAACGATCCCTTTTTTGTGAGCCGCCCATAGGGCTGATGGCTCTTCGCTGTATGCTGAAAATGGCAACACTCAGGCTTCACAGTTTTCTATCTTCGAAAGCCATTCCTGCTCGGCTATCACTATCTCGTACCCTCAAACTTAAGACCTTACCTGCATTTTCTGAGTATCAACCTTTTGCCCAAACTTTGTTACCTGCTCACCTGCGCTTGCGACAAAGTCGCTTCCAGTTGACCAAGTTTTTGTAATGCTACAAAGTGTTCACTTTAACGGTGGCGATTCACATCGCCTTTTATAGGATTAATGCTTGGTACAATTACCGTCGGTGTTTATGTAATGATTCTCTCTGGCAAATGGAGTGAAAAAAACACATAACAAGGCCGTCAAACAAAGGACACAAAACAGCAGGCCGTGCTCCTTCGTCGCAAATGTTAGCCTGCTATTTTTTGCCGTTTACGGCCAGCGTTATATTTTTTTGGATTGTATGAATGGAATCGAAATTACTTAAAGTCAAATTGAAGACAAATTCAAAACCGCACTTTTTTGAATTGTTGGAATTCATCAAAGCGAATCCTGAAGCTCCAAAAGAAGAGATGGTTCAAAAGGGTTACTTTTGGGACTCATTCTTCTTAGATAAAGATGAAAATTTATTCATGGTTCTCAAATCAAAAGACTTCTCGAAGATCATGATGGACGAATCAGAGTTGATACAAACAGCTTTTCGTCCAATCTACGAGCGGTTCAGAACGCAGTGCTGGATCGAAGGTAGCTATGAGGATATTGAAGAACTATTCTGCTTCAATGATTCGTTCTCATTTTTGGGCTTGGCGGTTGAAACATAACAAACAACTGTAGTTGTTCGCTGGCGCTCACTGGGACAATAACACGTAGGCTCAGTCGCTTCGCTCCAATTTAAGCCTACGTGTTATTGCCCCTAAGTTGGGCGTTAATCCATAGAAACTGTTATCCAAAATTCATCAATTAGAGCTAGAAATCTAACTCAAAAATGTCCAAAAGTGTTTTACCCTAATCCAATCAAGCGAAGCCTCATCATTCAAAGGTTGACAGCCATTGTTAACCTAACGATTGCATCACTGCTGCGCCAATGCTGAAGGAATGCATTCGTGCGGGCCTATCAACGATAGGCCCGTTAAACATCAGTTCGTCGGCTTGAGTTTCCGCCAGCAAGGCTTTGATTCCTAGGTGAATATCGTCGGCATCTCCCACCAGTGAACGACTGAGGGTACGCTGCATCGCATGGATTTCATGTGGCTCCCAATCACCTGAGAGTTTGGTGACTGGCAACGGAATTTTGTCGGCACTGCCTCGATAAAGATGCAGGAACTGTTGCTGCACTGAACTGAACAGATACTGTGCTTGCTGCCGCTCATCTGCTGCTACCAGATTGATGCATACCATGGCATAAGGTTTAGCCCAACGTGACGAAGGCTGGAATTGACTGCGATAAAGGGTTAATGCGCGTGTCATTAATTCCGGTGCAAAATGGGCGGCAAATGCGAAAGGTAATCCCATCTGCGCGGCCAGTTGCGCACTATAGAGACTGGAACCCAGCAGCCACAGTGGAACCTGTAACCCTTGACCTGGGATGGCATTAACTGCGCCACTGGCATTGCTGAAATAACGTTGAAGTTCGGCAACGTCATCCGGAAAGCTGTCTACGACGGCTTGGGGTTGACGTCGCAACGCGTGCATGGTGATTTGGTCGGTTCCCGGTGCTCGCCCCAACCCTAAATCGATGCGGTCGCCGAACAGCGTTGCCAGCGTGCCAAATTGCTCGGCAATGACCAAGGGAGAATGGTTGGGCAACATAATGCCACCAGAGCCAAGGCGGATACGAGAGGTGCCATGACCCAAGTGACATAATAGGACTGAGGTTGCGGCACTGGCGATGCCTGGCATGTTGTGGTGTTCGGCTAACCAGTAACGGGTATAGCCCAGCTTTTCAGTGTGTTGTGCTAGTTGCAGCGAATTTGAAAAGGCGGTTTTTACATTGCTGTTAACGGCAACGGGGGCTAGATCCAGCACTGAATAAGGGATCGTCATACAAACTCCGATGTATTCAATCGTATGCTGGCACTATAACACTGGCATCGCATAAATTAACCCGGCTCCTGCTAAGGTTGATCTGGGTAAAAAAAGCTGATGAACATCGCCATTTGTGTGAGTTAACTGTTTGCTGCTGTTGATTTTCTGGACAATAGCGGCATGATGGAACAGTCTCAGCAAGCAAGGAACGTCATCATGAAATTTGCCATAGTAGGGGCGGGCGGTATTGGTTGTTATTATGCTGCGCGATTAATTCATGCCGGGCATGAGTGTGTGTTGGTGGCGCGCGGTAAACATCTGCAAGCGTTACAGCAACATGGCTTACAACTGCAACATCCGCAATTTGTGTTTGATGCGCCGGTGATTGCGACCGATGTTGCTGGACTGTGTCAGGACTATGCCTGTGAAGATTTTGACCTGCTGATCCTGGCGGCAAAAAGCAGTGCCACCATCCCGCTGATGGAACAGCTGCAATCTTGGGTGGTAACGGCCAAAACGCCAATGCTATCGCTCCAGAATGGTGTCACCAATGAAAAGCATATTGCCGCCATTATGGGAATGGAACGCACTGCCGGTGGCTTAGCGGTAAAAATTGGCGCACACATTGTGGCTCCCGGTAAAGTGGAAGCAACCGGCGAAGCGCAGATCGATTTCGGTGCATGGCCATCGGCGGCGGCGAATCCGGGATTGCAGCCCTTACTGGCAGTGTTATCACCGTTGTTCACCGAGGCCGGGATCCCGAACACCTTATATGACAAGGTCAATTATGCATTATGGCGGAAACTGGTGATCAACAATGGTGTAAATCCGTTAACCGCGCTGACCTTAATGGATACCCAAGCGGTCACCAGCGATCCGGTGTTGCGACACACGGTGCACCGGATGATGGAAGAAACTGCCCGTGCAGCCAATATTGCCGGTGTCAGTCTCACCGCTGAAGACGTTGAGCAAATGTTCAGTTTGATCTGCCGTTTTGATGCCATCAAGACATCGATGCAAGTCGATCGTGAGAAAGGTCGGCCCATGGAAATTGAGGATATCTGCGGACCGGTTATCCAATACTGCCGTGAAGGTGGTCAGCCTGCTGAGACGACTGAACTCATCCGTAGCTTGTTGCTCAGAGCCAGCGCATTAGATCATCGGTGAGCGTTAACGCCTCCTTGCATGCCAAGCGGCTAGCGAAGCAATTTGACGGAAACACTAACTAAACTGAACTGTTTCCGTGGTTACGCATTGCAAAAATTTCTACAAATATAGAGCGAATATCGCACCATAAATTCGCCCTGACCATGGCAAATGGAATACCTAAAATAATGAAAAAAATTACCCTACCTTTGCTGGCAACACTGCTGGCGTGCCTGATCACACCGTCACTGATGGCCGCACCTTCAAAAGCAGATATTCAAGCCAGTGTTGATTTGCGCAAACACTGGCAAGGATTAACGCGAGATTTAGCCTTTCCGGCGCGCTGGGTGCCGGATTCTCATGAATTTTATTACCGCCTGACGGTTGCAGGTGGCTTTGCTTTTATCAAAGAGAATGCAGACAGTGGCGAAAAAGGCCCGGCGTTTGACCAAGCCATGGTTGCCAAAGGTATGAGCCAGGCCGAAGGTGAAACTGTCACTGCGCTGAATCTGCCGTTTGACGATTTTTGGTACGAGGATGATGGCATCAGCTTCCTCTTGCACTATGAACCCTGGCACTGCAACCTGAGCACCGCAGTGTGTGCCAAGAAACCACAGCATTCCAGACCGATTGCCGATGACGAAGTGCGTGATTTGCGCATGCCAGCAGACAATCATTTATGCTCTTCGCCCGATGGCAAGCTGCAAGCGCATGTGATTGATCATAACCTGCAGGTCCTCGACCAGGATGGCAAAACACTGCTGTTAAGTCAGGATGGTACCGCCGGAAACTTCTACGATCCGCAAACCATTCAGTGGTCGCCTAATTCTCGTTACTTAGTGATCTTCCGCGTCATCCCCGGTTATCCGCGTTATGTCACAAGAGTATTGTCTTCACCTAAGGCACAACTGCAGCCAGCGGTGATCCAACAGTTGTATCCGAAACCGGGTGACGTGATTGATATGGCGCAACCTGTGTTGTTTGATCTGCACACCGGTAACCATACCGATATTGATGCGGCGCTGTTCCCCAATGCTTATGCGCTTGCCAACTTGAACTGGCGGGCTGACAGCAAAACCTTTGCGTTTGAATATACTCGCCGTGGTCACCAGCAGGCACGCTTAATCGAAGTGAATGCGGCCTCTGGCAAGGGGCGGGTGGTGATAGATGAAACCAGCAACACCTTTATCTACCAGTGGCGTGGGTATCGCCATGATGTCAACAATCTTGGCAACGAGGTCCTCTGGTTGTCTGAGCGGGATGGCTGGGCTCACCTGTATCTGTATGATGGCAAACACGGCAAGGTGAAAAACTTAATCACCGATGGCGATTGGCCGGTGCGCGAAGTGGTGCATGTCGATGACACAAAAAGACAAGTCTGGTTTGCTGCCAGCGGGGTAAACCCCGGCGAAGATCCCTACTTTGTGCATTATTATCGCGTGAATTTTGATGGCTCAGGGCTGACAGAAATCACCCACACTGCTGCCAATCACCATGTGAGTTTCTCCGATGATATGCAGTATTTTGTCGATAACTATTCGCGAGTCGATCTGCCTAACATTGCGGAACTGAAAAAGGCAGATGGCACCTTAGTACGCACCCTTGCCAAAGCGGATATTTCCAGACTCACGGCGGCTGGATTTAAAGCGCCGCAGGTGTTTGTGGCGAAAGGGCGTGATGGCAAAACCGATATCTGGGGCTTGATTGTTAAGCCGCAGCATTTTGATCCCAGCAAACATTATCCGGTAATTGAAAATATTTATGCCGGACCACACGACAGCTTTGTGCCAAAAGATTTTTGGCCCTTTGGCTATCATTCCGGTGGTGACAAAGTCATTGGGATGCAGGCACTTGCAAATCTGGGATTTATCGTGGTGCAGCTGGATGGCATGGGCACAGCAAATCGCTCCAAAGCGTTTCATGATGTGGCATGGAAGAACATAGGCGATTCTGGATTTCCTGATCGTATCTTGTGGCATCAGGCGGCCGCTCATAAATATCCTTGGTATGACATCAGTAACGGTGTTGGCATCTATGGCGCTTCTGCTGGTGGCCAGAGTACGCTCAGTGCTTTGCTGTTCCATCCAGCGTTTTACAAAGTTGGGGTAGCTTTTGCCGGTTGTTATGACAATCGCATGGATAAAATGAGCTGGAATGAGCAATGGATGGGCTGGCCGGTTGATGATAGCTACCTGCGCAGTTCTGCGGTGGTGAATGCCGCTAACTTGCAAGGTGCGCTGATGATTATCTTCGGCGAACAGGACAGCAATGTGGACCCTTCGTCGTCATTGCAGTTGGTCAACGCATTGATTAATGCCGATAAAGACTTTGAGCTGCTGGAAGTTCCCAGTGGGGAGCATACGGTGGGGCGTTCCACCGGGCCGATTGACTATGTACAGCGGCGGCAGTTTATGTTCTTTATCAAGCAGATGCTGCACCAGCAAACGCCTAACTGGAATGCAAAGTAACAGCGAGCATGCTACGTAATAAAAAGGCCACCTTGCGGTGGCCTTTGGCTTCTTTGGTTGGGAGGAAGAAAGTGTTATTTAGCGTTACCCGCTTTGCCTATCACTGCCACCTGGACGGGCTTTGGGGGATTACTGGTGTCTGCTTTAGGCGTTGCCGTTACCAAGGGTTCACTGAAAGCCGCAGGTTTAAAGGCCGCGACAAATGCATCTCCCTGAGCTTGTGGCAGCCGGAAATATTCCTGACTCAGTGACGATTTAAGTACGTAGTCTTTGCTGTCAGTCATCTGTGCCAGGCGATAAGTTACCTCATCCCCTTTATTGCGTTGCACAGAAACCTGCAGCAGCGGTTTATCCAGACCGAAATTCGGTTTTTGCTCTACACCTAGCAAGTCACTGAGCCGCAGTGATGCCAGTTGTTGGAGTGCCTGATTAACCTTGCCGAAGTTAATGCGGCTATTAACGGGTAACGGCGTTAATTGCCATCCGGAATTATCAGATGACTTGCCCGAAACTTGGGTTAACGCCTGTTTGTTACCGTTGTCGTCAATCAGTTTATCGACCATTTTTTGGACTTTGGCGTTGTCGGCAATCGCCGCTGGTGCCTGGTCCTTGTCGGCGGTGGCCGACTTGCTGACATCGGTACGGCGTAATGTGATATCACCGATTTTTAACGCCTGGATGTTAGCCGTTTTCACCTGCAGCAAGTCCTGCTGCATCCAGTCTTTGCTGGTCACTGGCAGACGGTACACAGGCAGATCGGCCAGATACACCTGAGCTTCACCATCCAGTCGGATATGGGTTTCGCGCATACTGGCAGAAGTGCCTACGTACAGCGTGGCCATATCGACGTTTTGTTGGGACAACACTACTTTGCGTTCAAAGGTCTTATTAGCGACTTTGAAACGACGAGCGGCATTGTCACTGTCGGCCACTGCACCCGCATGTTTCAGCGTCAAGATCTGCTGTAGCAACGCGGCCACTTGCTGCTGATTTGCCGGAAATTCATCTTGATCTGACAGCCGCCATTTACCCTCGGTGCGGGTCAGATCAATGGTTTTACCATCGTTATTGCTAATGCTGATATGGTCGATATCGCCATCTTTCAACGCTAACAGTGCTTTGGGCTTGCTTTGTCCCTGAATGCCGTGGTGTTCCAAATTGAGCGTGAATGCCAGCACTAGCTGTAATGCCAACAGCCCACTCAAAATATAAATGAGTTTTTTCATACTGTTATACCTCCGCTAGGATCTGCTGATAACGGCGCAGATCGCTGATCTTCACCTGTCGGCGCCACAACCAGATCAGTACCAATCCCAATAACACCAGACCATAGTTGAGATATTCCCAGTACTGCTGTTGTTCCAGCTTCATTCCTATCAGGGTTCTGGCTAACTGTGTCCGGCCACGTAGGGCCAGCAACGCCGGATCTTCCAGCGACCAATCGATGCTGTTCTGAATGAAATCCATGGGCTTGGTGTAGAAGGTGCTCAATCCCTGTGATTCCAGTTGCAAGCTGCTGTCGCTGGCAAAGCCGTTACTGGCGACCAAAATCAACCGGGCAGATTCAGGCGAGTGTTCAATAACGCCGCCAAAGCTATTGTCGGTAGCTGTTTTGGCCGTTGCTTTAGCGGTCTTAGTCGCGCTGTCATCACCGAGTAAAGGCGAGGGCTTGCCGGCAAAGAAGGAGTCAAAACTACCGGTTTCAGCCACTGCCAGCGGATAAGACTGCGGTTTGCCTTCCTGTTTAAAGCCATTGCGTGGATAACCGCGATAATCCGGCACCATATTCATGTTGGCAGAACTCCAGCTATCGGCAGAACTCAGTAATAATTTGCTGATGTCGCGATTGCCCGCTTTTTTGCTGTCAACAGCGACCGGCGATGCCCAGTTCAATGTCAGTTGCCCCAGTTGCGCGGTGACAGGATTGTCGGGTGACAACTGATTGCCCCGCAAGTCAGGGAAATACGGGTATGGCAGCATGCGTATCTCTCTTAAGGTAATGCCGCCAACATTGCGTTCCACTGGTAGTGGCAGTGCCGCGTTGCGTGGATCCAGTACCATGCGTTTGTCGATAGTCAGGCCGTAATGATTCAACCATTTATCGAGACCACTCTGGTGCTCATGTGCGGTAAGAGATTCGCTGACATTCACGTCATAGGGCGAGGTTGCAATCATCACACTGCCACCACGCATCAGGAATTGGTCTATGGCAAACAACGCCTTATTGCTAAGGTTTTCTGGTGCCATTACCAGCAAGAAGTCAGCATCTTGTGACACTTTGCCATCACTGAGATCCTCATCCACCACTCGTAGGTTTTTGCTGAGACTTTGGCGTAACATGCTATAGCTGGCGCCACCTGGTTGCATATAATTCGGTTTGGGAGCAACCAACGCAACGGTTTTCATAAAGCCCGGCGCTAAACGCTGCAAAGCGGCTTGAATGCTGCGTTTTAATGCATCTTTATCGAGCTTTTCTGGCAATGGGATCTGCACATGGCTGCCACCGTTTTCCAGTGTCATATAGAACCAGAACGGGTGACGATCAGTGAGGCCCATGATCTGTGGTTCAAAGCCATATTGTTGCTTCAGCGTTTTTGCCAATTCACTGTTGTTTTGCGGATCATCAAATTGAGTGAGCAGTTTGCCATCAGCTTGTTTGCCGAGGTCTTTTAATACCTCATCTAACTCACCCCGTAGCTTCTGTAACGGTTGTGGTAAATGATCGGTGGCGGACATATAGCCGTGGAAGGTGACTTTGCCATTAATGGCATCAAAAGGACTGCCGCCTGCCTGCCATTTATGCAGCACATTACGGATCGCGCTGGTCACAGCGTATTCGGGGTTTTTCAGCACCACATCCAGATGGTCACCACGCCCTTTCACTTCAATCAGGTCCTGATAACCCAGCACCTTGTATTGATCGCCATAAGCGATGACGACGTTGAAGTAGGAACTCATGACTCCCGCCGAATATTTACTCGCGGTTTCAAAAGACAAAGGTTTAATGCCATAACGGGATGCGGCTTCCTGTTCGGCTTTCTGGTTCTTTTGTGGATCCACAAATTCCACGCGAACCTTGTTGCCAGACGCTACCGCATATTCCTCAAGTAAGTCTTTTACTTGTGGAACCAGCGGTTCCAGCAGTGGGTGAGTTTTGGCGGAGAAATAACCGCGGATCAGCAGTGGCTCCTGCAGCTGTTGCAGATAATGTTTGCTGGCATCCGACAAGGTGTATTGTTGGCCATGGGTCATATCCAAGCGTGCCCAGCCAACAGGCGCTAACCACAAATTAGCCGCGATGAAGTTCACCACTGCCAAGCCCGTCACCAGCCGCCACTGGCGATGACGAGCATTCGCAGGGTTATTTGCCCAACGCAGTCGTTCCAGCCGCAGCAGGTTAAGTGCTACGAAAATGCCTACCAGCGACAAATAATAATAAAGATCGCGCAGATCCAGCACGCCACGGGTGATGGATTGAAAATGTGCATCGGTACTTAATGAGCGCAGCAGATCACCGGTTTCATAGCCGAACAGATTGGTCAGTTGTGGTGTGCCAATAAGGTAAAATAGTCCACAGACGACTACTGTAAGGATCAAGGCAACGATAGCGTTATCGGTGCGCGAACTCATGTAAAGACCGATAGCGATATAGGCTGCCGCCAGGAACAGCGATGCCACATAACCGCCAATCACTGGTCCCCAATCAAGCGGCCCCATAAAGGAGACGGTGATGGGTAAGGGCAAAGTCAGCAACAGCGCCAGTGCGACCAGGGACAACATTGCCGCAAACTTGCCGAATACCAGTTTTAGTGGCGCTACCGGACTGGTTAACAGTGATTCCAGCGTGCCACTGCGCTGCTCTTCTGACCAGCTGCGCATGGTAAGAGCGGCCACTAAAAAGATCATCAGCAGTGGCATCCACTGAAATAGCGGCCTGATATCGGCAATATTGCGGGCAAAGAATCCTGCCACCCAAAAGACGACGAACAGACATACGGCGAGAAAGGCGCCTAAAAACAGGAATGCTGCCGGTGAATTAAAAAAGCCGCGAAATTCTTTACGGGCTATCTGGCGAATTTCAGCCATGAATGACCTCCCGATTCACATCTGCAAAGACACTTTCCAGGTCACGCTTTTGAATTTCCAATGCATAGAGTTGCAGTCCGGCATTGCAGACGGCCGAGGCTATCATGGGGGCCAACGTCGGGGCGGCATCAATATGGCAATGCCATAAGCCATCATTGGCGGCTTGCGGGGTAATGGCACTGACCCCCTCAATGGCGCGGATAGTTTGGCTGGCATCCTGATTGACGGCTAATTGCAAGCCATGGGCGGTTTGCAACTCTTCAATACGCGAGTCGATCACCAGATGGCCATTGCGCATGATCAACACCCGTTCACACACAGCCTGAACTTCCTGCAGAATATGTGTAGACACAATGACGGTGGCAGTTTTTGCCAACTCTTTGATCAGTTGGCGCATCTGCAAAATTTGTGTTGGGTCCAGACCATTGGTCGGTTCGTCGAGAATGATAATGTCGGGATGGTGCAGCAGCGCCTGTGCAACGCCTACGCGTTGGCGGTAACCACGAGAGAGCGTCTGGATGGAAGCCACGGCCTTTTGTTTGAGCGCACAACGACGGATCACTTCAGCAACGCGACGCGTAATGAGTACCGGCTCCACACCATGTAAGGATGCCTGATATTCGAGATAATCTATTACCGTCATGTCAGGCCATACCGGGCAATTTTCTGGCAGATAACCGATGCGTGCCTGAATTGCTCGAGTGTCTTTGCCTACCTGAAGTTTGTCGATGTAAATATTGCCAGCGGTGGGTTCAAGAAAGCCGGTCAGCATTTTCATAATGGTAGATTTCCCGGCGCCATTATGCCCCAGCAAACCGACCACTTCGCCCCGGCCGATTTGAAAACTCACGTCATTCACCGCGGTAAAAGCGCCGTATCGGCGTGTCAGGTGTTCAACCTGTATCATGTTGTTCTCCGGTGTATGGGTAAAAATTTCCGCGACATCAAATCGCGGTATTCAACGAATAAGAAAATACCCGCCTTGGGGTCAGCGGGTGTCGGGCCAAGGGGTGCCCGCAGAAGGCCGCTGAGATAGGGGGGCAGCGGCATTGATGGAAACTGTTGCAGTTAAACGATGCAGAGTCGTTTGCGCTGTCATCATCTTTTCTCCGTATGCATGAATCTTTCTAGGTTTTTTTATGCATGCCCGAGAGGGGCTTACATTTGCAAGACCGGCAAACTTTTAGAAGAGTTCCTCAAATGAACGGATGTTAATCTGGCGGAAAGGTTTGTGTGGGATGAGTTATTTTATCTATATGATTTTAAATACTATTAATGTTTGTGAATGCCATGTAAATAACAACTCATACTGGCTTGTTTCGCGGAAAATGCTAGGTTGAAAATGTGAAGGAAATTGCCGTGTTGCGCGTTACTACCCTGTGCTTTTTGCCTTGAAGGTGTGGTTAACAACTCGCTGGCTGAAGGATTACTGACCGGCGACAGTTTGGTTACGGCCACGGGCTTTGGCTTGGTAAAGTCGCATATCCGCCTGGCGATATAGCGTGTCAAAGTCTTTGCCATCAAGTGGCCATTCCGCTAGTCCCATGCTGACAGTAAATTGCAACGTCTGTTTGTGAAAGTAGGGCTTCAACTGCTGAATATCATTGCGTAAGCGTTCCGCCAGCTCCATGGCTTGTGCTTTACGGGTTGTGGGTAACAGAATACAAAATTCTTCTCCCCCCACGCGGAACAACCAGTCACTTTGTCTGGTATGAAAAGTCATACGTTGACTCAGTTGGCATAAAATCAGATCACCCGCTTCATGCCCATTTTCATCGTTCAGGTGTTTAAAGTGGTCAATATCCAGCAGTAACAGGGTGAAGGACTGTTTCTCGGAGGCATGAGACTTGACGATTTGCTGGAAGATGTTTTCCAGATGCAACCGGTTATGTAAGCCTGTAAGGGGATCGCGTGCCGCGATTTCTCTTAACCGTTGGACCATCTGCGCTCTTTTAAATTCAAAGATATGGCTCATTGCCCACAGAAACAGATAGCTGACACTGGCGTTAATCAGCAGCGCTGTGTCCAAGGTGCCGTCAATACTGGGTTGCGCCCATACCATGACCGCTACACCCAGAACGCCAAAGCACAGCGTAAAAATGCCACCCAAAACCAACCCCAGCAGTAACATATTGGCGGGGGGCATTAATAGCAGCCAGTAAAAACCATCGGTGTAGAGTCCCTTGCTGTACATCCCGTAGATAATGACGCTGCCGACAATCAGCATTAGCCCGGATGTCCACCAAGTGGTCTTTGTCGTGTGTTGCAGTCGCAACAGAAAGACTAAACAGTAGATGGCAATCGCCGCTTCCATCATGGAAACGGTTTTGTCTGCATGGTGTAGATTACTAAGTGATAAAGCCGAGACCAGTACGGCAACGACCCATAGAATGATTTGCAGCAGCGTTCGCCGATAAGCCGCGTCATCTTCCCACATCGCTGGAGAATGCATAAATGAACGCGATGGCATCCAATAACCTTTGAATTCAGTTTACTACAATAAGCTTTGTGCTTGATATCAACATACCTTGCCCGATGATAGATTCCATGACTTGCTCACTGAAGATATGCGTTGAATCACTCTTCTGAAACCGTTTGGTAAGATAGTTTGCTATTTTTTAACGTAAATTATGCCTAAAACTTCATTTTAACGAAATAAGTCCGCCCTAAAATTATTAAAAAATAATTTTAGGGCGGACTTAAAGTTAAGGTTTACTGTTTAGTAATGCTTAAATTGTGGAGTGGACTTCGTTCGGTAGGCATCCTATCAGTCTTATTGGCGTTCTATATTCGAAATTGTCCTACTTCTGTTGCCAGACGTTGAGCCAAGGATTCCAGCGTTTGTGCCTGTTTCGCTGATTTTTCTGCTTCTGATGACAATCCTCCGGATACCTCTCGGATGGATTCTGTATTGCGGTTAATCTCAGCTGTTACTGATGTTTGCTCTTCCGCCGCAGTTGCTATCTGCCGAGCCATATCAGAAATCTGGCTTATGGCTGCGCTGATTTGTTGCAGACTGGCGTTGGCTGCTTCGACATCGGTAACACTCACATCCGTCATCTGATTGCTTTTATTCATAGTGGTCACTGCACTGGCCGCAATCTCCTGTAGCGTTGCAATCATTACTTGGATTTCTTGTGTAGATGCATGCGTACGCTGTGACAGCACGCGAACTTCATCGGCCACTACGGCAAAACCACGGCCTTGTTCCCCCGCACGCGCCGCTTCAATTGCGGCATTGAGTGCGAGTAAATTGGTTTGTTCTGCAATATCACTGATAGTCAGCAAGATACTGTTGATTTTCCGTGAGTGCTGATCCAGTTCCGCAATAATCGCTGTAGCGTTGCCCACTTCCGTTGCTAATTGTTTAATGGATTGTTGCGACTGTCCTGCCTGCTCTTGCCCTGACTCCGCCAATGTGACTGCTTGTTCGGCAGTATGCGCAGCGGTTTGGGCGTTACTGGAAATTTCCTGAGTAGCTGCTGCCATTTCTGTAACTGCGGTAGCAACCATCGTGACATCATCCAATTGTTTCACAATTTCACCACGATTACCTTCTGCCACTAGGCGACTCGTTCTGGCTTCCTCGGTCAAATTGCATGAGACTTCACCAAGGCGCCCTACCATCTTTGCCAATAATGCTACAAAACGGTTAAAGCCCTGTGCCAATTGACCGATTTCATCATATTTGTGACGAGTATTAATTCGAACAGTTAAATCACCACCACCATTGGCGATTGAATCCAGTGCTTTGGAAACATTTTCTAGATCGCGGAATTGGCTACGGAAGATGAAAATGAGTACCACTGCAAACAAAAAGATGGCGATGATTGCTGTTAACATCATGGTGAACGTTAGCTGGTTCGCTTCTGCCATAATGACATCTTTGTTCATTACAAACAGTAATGACCAATCACTGCCAGGAATATCCGCAAGGTAGAAAAATTTTTGCTTGCCCAGGAAACTGTCTTCATATAAGGAGTTATGTGAGTTCAGTTGCTTTAACCATTGTTGATTGAATCGTGGATCAACATCTGTTAGTGGCTTATTTTCAAAAGATTTGTCTGGATAACTGATCAGATTTCCATCTTGTTCTATTAATGCCGCAAAACCGTTGCCTGGTACCTTGAGTTTTACAAGCTTATCAGTGATTTTTGTCAAGGTAACATTGCTGCCAACTACGCCTTTAGTTTTGCCTGTATTATCCATTACGGCCGCGCAAAAAGTGACCACAATTTTTTGCAATGAACTACTGAGATGCGGTGGTTCGATAATTAATTGGCCAGAGGTCTTGGCCTTTTTGTACCAGTCACGCACTCGTGGATCAAATCCTGCCACGTACAGTGCGGGATCATGTCGATACATTTCTCCCCGCTCATTACCATACATGGACAGACTGTAATCAAGCGCACGCTGAGCATAAGCCAGCAGAAACGTTGGATCCTGATCGTCAGGCATTGCCTCTAAGGAACGCTTCAAGCTCAGTAAGCCATTTTTTTTCTCGTCAAGCCAATTACTAATGTTATAGGCAAATAGTTCCCCAGTTTGCTGAATTTGTTCTTCCGTCTGGTTAAGCGACATTTTCTGGATGGAATTGAAAGAAAGCGCACTAAGGATGATAGACACAATCAATACTGCTGCAAGACTAGCGCCTAAGAGGCGAGTTTTTAGCGTAATCTTCATTTAACGTTATACAGACATTAGAATAATGGGTGCCGATTATAAAAAATTAATTTTTTTATTTAAGCAGGTTAAGAAACTTTTAATCATGATTTAACCTATTTTAAATTAGTTTTTATTTATTAATAAGTTGATTACAACCTTAGGTATTATAAAACCTCGTCAGGCTAATGGTTATTTTAAACTAGAGTGAAAGTTATGCGTCAAAGATGGCATTTAACACCGTTTTTGACGCCAACAGATATAGTTAGGAACGCGGCGGCGCGATATCACTGCCACCAAGCGCTTGAAAAAGCGTCGCTTGTGCCGTCAGCTGATTGTAGTGATTTTGCAGCAAGGATGCTTCGGCGCTACGACGTGTTTCCTGCGCGTCCAGCCAGTTCTGAATCGCTATTGCACCATGGCGATACTGGCTTTCATAAATTTTCTCAGCCGCTGCTGCGGCTGTATATTGCAGCTGTAGTTTTTCCCCTTGATAGGCGTATTGGCGTCGTGCGGATATCGCGTTATCCACATCTTCAAACGCTTGATACAAGGTTTTACGATAGGTGACTACGGCACTCTCGTAGTCCACCTCCGCCATCTGATTATTAAGCGACATCTGCTGCCATTGCAGGAATGGCAATGTTAATCCCGCTCCCAAGGTGCCAACCGGATTACGCAGCAGGTTAGTCAATTCAGTGGATGAATCGCCAACGGCACCCGTCAGGTTCAGTGTCGGAAAATAACTGGCAAAGGTGGCATCTTTGCTCGCCAGCGCTGCACGTAAGGCATACAACGCGGCTTTTACATCCGGGCGCCGCACCAGTAGATCCGCAGGCACGCCCGCGGCGATTTCGGGCACGGGGCCATTCGGTAGCTTATCAATCTGCAGTGACAGTTGAAGCGGCGGTTGATTGAACAATAATGCGAATGCATTCTCAGCTTCCGTCAGCTGTTGCAATAACTCACTATGGCTGGATTCTTGTCCTGCGAGATTGCGCTGGGCTTCCAGCACATTAAGTTTAGACACCGCTCCGGCAGCATATTGATTCTGGGTCAGTTCCAGTGTTTGTTTGGCATAGTCAATACTGTTCTGACTCAGCGTTATGCGTTGCTTAAGATAGCCGATTTGCCAATACAGCGACGCCGTGGTCGCGACTAAACTTTGCGCGGTACTTTCCCGGTCTTCAGCACTGGCCATGGCACTCCAACTGCTGGCGTCGACGTTGGCCGCTACTTTGCCCCACAAATCGGCCTCATAACTGACGGAAACACTGGCACTGTAACTGTTACTGGACGAGCCGCCATCCAGCAATTTACTTTTGCTGGCAGCGGCACTGGCTGACACTTGGGGCCACCTGTCGGTAGCTGTCAGCCCGGCTTCTAACCGGGCTTTTTGTAATGTAAGCGTCGCTAACGTCAACTCATTGTTTTTTTTCAGTACATCAGTAATGAGCTGATTAAGTTCGGGATTATTGAATTTTTGCCACCAGGGGTCGAGACTGACCTGCTGGTTCACCGTGGTTTGCTGCCAGTTTGCCGGAATGATGACTTCGGGTGGCTGAAAAGTCGCGCGGGTAAACACACCGCAGCCACTGAGTAACATCATCGCCGCAGCGATAGCAGAGATTGGGAAAAGTTTTTTAGCTGTCATCACATTACTCCCGGGCCAGAGCATCTACCGGATCCAGCTTGGCTGCATTTCGCGCTGGCAAGAAGCCAAACAGAATGCCAATCAGAGTAGAGCAGGCAAAGGCCGCCACGATTGAAGTGGTGGAATAGATCATTTTGAAATCACTGCTGGCAGAAGAGAAGGCAACGCCAATCATAAACGACAAGGCGATACCGAGCGCGCCACCGCCAAGACACACCAGCACGGCTTCAATGAGGAATTGCCGCAGAATATCGCCTTGGCGAGCCCCCACGGCCATCCGCACGCCGATCTCTCGGGTGCGCTCTGTGACTGACACCAACATGATGTTCATCACGCCGATGCCACCAACAACCAGTGAAATCACCGCAATGGCTGAGATCAGCAGCGTCATGGTGGCGGTGGTCTTCTCAATATTCTGCCGGATAGTGTCGGTATTGATGGTGAAGAAATCCTGCTTGCCATGGCGCATTTTCAACAAGCTGATAATGCCTTGTTCTGCGGCGTTACTTGGCGCGGAAGAGTTGATGCGTACAGAGATGCTATCAAGATAACTCTGGCCAACCATGCGTCCACCGACGGTGGTGTAGGGCACCCAAACCGTCAATGAATCGTTATTGCCAAATGCACTGTCTTTTTTCTGGGTGACCCCGATAATTCGCACCGGCAGGCGCCCGAGAAAGATAATCTGTCCTATCGGATTGCTGTTAGGAAATAACGATTTGTATGTGTTGTTGTCGATCACCGCTGCTTGTGCCAGCGCGTCAACGCTATCGTCATCGAAGAACTGTCCCTGGGCCAATTGGTAGCCACGCACGCGGAAATATTCCGGTCCGACGCCGGAAACTGACGCAGTTACCGCCTGATTACCATAACGAATAGTAACGTTCGAGCTGATCGACGGCGTAACGCTGTCAACGTAGGGCAGATTTTTAAGGGTATTGGCATCGTTAGCCGTGAGCGTTCTGACCCGACCGGAGCGTCGGTCACCAAAACCGCTACCAGGACGAATATCAATGGTATTCGTGCCCATGGAGCTGATATTTTTGAGGATCTGTTGCCGGGAGCCTTCCCCTAGTGCCACAACCGACACCACTGAGGCGATGCCGATAATGATCCCCAACATGGTAAGGAAAGTACGCAAACGGTGGGATGACATGGCTAACAATGCCATTTTCATCGCTTCAGCGAGGCGATCCCAGTGTGCTAACCAGGCGTGTTTGGCAACGCGAGCTTTGGCAGTAAATGGCCGTTCTTGCCGTGGTTGCATACGACTATCGGCAAAAATCACCCCGTCTTTGATTTCGATGATACGCTCGGCGTACTGGGCTACCGACATATCATGGGTAACAATAATAATGGTGTGGCCATCCTGATGCAGTTCTTGCAGCAGCTTCATCATCTCTTCGCCGCTGTGGCTATCCAGTGCCCCGGTCGGTTCATCGGCCAGAATAACGTCGCCGCCATTCATCAGCGCCCGTGCCACACTTACCCTTTGCTGTTGACCACCACTTAATTGGCTGGGCTTATGATGCAGCCGATCATCTAAACCCAGTCGGGTCAAAATCATTTCGGCCCGTTCCCGACGGGTACTGCGATCTTTGCCAGCATAGACCGCGGGCACTTCAACATTACCTACCGCCGTTAAATCTCCCAGCAGGTGATAGCGTTGGAAGATAAAACCAAAGTATTCGCGGCGCAGTGCGGCGAGTTCATCGGCATCCATGGCCGAGGTGTCCTGACCATTGATCAGATAGTTCCCGTTGCTGGGCTTATCCAGACAGCCGAGGATATTCATCAGCGTCGATTTGCCTGAGCCAGAGGCCCCAACAATCGCCACCATTTCGCCCCGTTGAATCGTCAGGTTGACGTCTTGCAGTACCGTGAGTTGCTGCTCTCCCGCGGGAAATGTGCGGTAAACGCCTGAGAGTTCAAGTAACGCTTGTGTCATAACTTAGAACCCCATCGGTGGCCCTGGACGGCGACGATTGCTGGACGCCGTCCCGGATGTTGGCGTCCCGATGACGACTTCCTCGCCTTCTTGCAGCCCTGACAGTATTTGCGCATTGACCTTGTTATTGATGCCCACTTTCACATCACGATACTCGACCTGCCCATTCACAAGAACTGGCACCTGATAGTGAGGACGCATCGGCGCTCTGCCAGCACGGAGTGGCGGGGTATCATTGCCGATTGGCGGCAACTCGCCCTGTGGTTTTGGCATATCGTCTGGCCGTGGGCCTGGTTCACCTCGCATAGCCGAACCGGCATGACCAGTGCCTGCCGTTGGGCCAGTACGTTTGACCAACACCTGGGCAGGTACCAACAGGGCATTGTCAGCCTTATCCAGCACAATGGAAACTTCCGCGGTCATGCCTATCCGTAGGGTGTGGTCGGGGTTTTTCACTTCAAACAAACCGTTGTAATAAATGGCGGTGGAATCGTCAGCGGTCATATCCTTATCGTTGCCATCCATGCTGGTGGGGCCGGGTTCAATCGCTCTTAAAGTGCCACGATATTTGTGATTGGGGTTTCCCAGAATTGTGAAATAGACCTCCTGTCCCGGTTTCACATTCACCACATCGGCTTCGGAGATCTGAGCCTTAACGGTCATCGTATCCAGCTGTGCCATTTCAACAATGGTGGGGGTGGTTTGATTCGCGTTGACGGTCTGACCGACTTCGACGGCGGTATAGACTACCGTGCCGTCCATGGGGGCACTGATGGTGGTATAACCCAAGTCAACTTTCGCGTTATCCACGGTGATTTCTGCCTGTTGCCGCTGTGCTTCCAATTGCTGCAATTCGGCTTTGTAGACCGTCAGATTTGCTTCAGCACTTTCGTAATCAGCTCTGGAACTGGCGTTATCCGCTAGCATGGCTTTCTGGCGATTGTATTCCAGCTGCGCCTGATTGATCTGCGCTTGTTTAGCCGCGTATTGCGCATTGATACTGTTCAGTGATGCTTCGGCTTCTTTCAGATTATTTTGCTGGCTCAGACTGTCGATCTGCGCAATTAAATCACCTTTCTTGACCTGTTGCCCCAGTACAACTGGCAGCACCTTAATCTGGCCAGATACCTGTGCCCCGACGCTTACCAGTTTCGACGCCTGTAACATGCCATTTGCCAGAACGGTATTTTCAATATCTCCGCGATGAACCACTTCAGTGGCATAGGCAACCGGCGGTTCCTGGTGCAGGCTAAAGTACCACACCGCAGCTACCGCTATCAGTGTGACGATCACCAACAACACTAGTTTGCGTTTTGAGGATTTTTTCATATGGGCAGTCTAATCCAGAGGCCTATCAGATCCTTGAAGGCCAAAAATTATTAATGTCGGCAGTATATCGACCTGTATATCGCTGCAAATGGAAAAATTGTAAGGATTATGTAAATTTCCACAAAGCTATCTATAAACCCTTATGGTGCGCATGTAATAGACACATCTTCTTAAAAAATATTAACTTTTTGAAACATTTAACCATAACAATTGGCAACCTGGCGGTGCGTGGTTGTCATTTGGCTGTCATTAAAACGTCTTAAACTCAACCCGGTAAAAAGGCGCCGATTTCGGCCCGTGTGGTTGTACCGGGGAGAGCTGTTATTGATGGCCAGATTTATATCAACACCTTGGAATTCATTGCTCGGACGGCTGCGGTTGTCGATTACGCAGAAGGTAATGCTGGGGCTACTGCTACTGGTGTTATGTCTGTTGTTGGGCAGTGTCGCCAATATCTGGGCCTCTCGCCAAGTTCGGCAACAAGTCACCCGCATGACCGACAACGCCACGCCGTTAGTGTTGAAGGCTAATGCGCTGGCCAAAGTATTGCTCAACGCGGATCGGCAGTTGAAGACAGTTCCTGGGCTCAAAGATGAACATCTGACCATCACCACCATCAACAACTTTGGTGAACTGCAGCAGAATTTTGCTGATGCTCTGGCAGCGCTCAAGCAGATCGCTGGCGACAGTGAAGAGTTACAGTCGTTAATCGCCCCCCTGGATAACCTTGATGAAGACTATTTCAAACAGGGTAAGGCGTTGGGGCAGCAACATCTGGCACAGCTACAGACTCAGCAAAAAATGGACGAGTTACGTCATCAATGGCGCGAAGCGTCGGTTGCTGCCGCCGGGCAGGGCGGTGCCGTGTCACAGCTGCAAAGCCTCATGCTGCAAATCCTCGAAGCTAATGATGATTTTGCTTTGTCCCGCACCCGTGATGCAATACAGCAAGTACCGAACACCGTTACTGAACAGTCACCGTTAACCGCGCTGGCCGCACTACTGATGCAGATGCAGCAGACCCAACAACAGTATGTGACCGCGTCCAATGAGGTGGCCTCGTTGACCGATATGACTGGCGGCAATATCGATTATGCCACTGCCGTGTTAGGGGCTGTCGATGAAGCGGCACATGCGCGTGTCACTCAAGGCGCAGTGCAAGTCCACAATGCGTTGGCACTAGGCTTCTGGTTATCATTGGGATTGCTGGGCTTTTCTCTGCTGTTAGCACTCGTTATCGCGGTGAATACCTATCGTTCGATCAAACGTCCGTTGGCCGAACTGTTGACAGTACAACGGGCGGCGGTCGCCGGCGATGTTACCCGTAATGTTGAATATCAAAGCCATAATGAGTTTGGCTTGCTGGCAGACAGCACCAACCAGTTACTAGCACATATACGACAATTACTGACGCAGTTAAATGACGGTGCCGGGCAGCTAAAACAAGTGGCCACAGAAAATCGCCATCAGGCGGGTGAAGCGCATGCGGCACTGGATCGCCAACGGCAACAGACATTACAAGTGACGGCGGCGATGACCCAGATGGGCGGTGCGGTACAAGACGTTGCCCAATCAGCGTCAGCATCGTTGGAAAGTGTTCTTACTATGGAACAAGCGGTAAATGTGGGTCGGGAACGGGTAAAGGAAACCATTGCCGGTAGCCGAATCCTGGCGCAACACTTACATCAAGCCGCGAACTCACTAGCGACAGTAGATAGTTCCTCGCAGCAGATTGGTGGGGTGCTGGATGTGATCAGAGGTGTGGCGGAGCAGACCAACCTGCTGGCACTCAACGCCGCCATCGAAGCCGCTCGCGCCGGTGAGCATGGACGGGGATTTGCCGTTGTTGCCAGTGAAGTTCGTGTATTGGCTCAACAAACTGCCGAGTCGGCTAACATCATCAAAAACATTATCGAACAGTTGCAGTTGGGGGCGCACAACACCGTTAGCATGATGCAGCTGTGCCAGCAGCAGATGGATACCGATTTGCAACAAAGTGCTAAAGCGGAAGCCAGCATGGAAGCGATCCGGCAGTTAATTGCCACTGTCACTGGTAATAGCCAGCAGATAGCCAGTGCTGCGGTTGAGCAACAGAGTACTACCGAGCATATCACCGATAATCTGCAACAGATTGCCGCCATAACCGAAGAAAACTATCACGGGATCAGTGCCTTCGTTAGTGCTAGCCAGTATTTGGAACAGCTAGTTCAGGCACAGAACGCGCGGGTACAACGGTTTCGTTACTAGTTAACCATTTATTAATATTCCCATGCCATCATCGCTTCCCCCAGATTGCTAGCAATCTGGGGTTGGCAGCCGTTTTTTTATCGGTACAATACACATTAATGAAAATCATTCTCATATAAATTATGTCAGGAAGTTGGAGTCAACGGATAAGTTTCCGTATACATCAGTGGTTGGGGTTAGCGAGTGCCCTGGTATTGCTGATCGTTGGTGCGACAGGCGCTTTATTAGCGTTGGAAGACGAGATTACCGCGATGCTGCCGGGCCCAACGGTGGCGGTCAGTGGTCCAGTGCTGCCGATGCCACAGTTGAGTCGGCAGCTAGCGTTGCCGGGCAAAACTTTGCAACGTATTTATCTGGAAGCAGAGCCCCAGTACCCCGGTCGCGCACAGTATCAAGATCGGCAAACTCAGCAGCGTGAGTGGCGAATCTTCAATCCCTATAATGGCAAAATTCTGGGACCTCTCCCGGCGGTCAGTAACTTTTTCGACGATGTGATGGCATTGCACCGCTGGTTACTGCTGCCTCATTCAGTCGGTAGCGTCATTACCGGCACGGCGGCGTTGATGGCAATTGGTCTGCTGCTTGCCGGGTTTATTCGCCGGGCGCCAGACCGGTTAACCAATATCAAGGACTGGTTATGGTGGAAACGTGGTAGCAAAGGTCGTTTGGCGTTGTGGCAATTCCATGCGCTGATAGGTACCTGGTTGTTTATCCCGATATTTATCATGGCGCTGACCGGTCCTTGGTTTGCTTTTGACTGGTATAAGAATGGTGTAAAGCAGTGGCTTGGATCACCGCAGCCAACGGCGGTGGCGGACGTTGCCGTGACTCCAAATGCGGATGCGGTTTGGCATAACTTCCTGTTGATTAAACCGGATGGGCATTTCGCCCGCTGGTACTTTCCGGCACAAGCTACCGGCAATGTACGGATCCGTTATCTGGAAGCCGATGCTCCCCATCCACAGGCATTTTCGGTCTTGATCTTTGATGCCGCAGGTAAGCTGTTACAGCAGCAGCGATATTCGGATCTGCATGGCGGGGATTATCTGCTGGCAAACATTTATGCACTGCACACCGGATTATTTTTCGGGTTAACCGGTAAATTACTTTGGTCGTTGGCGGGGCTGGCATTTTCTTCATTTGCCGTGACCGGCGTATGGCTGTTCTTTAATCGACGCGCCCGTCCCAAAGAACAAGCCTCCGGCAGTGCTGAAACGCTGATCGCTTACGCCAGTCAGAGTGGTACCGCAGCCGCTCATGGTCAGCGCCTCAAAAACTGGTTGGAACAACAAGGTGCCGGAGTGCATCTGCGCTCTTTGGCCAACATGCAGCCGCAAGACTTAGGCGCTTATCGGCAGGTGCTGGTGCTAGCGTCAACCTATGGTGAGGGGCAGGCGCCCGATAGCGCCATCGCCTTTCAACACCAGTTAGCCACTACCGCATTGGCGCTTAATCATGTGAATGTGGCCGTGTTGGCGTTTGGTGACCGCCAATATCAACATTTCTGTGCATTTGGTCATTGGCTTGCACAGCGTTTCAGTGAGCTGGGGGCTGGCACCTTGCTGCCACTTCAAGAAGTTGACCGCGGCGCCGAGCTAGCTCTGCAACAATGGAATGCGGCGTTGGCACAAAAATTACACTTGGAGCCCTCATCATTAGCGTTAGACAGCTGGCAGCAAGCGACCTTGACCGAACATCGCTGCCTTAATCCTGACAGCGGCAGAGAGGTGTACCATCTTGAATTCAAGGTGGATGGCAACTGGCAAGCAGGCGATATTCTTGAGCTATTACCGCTATGGTCAGAGGCTAAAAGCCGTGAATACCTGCGGCAGATAGGGTTGGACGCGGATGCGATGGTCAGCACGCATACTGGTGTCATGCCGTTATGGCAGGCACAGGCACAGTGTCTGGAAGCGTTATCCGTCACTCAGAACAGTTTATCTCCTCAGCAATATGTGAATGCCGCTGCTGCTTTGGCCCCGCGCAGCTATTCTATTGCCAGCATCGATAGCCAGGTACAGTTGATGGTACGTCGGGTGGCCGGGGCTGATGGCTGGGAAGGGCGTGCTTCCGGGGCGTTGGCAACTGCTGATGTCGGCAGCAACTGGCAAGTACGATTGAAGCCGCACAGCAATTTTCACCTGCCACAGGCCGATGTTCCACTCATTTTGGTCGGGGCAGGTACTGGACTGGCACCTTATCTCGGCTTTTTGCAGCAACGCCGAAAGCTGAATTATCAAACGCCAGTGTGGTTGTTGTTCGGCGAGCGCTACGCGGAGCTGGATAATTACTACGCGGCGGAATTAACCGAATTCGTTGATGCCGGTGTCATCAACCATCTGGATTTTGCCTGGTCACGGCCACAAGGCCGTTATGTGCAGCAGTGTCTGCAGGCAGAAGCCGCGCGACTGCAACAGTACTTGGCTTCTGGCGCCCATATTTATGTCTGTGGTGCTATTGACGGGATCGGCGCGGGTGTGCAGCAAGTGTTGTTACAAATTCTAGGTGATAACCTGTTAGATGAGTTGCAACGTCAGGGACGTTATCACCGGGATCTCTATTAATGCTAGGAAGACGGCTGCCATCAGTTGGCAGCCGGTAACTTCATGGATAAAGACAGTGCCGTCTTAAGCCAGTTGTCCATCAGCTGCTGGGCGTCGCTGTCAGGCTTTAGTACCGCCACATGATTGCCATCACGCTGATGACGTTGCATCTGTAGGCTATTCAATTGTGCTGGCCAGTCGGTAGCGATCACCTCATCTTGCGCCGCACTCACCACCAATGTCGGTTGGGCCCAGCCTGCCAGCATCGCTCGCAAATCTGTATCCACATCGGCAATTTTCAGTTGTTGCAACGCCTGCTGTGTTCCCGCATTAATACTGCTGTTGGGGATCAGCAGACTCAAAAACGGATGAAAGGCTCTGGCTGCACCGGGAGCGGCTTGTTTTAACGGACTGCTGGGGGCTAATAACACCAGCGCGTCTGCATTCAGTGCCTTTGCCAGATAAGTGGCACTGATGGTGCCCATTGAGTGTCCGACGATGATCAGTGGTCGCGGTGCATTTAATCCCTGAAACCAGGGCTTCAGGTAATTAACATCCCGCGTACCATAGCTGAAATCACTGACAGAGGTGCTGGCCTGACCTGGCAGATCTGGCATATAAGTGTGAAAACCGCGGCTCTGAAAATAAAAGCTCCACGGCAGCATGTAACTCCAATTGGCGCCGTAGCCATGCAGCAATACTACCGTCCCTTTGACGGAAAAGGGCGCTGGCGAAATCTCGGTGTTACCACCAAAGACAATATCCATTGCCGCAAAATTGTTCGGGGGCTGGGCAGTCCACGGTGTACCACTGACATAGTGGATACAGGGCGCCTGACAGTTGTCGTGGCGCTGTAAATCCACGTTCTGGTAATAATCCTCTGACGCGACAATTTTACTGGGTTGGCGCTGTGGTTCGGCAATCTGATGCGCCACATAGTTGGCGCAGCCACTTAATAACATTAACAATAACAGCGAAAACAGCCGCACGTTCATCTCGGAAGCAGTTCCTTGAGGTTATTTTAATTTTTTCAGATACTGGCATTGCATTTGGGGTATTGCAAGCAGATGAAGCTGTATCTCGCAGGTGAGCCAGTTGTTCGTAAAGTGAAACACTGTCATCTTTCTGTGGAAGGATTTTCATCCTCCTCTGTGCTGGGATTGTGACGCAGAGCAGAGTAGAATACGCGCAACCCTACCGATAAGACTGTCCAGCTGGAGTAACCAATGCTGAAGAAGAGTATGAACATCGCCGACTATGATGCGGAGCTGTTTCAGGCTATTGAAGATGAGAACCGTCGTCAGGAAGAACACATTGAGCTGATCGCTTCCGAAAACTACACCAGCCCACGGGTCATGCAGGCCCAAGGCTCACAGTTAACCAACAAGTACGCCGAAGGCTATCCTGCCAAGCGTTACTATGGCGGTTGTGAGTATGTGGATGTGGTGGAAAATCTTGCCATTGAGCGTGCTAAGCAGCTGTTTGGTGCGACTTATGCCAACGTGCAACCCCATTCAGGTTCTCAGGCAAACTACGCTGTGTACATGGCGTTGTTGAAACCCGGTGATACTGTGCTGGGGATGAACCTGGCTCATGGTGGTCACCTGACTCACGGCTCACCGGTTAACTTCTCCGGTAAACTGTTTAACATCATTCCTTACGGTGTCGATGATCAGGGTAAGATTGATTACGCTGAATTGGAAACATTGGCGTTGCAACATAAGCCGAAGATGATCATCGGCGGTTTCTCCGCTTATTCTGGTATCGTTGATTGGGCCAAACTGCGTGAAATTGCTGATAAAGTCGGTGCTTTCCTGTTTGTGGATATGGCCCATGTTGCTGGTCTGGTGGCTGCAGGTGTATATCCAAGCCCAATCCCTCACGCACATGTGGTGACGACTACTACGCACAAAACCCTGGCGGGTCCTCGTGGTGGTTTGATCCTCTCTGCTGCCGATGACGAAGAACTGTATAAGAAGCTGAACTCAGCGGTATTCCCGGGCAGTCAGGGCGGTCCACTGATGCACGTGATTGCCGGTAAGGCTGTGGCGTTCAAAGAAGCGTTAGAGCCAGCATTCAAAGCTTATCAGCAGCAGGTTGTGACCAACGCCAAGGCGATGGTAGAAGTGTTCCTGGAACGTGGCTATAAGATCGTTTCTGGCGGCACTGACAACCATCTGATGCTGGTAGATCTTATCGGCCGTGAACTGACTGGTAAGGAAGCCGACGCCGCCCTTGGTCGTGCCAACATTACCGTTAACAAAAACTCTGTGCCTAATGACCCACGTTCACCTTTCGTGACTTCCGGGATCCGTATTGGTACTCCGGCGATCACTCGTCGTGGATTCAAAGAAGCCGAAGCTAAACTGCTCACCGGCTGGATCTGTGATGTGCTGGACAACGCCAGTGATGAAGCCGTTATTGACACAGTGAAAGGCAAAGTGCTGGAACTGTGCGCTCGCTTCCCTGTTTACGGTTAACCTTTTCAGGCAGATCGATTAAACTGGCATGGCCGCTGCATTCAGCGGCCATTTTTGTTTCTGTTCCCCGCTGGAACAGCCCGGTTTGTTTTGCGCAGGAGGCATAATGCATTGTCCATTTTGCAGTGCGACTGATACCAAAGTGATTGATTCCAGATTGGTGGCGGATGGCCATCAGGTGCGTCGTCGTCGCGAATGCACGCTGTGCCATGAACGTTTTACTACGTTTGAAAGCGCGGAATTGGTAATGCCTCGAGTGATTAAACGCGATGGTTCGCGCCAGCCGTTTGACGAGGACAAATTGCGCGGTGGTATGTTGCGTGCTGCTGAAAAGCGTCCGGTTTCCATCGATAAAATCGAAGAAGCCATCAACAAAATTAAATCGGCGCTGCGCGCCACCGGTGAACGAGAAGTCACCTCTGAGATGATCGGTAATCTGATGATGGACCAGCTGATTGAGCTGGATAAAGTGGCCTATATCCGCTTTGCATCGGTATATCGTGCGTTTGAGGATGTCTCAGAGTTTGGCGAAGCTATCGCCAGTCTGCAGAAGAAGTAATCATGTGGTCGACCATTGATATCACAATGATGAGCCGGGCTATCATGCTGGCTCGTCGTGGCCGTTATACCACCCGCCCTAATCCTAATGTCGGTTGCGTTATCGTTGATGCCAACGGCGTGATTGTGGGGGAAGGCTGGCATCAACGTGCGGGCGGGCCGCATGCCGAAGTCCATGCTTGGCGCATGGCGGGTGACAAAGCGCGAGGGGCGACCGCCTATGTCACGCTGGAGCCGTGCAGTCATTATGGCCGGACACCACCCTGTGCCAGCGGTTTAATTGCGCAGGGGCTGAAGCGGGTGGTGATTGCCATGACTGACCCTAATCCCCAGGTCGCCGGGCGTGGCATCGCCATGTTGCAAGCTGCCGGGATTGACGTTTGCTCAGGATTACTCGCTGATGAAGCGCGCAAACTGAATCCGGGGTTTCTGTCGCGAATGGAACGTGGCCGACCATACGTCACGGTGAAACTCGCGGCGAGTCTTGATGGCAAGACCGCGTTGGCAAATGGCGAGTCCAAATGGATTACCGGGCCAGCGGCACGCGAAGATGTACAGCGACTACGGGCGTTAAGCTGCGCTGTCGTTACCGGCATTGATACAGTGTTGGCTGATGATCCCTCAATGAATGTGCGATATCAGCAATTGGGCTACTTACAGCAGCAACTTGATGAAGATGAACTCATACAACCGCTGCGTGTGGTGCTGGATAGCCGCTGCCGGATGCCGGCGACTGCGCGCATGCTGTCTTTGCCGGGGCAAACTCTGCTGGTCAGTTGTCAGGCGTACCCCGCAGAATTTATGAGAACACTGCCAGCAAATGTACAGTGTTTACAATTACCCGATGTGGCCGGACGCGTAGATCTCAGCGCCTTGTTGCAGTATTTGGCAACGAGTTGTAACTCGGTGCTGGTGGAAGCGGGCGCAACTTTGTGTGGTGCATTTATCAGTAATGCGCTGGCGGATGAATTGGTGTTGTATCAGGCACCGAAAATTCTTGGTGCCAGTGGGCGCAACTTGTTGCAACTGCCACAGTATCAACAGCTATCGGACCTCCCATCGCTACAATTAATAGAACAACGTAAAGTCGGTGTCGATAATCGCCTGACGCTGAAACTAGGGGATTAATCATGTTTACCGGAATTATTGAAGCTGTCGGGCACCTCAGCCGCATTGAGCGCCGCGGTGATGACATTCGCCTGACGGTAGCCAGTGGCAAGCTGGATCTCAGTGATGTGCAGTTAGGCGATAGTATCGCCACTAATGGCGTATGTCTGACCGTGGTTGAACGGTTATCGGATGGCTATGTGGCCGACATCTCTGCTGAAACCGTGAGTCTTACCGGGTTTGACCGTTATCAAGTCGGGCAGGCCGTGAATTTGGAAAAAGCGGTCACGCCGAGTACCCGTCTGGGCGGACATCTGGTTAGCGGGCATGTAGACGGACAGGCGCGAGTGCTGGAAATCAGTGCCCGCGGTAAGGCGACTGAATATTGGCTGGAAGCGCCGCAAACATTAGCGCGCTATATTGCGCATAAAGGCTCGATTGCCATTGACGGTGTCAGCCTCACGGTCAATGAAGTCAAGGATAATCGCTTCCGTTTGACCATCGTGCCACATACGTCCGGCGAGACGACATTGCCATTACTCAAAGCGGGCGATTTGGTGAATCTGGAAGTGGATCAGATTGCCCGTTATCTGGAGCGGCTGATGCAGCAATCATCAGCAGAAAAAGCTGCCGGTGGTGTGTCGCTGGAGCAGCTCGCCAGAGCCGGATTTATTCGTTAATCAGTGATAATTTTTAACCAAGCACTGGAGCTTGACCGATTACACGTTAGAATTCATCACACTTACTAAACCACGATTTTGGCGAGCCCAATTGCTGCCAAAGTGTGGCTCCTAAAGTCGTATATGGGGTTGTATCATGGCGTTACACAGTATTGAAGAGATCGTCGAGGATTTCCGTCAGGGTAAAATGGTCATTCTGATGGATGACGAAGACCGGGAAAATGAAGGTGATATCATTATTGCCGCTGAAAAAATCACCCCGGAAGCGATCAACTTTATGGCTCGTTACGGCCGAGGGCTGATCTGTCTGACCTTGACCAAAGCACGTTGTCAGCAGCTGCACTTGCCGTTAATGGTAAAAGATAACAGTGCGCCGTTTTCGACTAACTTCACCGTATCCATTGAAGCGGCCGAAGGTGTTACCACGGGCATCAGTGCCCACGACCGCGCGGTAACCGTTCAGAAAGCCGTTGCCAAGCATGCTGAACCAGCAGATATCGTGCAACCCGGGCATATCTTCCCGTTGATGGCACAAGATGGCGGGGTGCTGGTACGTGCCGGCCATACCGAAGCTGGCTGTGATTTAGCGCGTTTGGCTGGCTTGGAGCCTGCGGCCGTCATTGTTGAAGTGCTTAACGAAGATGGCACTATGGCACGTCGCCCACAGTTGGAAGCATTTGCCGAGACGCATGGTATCAAAGTGGGCACCATTGCCGACTTGATTGAATATCGCAATAACACCGAAACCACCGTGATTTTGGAAGGTAAATGTAAACTGCCAACCCGTTTCGGTGAGTTTGAACTGCACGCGTTTCGCGACACCATTGATAACCAGTTGCACTATGCGATGGTACGTGGGGAAATTACTGATAACCTGCTGGTGCGAGTGCATCTGCAAAACACTTTCCACGATCTGCTGTATTCCGAACGCGATGAAGTCCGCAGTTGGCCGCTCGATAAAGCCATGGCACTCATTGGCAAGGAAGGCGGCGTGATGTTGCTGTTGGGTAATCAGGAACCGATGAGTGATGTGATCGCCAAAGTCAAAGCATTCGAAGCTGAAGATAAAGGCGAACAGGCATTACCTCACCGTTCTCAGAAAACTTCGCAGCGGGTTGGGGTAGGTTCACAGATCCTGGCAACCCTCGGCGTCAAGCGCATGCGCTTATTGAGCTCAGTTAAGCGTTATCATTCGCTGGGGGGGTTTGGTCTGGAAGTCACCGAGTATATTCCGGATGACTCTGACAGTAATTAAGTGATTATTTGTTAAAACTCAGCGGCGCGGGCACGGATTGCATGCTATTATAGCGCCGATTTTTGCCCTTAATCGGGTGCTCTTTAGTTTAGTTAGGTAACGACATGAACGTGGTTCAAGGTAATATCGAAGCAAAAAATGCCAAAGTGGCGATTGTTGTGTCCCGCTTTAACAGCTTTATTGTGGACAGTCTTTTGGACGGTGCGCTGGATACGCTCAAGCGCTTTGGCCAGGTGAGTGAAGACAATATCACTGTGGTTCGGGTTCCAGGAGCTTATGAGTTGCCCTTGACTGCCCGCCGGGTTGCCGCCAGTGGCAAATTTGACGGTATTATAGCGCTGGGTGCTGTGATCCGTGGTGGCACGCCGCACTTTGATTTCGTTGCCGGTGAATGTAACAAGGGCCTAGCACATGTTGCGTTGGAATTTGATATTCCGCTGGCCTTCGGGGTACTGACTACCGACACCATTGAGCAGGCGATTGATCGCGCCGGTGTGAAAGTCGGCAATAAGGGCGGAGAAGCAGCGCTGAGTCTGCTGGAAATGATCAACGTGCTGCAACAGCTTGAACAACATCTGTAACAGGAACCACCATGAAACCTTCTGAACGCCGCAGAGCCCGCCGGTTAGCGGTACAGGCCATGTATTCATGGCAGTTAAGCGGGAACAATGTTGCCGATGTTGAGCACGAATTTCTGACTGAACAGAATATCGATGGGGTCGACGTGCCCTATTTCCGCGAGCTGTTTGTGGGCGCTGCCGGCAAACATATGGAGTTAGATCAACTGATCATCCCGCATCTGGAACAACGTCCGCTGGATGAAGTTGATCCGATAGAAAAAGCGATTCTGCGCTTGGCCACTTTTGAACTGAAATATCGTAAAGATACGCCATTCAAAGTGGTGATTAATGAGGCCATAGAATTGGCCAAGACCTTTGGTGCGGAAGACAGCCATAAGTTCGTTAACGGCATCCTGGATAAGCTGGTTAACAGCAAGTAATTGCGGGACTCGATAAACGGTATCTGCGGGTACCGTTTTTTCATTGCCAGACGGGAGGCCGAAAGCGGCCAGAGTAACAATGAAAGAATTCCAACTAATCGAACATTACTTTACCGGTCAAAGCCAGCACCGCAAGGATGTGAAACTGGGCATTGGCGATGATTGTGCACTGGTAAAACCCACCGAGAATAAATTATTGGCAATTTCTACCGACACCTTGGTAGAAAATGTGCATTTCCTGCCGCAAATGCCTCCCCAGGCATTAGGTTATAAAGCATTAGCCGTTAATCTGTCGGATCTGGCGGCAATGGGCGCCGAGCCCGCCTGGATGACGCTGGCGCTGACCATGCCAACCGCTGATGATGTCTGGCTGCAAGCATTTGCGACCGGGTTGTTTGAAGCCGCTGATTATTACATGATCTCCCTGGTGGGCGGCGATACCACCCGAGGCCCCAAATCTATCACTATTACCGTGCATGGACAGGTGCCGGAAGGCAAAGCGATTACACGTAGTGGTGCTAAGCCAGGCGACTGGATTTATGTTACCGGTAGTCTTGGCGATTCGGCCTTAGGGCTGGATATCTTGCTGGGGAAACGCGAAGTCAGCAGTGAACATCGGGATTATCTCATCAATCGTCATTATCATCCGTCGCCACGCGTGCTGGCCGGGCAATCACTGCGAGGGCTGGCCTCCAGTGCTATCGACCTGTCGGATGGACTCAATTCCGACATTAAGCATATTCTTAAAGCTTCGGGCGTCGGTGCGGTAATTGATGTGGAAAAGTTGCCGCTGTCACCTGCGATGCGTGACAGTGTGGCGCTTGAAACTGCCATCAATTATGCCTTATCAGGCGGTGAAGATTATGAACTGTTGTTCACCGTGCCAGAAGCGCAACGGGGCGCATTGGATACGGCCTTGAGCCATGCCGGTGTGCGTTTTTCGCAGATTGGTCAAATTCAGGCGCTAAATAAGCTTAAATTGCAGTTCCGTGGTGAAGAATTTGTACCTGCCCCTATCGGATTCGAGCATTTTCAATGAATTTCTTTTCAAAAGACAAGGCCTTAGCAGCGTTAAGCTTGCGTAACCCCGTGCACTTTCTGGCGCTCGGGTTTGGCAGTGGGTTGGCGGCAGTAGCTCCGGGGACATTTGGGACTTTGGCGACCGTTCCCTTGTATCTGCTGCTCAGTCTGTTGCCGTTGCCAATGTACGTGATAATCACCATCCTGGTGTGCGTTGCTGGGGTTTATATCTGTGATAAAACCTGTCGCGACTTGGGGGTGCATGACCATAAGGCGATTGTGTGGGATGAAGTCGCCGGTTATCTGCTGACCATGTTAGCGGCACCGCATGGGTGGCAGTGGCCGATTGTGGGATTTGTCCTGTTCCGTTTCTTCGATATTGTGAAGCCCTGGCCAATTCGTTGGTTGGATAGAAATGTCAAAGGCGGCTTGGGCGTGATGGCCGATGACGTATTGGCAGGCATCATTTCCGGTATCATTCTGCAGCTGTTAGTCCGCGCTTTTTCCTGAATTCTCCAGGATGTCTGCTGGCATCACCCTGTCTCCCATTCTCTGAAGATCTCCAGCCAATTGCTGTGTGGCAAAAACTACTATGCTTAGGTTATAGCGTTTGGAGAAGCTGCTATGACCTTGATACGTCTTTTGTTATTGCTGCTGAGCATGACATCTTTATGGCTGGCACCGGTGGCCGTGGCCCAGGTGTCCAATACTCGCCCGCAGGTAGTGTTGTTGCAGGTGCAGGGGGCGATCGGCCCAGGTGTCAGTGATTACCTGCATCGGGCACTGGCCCTGGCAGCCATTCGCCCACAAAAGCCGGAATTGGTGCTGATCACACTGGATACGCCTGGCGGCTTAGTCTCCAGCTTACGCGATATTAATCAGGCCATTTTGGCGTCGCCGGTCCCTGTGGCTTGTCTGGTCTATCCTTCAGGCGCGAGAGCGGCCAGTGCCGGTACTTACATGCTATATGCCTGTCATGTGGCGGCGATGGCACCCGCAACCAATCTTGGTGCGGCTACTCCGATTCAGTTGGGCGGCGCTGAGTCCAAAAAAGATGACGCGACACCTTCCAGTGCTGAGAAAAAGATGCTCAACGATGCTATTGCCTATATTCGCAGTTTGGCGCAGCTGCGGGGGCGTAATGCCGAGTGGGCGGAACAGGCAGTGCGAGAAGCGGCAACACTCACAGCAACTGAAGCATTAAAGCTTGGGGTGATTGATTACATTTCCATATCGCCACAGCAACTGCTGCTCCAACTTGATGGGAAACAGCTACAAACTGCCGCCGGGTCCGTGTTACTGCACACCGCTAACGCTGACCTTATAGATCAGCGTCCCGATTGGCGCACCCGCTTTATCAATGCCATCACCAATCCTAATATCGCCTACATTCTGATGCTGGCAGGCATTTATGGGTTGGTTCTGGAATTTTATCATCCAGGCGTTGGGATCCCCGGGGTGGCCGGTGCCATCTGTTTGTTGTTGGCGTTATACGCGTTCCAGCTATTGCCAGTGAATTATGCCGGGGTGGGGCTGTTGTTACTGGGCATTGCCTTGCTTATTGCTGAATCACTGGTGCCGAGCTTTGGCATACTCGGTTTTGGTGGCGTAGTGTCGTTTGTTCTCGGTTCCATCTTTCTGATAGACAGTGACCTGGAGGCATACCGTATCGCCTGGCCGGTCATATTTGTGCTGGGGCTATTGAGTGTGCTGTTTTTTGTGGTGTTGCTGACGTTCATTCTTCGGGCCAGACGCATGGCCTTAGTCTCTGGCCTGGATGCCATGATTGGCGCTTATGCAAAAGTAGAATCGGGGTTCCCTGGCCGCGGCCAAGTATTGTTTATGGGGGAGCGTTGGCAGGCTGAATGTGACATGCCTTTGCAGCCAGGCCAGCAAGTGAGGGTAGATGGTATCAGGGGTTTGACATTACATCTGTCACCCACGAGCGATAGCCAGAGGAGTCAGCTATGAATGAAATGATTTCCAGTATGAATATTTCCATTGCCGCGAGCTTACTGTTGGTATTGGCCTTGATTCTGTCGATGTTTCGCATTCTGCGGGAATATGAACGAGGCGTAGTTTTTCTGTTAGGGCGCTTTTATAAGGTAAAAGGCCCCGGATTGATCATTCTGATCCCCGTAGTGCAGCAGATGGTCAGAGTGGATTTGCGTACCGTGGTAATGGATGTGCCGTCACAGGATGTGATCAGCCGTGATAACGTGTCGGTACGGGTTAATGCGGTGCTGTATTTCCGCGTAGTGGACCCGCAGAAGGCGATTATCAATGTGGAAGATTTTCTCGATGCGACCAGTCAGCTGGCACAGACAACCTTGCGTTCGGTGCTCGGTCAGCATGAACTGGACGAAATGCTGGCCAACCGCGATATGCTCAATGCCGATATTCAACAGATCCTGGATGCCCATACCGATATCTGGGGCATTAAGGTAGCGAATGTTGAGATCAAACATGTGGATCTCAATGAGACCATGATCCGCGCTATTGCCAGACAGGCAGAGGCGGAACGTGAACGGCGCGCTAAGGTGATTCATGCCTTAGGTGAAAAAGAAGCCTCGCAGAAGCTGGTGGAAGCCGCTCACACTCTTTCTGAAGAACCTAATGCGTTATTACTGCGCTATATGCAAACGTTGACGGAAGTCGCCGGGGAAAATACCAAAACCATTGTGTTTCCCTTGCCGATGGAGTTGCTAACCGGCTTAAGCAAGCATTGGTCACAGTTACAGCAAGTGATTAAACAGCAAACCGACGAGACTAATAAACAGTAAATTAACCCAATGAAAAGCCGCATCACTGCGGCTTTTCAAATCGGTAACTGAAGATTAAATCAGATACACATTCAAAGTGCAGGCCCCATGGGCACCGATAACCAGTGCTTGTTCGATATCAGCAGTCTTTGATGGCCCAGCAATGAACACACCAAAACCGGTATTATCCAGACTGATTTTCGCCAGCGCCTGGTGCATGTTAGCCACAACATCTTCGGCTTTTAGCACCAGCATCAGGTTTTCGCAAATGAACGGTGCGATGCGGATCCCAGCCAGATCTTCGGTTACCCAGATGGAACCATTTTCGGCAACACCTAATTGCCCGGGGATCACCGCGTAGTTGATATCTTTCAGCGCATGCGGATCGCTTGGCACCTCACGGTTACCGGCCACGGCATCTACGCGCGAAATCACCTGCTTGCCTTCCGCTACCAGGCTTGCTACCTGAGACTGTAACGCCTCCATGGCGTTATCTTTGATCAGTGTGCCACCACAGGCTTTGAGGCTGGCTTCATATTGGCCTATCAAATCATCCAGACGCGGCGCAATCTCAATTGCAGGCATTGGATGTTCAGGCAGGGCGACAGACTTAAGTGCTGCCAGCATTTCGGCTTTACTGGACATGTTATTTGCTCCTGTTCTTCTTGTACCAAGCCTCAAAACTGGAGGCGGGCGCTTTTGGCAGCTCACGGTATTTACCCCAAGCCCCGGCAAATGGCTTGAGCAGACTGCCCGGCAGATAACGCAGACTGAAACGGGCCACACTCATGGCACAGTTCAACAAGGTCGGGCTGGACATCACTTTGCCCACCATTGGCATATAGCCAGCTTTGCCATAAGGCAGTTTGCCCGCTTCTGCTTTGAGACGCCGTTGATAAGCGATAATGTTGTGCAGCGGTACCTTGGTCGGGCAGACATAGGTACAGGAGCCACACAGGGTACAAGCCCATGGAATAGTGTTGGTGTCATCGTGTTTTGAACCAACGGCGATACCGATCGGGCCAGGAATAAAGTAGTTGTAGCTGTAACCACCACTGCGACGGTAAACAGGACAGGTATTCATACACCCACCACAGCGGATGCACTTCAGGCTTTCTGCCAGCAGTTTATCCTGCAGCATTTCGCTACGGCCGTTATCCACGATGATGATGTGCATTTCACCACCAGGTTTGGGACCGTGGTAGAAGCTGCTATAGGTAGTGATCAACTGTCCGATGGCATTACGCGCCAGTGTGCGCAGCAATACAGATGCTGCGGCCTTGTTCGGGATCAGTTTATCAATCCCCATGGAGTGCAATGTCAGTTTCGGCAGATTGCAGCCCATGTCGGCGTTACCTTCGTTGGTACACACCACGATGGCGCCTTCTTCAGCAATCCCCATGTTTACCCCGGTCATACCGGCATCCGCCGTCAGAAATTGCTCACGCAGATGGGCACGCGCTGCACGGGTGAGATAGGTCGGGTCACTGGCACCGGCTTCGGTACCAATTTTTTCGTGGAACAGCTGACCCACTTCCTCTTTTTTCAGGTGAATTGCCGGCACCACAATATGTGATGGTGGCTGCTTGTTGAGCTGAATAATACGTTCACCGAGGTCGGTGTCGATAACTTCAATCCCTTTACTTTCCAGATAAGGGTTGAGGTGACATTCTTCTGTCAGCATCGACTTGGATTTCACCAGTTTTTTCACCTGGTGCTGGCTGAGGATCTCATGGACGATGCGGTTGTGTTCATCACCGTCTTTGGCCCAGTGAACGATAATGCCATTCTTCTGGCAGTTGGCTTCAAACTGCTCCAAATACTGGGGCAGGTGGGTCAGCGTGTGCAGTTTGATTTCTGAACCCAGAGTTCGCAGATCTTCCCATTCCGGGACCGCAGCGGCGGCGCGATCGCGTTTCTGGCGCAGTAACCACAATGCTTTGGAGTGCCAGTCTACCCGGGCTTCGTCTTTGCAAAAAATATCGGCCTTGTCGGCGTGGCCAGCGCTGGTTTGTGCTTGTGACATCACGTGGCTCCTAGATGGCGTCGTTGAGGATCTGCGCCAGATGGCGGATTTCAATCGGCAGTTTGCGACGACGGACTAATCCATCCAGGTGCATCAGACAGGATGGGTCAAATCCGACAATATATTCGGCGCCAGTATTTGCGTGTGCCTGGGCTTTATCATTGCCCATCTTGGCCGATACTGCGCCTTCATCCATGGCAAACGTACCGCCAAAACCACAGCATTCATCACGAGGTTCTGGATAGAGGATCTCGACGCCTGGCACTTTTTCCAGCAATGCCGCCATCTTGTTAAAGCCGGGTTTCATGCTTTCGCTCGCGTTAGCCAGTTCCAACATACGCAGACCGTGGCAGGATAACTGCAGGCTGACTTTATGTGGGAATGGGCGTGGGAAGCTAGCTACCGGAGCCACATCATGTAAAAATTCGGTTAGCTCATAGAGCTTATCGATAACAGCCTTGGCTTCAGGGCTGTTGTCATATTCATGGAAGTTTTCCTTGGCGGCCACCAGGCAGGAGGCAGCTGGGCAGACTATGGCGTCACACTCGACACCTTTGAAAGCATTGAGCAACTTCATCACGGTACTGCGCGCTTCGTCAAAGCAACCTGAGTTGGTCATTGGCTGACCACAGCAGGTTTGCCCTTCTGGCAGTATCACGTCATGCCCCAGTTTTTCCAGCAACTCCGTTGTGGCAATCGCTACCTGTGGTAGCAGCTGATTGACCAGACAAGGGATAAATAAAGCTATCTTCATGGCGTTTCCTTAGTGCTTTTATCAACTTTGCTCACATTCGGACAGGTGGCAGTGTGGGTCACTGCTTCAGCTTATGTTGATTGTCGAATGTGCTTGCGAATATATACCTTAGCTCAACAGAGCGACAGTACCTATTCAGTAAATGATGATTTAAATTTTTTCAAAAATGAAAAAATATAAATATTTGATTATTATTATTTTATTTTTATATTTCCGTTGGATTTTTACCACGGAATTTTATTACATCGCATAAATGAAAAAGGGGAGTAATCACTCCCCTTGGTTATCAATTATCCGCGACTACATTCTTCCAGCAGATATGCCAGATGGCGATATGGCACACCACTATGGTGACTTAAGCCCACCTCGCACATGCGGTTGGCATAGTAACCTTCGTGCACTTCCGCTGGCAGCAACTTCTTAATGTTACGCAGCGCGGTTTCATTGATTTCCGGCTTATACAGACCTTTCTCACCTGCATAACCACAGCAATCAATGCCCGCTGGTCTGACAATATGTTCAGCACAGGCCGCAGTAATCGCTTCCATCTTAGGTTCGATGTGCATCTTTCGGGCAGAACAGCCCAGATGCAGCGCCACATTAGCTTTTTTAGTCAGCTTCAGCTTCGGCATCACTTCATCATGGAGGAAGTCCACCAGATCCAGGATCTTGAAGTCTGGGTTGCCAGTCAGCGTGCGGTAGGTACATGACAGCGCATCAATCACAATCGGGATTTCACCGTTGTTGGAGATCTGGCGCAGCACTTCAATCAGCTCATCACGTTTACCGTTAGCATTTTTGAAATCACCTTTGGATTCCCACATCTGACCACAGCACAGGCTACGAGTCTTTGGTGGGGTGATGATGTTGTAACCGGCACGCTCCAGCAGGGTGACAACGACATCCGGTAAGGTGCGATCATCTGGGTCTACTGGTGTCGGACCAAAGGTACGGCCACCACAGGCTGCGAAGTAAACCACAGTAGGCTGGCCTGGTTTTGGTGTCGATGGCTGAGGCAGATTGCCGCCTTTCGGAAAGTCAGGGTTCCAGTATGGCACTTCAGCAGAAATCGCCCGACCAGCTTTCATCATGCCGTTAGTGATGCTGTCGCCAGTCACTTTATGAATGATGTTGAGAATATTGAAGCCACTGCTCAAGGCTGTGTTCACTGCGCCCCAGTGTTTTGCCTGGAAATCCAGCACTTTCTGCTGTGTAGTGGTGATGTATGGCGTACGCAGTTTACGTACCAGTTGTCCCATGCTGTTATCTACTGGACAAGCGATAGTACACAACTGACAGGCGGCACAAGTATCTACCACATCATATTTGGCAGCGGCACGCATTTGCTCTGCAGCGGCTTTGTCGCCAATCTCTTCAAGACGGGCAATTTCACGCAGGGTGGCGATACGTTGACGTGGTGTCAGGTTTAACGCTGAAGTTGGACAGGTCTTTTCACAGAAACCACATTCAATACAACGGTCTACAAAATCATCAACCACTGGGCATGGCTTAATGTTTTTGACGTGTACCTGTTTGTCATCATTGAGGATAACACCAGGGTTCAGCAGGCCTTGTGGATCGAAGATCTGCTTGATGCTCTTCATCAGCGTATAAGCTTCATGACCCCATTCCAGCTCTACAAAGGGGGCTACCGCACGGCCAGTACCGTGTTCTGCTTTCATTGAGCCGTCGTATTTATTGATCACCATGTCAGCGACGGCATCCATGAAGTCATGGAAGCGAGTGATATCTTCTTCAGAATGGAATGTCGGGGTGATGATGAAGTGGAAGTTACCGGCCAATGCGTGACCGTAAATAACTCCTTCATGATATCCAAACTTGTGGAACAGTGCGGTCAGGTCATGCGCACAACTGGCCAGATGTTCGACTTCTACCGCGATGTCTTCGATGATGACTGAAGTGCCTTTTGGACGCGCACCACCGATGATAGGGAACAAGCCGGAACGCATTGCCCAGTATTTGCCATAGACTGCCGGATCGGTACTGAAGGTAATTGGGCGTTCAGTCTCAATGTGTGACAGCTTTTGAATAACATCCTGAGTGTATTTTTCCAGGGTTTCCTGGTCATTGGCACGGGATTCAATCAACAGAATCGCTGCGCCTTCAGGCAGTTCACTCAACCAGTCAGGCATCCCCGGTTTGCCGGTAACCGCTTTAATTGAGGCCCAGTCCAGCAGTTCGCCCGCGGCGACACTTTCACCCTGAATGGGGGGGATTGCGCGGGAAGCGTCTTCCATATTGAAGAATACTGCCAGCGCTGAGGCTTTAAATTTAGCTTCGTCTACCGTGTGGTACGTCACTTCGTTTACGAAGGCCAGAGTTCCTTCGGCACCCACCAATACGTGATTGATGATGTCAAATGGGTCTTCAAAATCCACCAACGAGTTCAGGCTGTAACCTGTGGTGTTTTTGATGGCATATTTTTTACGGATGCGAGCAGCCAGCGTTTCGTTAGCACGCGCCATCTCGCCAAGATTCTTCAACGATTCCAGTAATTCGCCATGAGATTGGCGGAAGGCTTCTTTTGAAGCTTCGGAGCCCGTATCTAATTCAGTGCCATCGGCCAAAACCAGTTTCACTGAAGCGATGGTCTGATAGCTGTTCTGGGCAGTACCACAGCACATGCCTGAGGCGTTGTTGGAGACAATACCGCCAACCATTGCAGAGGCCAGTGTTGCCGGGTCTGGACCGATTTTTTTATTCAAGGGCTTCAGTGCCGCGTTCGCATCGGAGCCGATGACCGCCGCGCCCAGTGTTACTTTGTTGGAGTCAGCACTGATATCAATCGTGCGGAAGCCATCAAAACCCAACATCAACAAGATGCCTTCGCCAATCGCTTGACCAGAAAGGCTGGTACCGGCTGCACGGAAAGTGACCGGCGCTTTATGCTTTCGTGCCACTTCTAAGGTCTTCTTCACATCATCCAGCGTTTCAGCATGAACAACCACTTCCGGCACAATGCGGAAATAACTGGCGTCAGTCGACCAGGCAAAACGTCGTACCGGATCATTGCTAACGGCGCGTTCCCCCAGCAACTGGCGCAGACTTTCAGTTACAGCTTGATAATTGATTGACATAAGACATCTCTTTTGAACATTAGCCACATAAGTTGGCAGGGGCTACATCGGCCCCTGCTTCCAGTCTGTTATAAGTTACGTTTAGTAACCGCCCCATACAAAGGCGATGGTCCCAGCCAGCAGCGCATAGCCCAGCGCTACCGGCATAGTTTTACGAATAATTTCTGATTCGCGGCCAGCCATCCCTACTACAGTCGCAGCAGCAACCACGTTCATAACACACATCATGTTACCAGCGTTTGCGCCCATACCCTGTAACGCAAGGATAAGAGTGTGATTGCCGTTGATATTTTCAGCAACACTGTACTGTAAACCAGAGAACATCATGTTAGAGAAGGTGGCACTGCCTGACAGGAAGGCCCCGAAGATCCCCACGATTGGTGCTATCCATTCCCAGACAGAACCAAGACTGCTACCCAGCAGGTTAGCCAGCGCAACTGGCATAGAAGACAGGCCAGCTTCGTTGGCACCAGAGTTCAGGAAGATTTTCACCATCGGTACTGATGCACCCAGAGAGATGATGGTTGGGATCATGGATTTACAAGAAACGGTGACTGAGTTCTTGATGGCCTCACTGTTCATGCGGAACAGGAAAAAGCCCAAGATACAAACGGCAACGAAGAAGGCACCCGGAGCATACAGCGTAGCAAAACTGGCTTTCAGACTGGTGCCCATGATGCCGGTGATGCTGATGTTAAAGCTGGCTAACCAGGCTTTCAGCGGTGCAACTGTACGTGATAACACCAACAATGCCGCCATAATCAAGTAAGGAGTCCAGGCAGCAAGTTGGCTGAAGTGGGCTTCAGCATGTGCCACTGTCGCACCTTCTTCATTTTCTGCAAAGTCATGCCATGGTTGTTTCGGCAGTAACCAGCCTTTACGGGCAACTGGGATCACCAATGCCATGCCCACCAACGCACCGATAACGGATGGGAATTCTGGGCCGGCGAAGTAGTTGATTAACCAGGCAGGTACGGTAAATGCGAAACCTGCAAACAGGGCAAATTTCCAGATTGCCAAGCCTTCTTTAAAGGACTTCTTACGGCCGAAGAAGCCGGTAAGAATGGACACCATAATCAAGGGGATGATTGAACCGCAAATCAGGTCCATGGTGATCATATGATTGGCAATGAACTGAGCGTAGCCAGTGTAATGACCGCCGTGTTGGGCAATCTGGCTAGCAGCCATGCTAGTACCACCTTGCATCAATCCTTGTTCCATACCGAACAGTACTGGCAGACCGATAGCCCCAAAGGACACGCAGACGGAGTCAGCAATCAATGCCACAACGGCAGCGGCCACTGGCGGGATACCCAATAATACCAGCAGTGGTGCAGCAATAGCGGCAGGTGTCCCAAAGCCGGCAGAACCCTCAATGAAAGAACCGAACAACCAGCAGATGATGATCACCTGTACCCGCGCATCAGCACTGATATTAGTGAAACCAGCCCTGATGGTGTCCATGGCGCCAGAGTATTTCAAGGTGTTCAGCAGAAATACCGCACCAAAGATGATGGTCAGCGGTGTGATCGCTGCCAACAGGCCTTCAACGACTGATGCAGTCAGCAGATGAGTATCCATGTGCCAGATAAACACTGCAGCCAGACCGGTAATCACCATAGAGATCGGCATCGCCTTGGATGCGGGCATACGTAATAACACCAGGAACAGCATTACGCTGATGACTGGACTCAGACTTGCGAGGAGTTGCAGAAAGGTCATGTTTGCCTCTTATTTTCATGTTGCTTGTAGTTGTCATTATTCCGGTCCAAGCCCCCAACGGATCTCGGCCAGTTTTTTTATATGTGGATAATCTTTGTCAATTTGCTCAGCTTAAACATGATCTAGATCATCATGAGAAGGCTGAAGGCCGTCATTTTGCGGCTATGAGAGGTTGCGCAGGAAAGACATTGTATTAATTGTGATTAATATCACAAGTTTTTTTAACAGATAATTCTGTAAGGGAATGAAGTTTTGATTGATTATGTGGCATTTCTATTTATAGGCATTATTTCATCTGTTTTTGAAAGTTGTTGATCTGATTTTTTCACCATTGATTAAAACTTAGGATTTGTTTAGCAATTTCTAATGTGAAGTAGATCACATTAGAAATGGCTAAACATGTACAAAATATAAGCAAATACAAATGTAGCTTAAAAAACAGGTGGTTAAAAAGTGATTCAGGCGGGTTGGTCAGGTAAAGTTGGTGTAGCACTATAATTTCTCTCAAAATCAAATTATGAAAGAAAGTATCAAAAGTGTTATCAATCGTCAGATTTTCTGTTAGAAAACCTTCGTTAAAATAGCTTGCTGCCCCAACCTAATTTGTGTCGAAGCACGTGAAAATAGTTGTAACCTTTCGGATGGATTAGCTTCAATTGTTCGCTGGTATTGCGACGAATGATGATTTCATCACCCGGCATGACCGCCAGCGTTACGTGGCCATCACAACCCACCTCCAGTGTTTCGCCATTATCAGGAGAAACCACTAGCTTGATGGTACTTTTGGCATCGACCACAATCGGTCGGCAGGAGAGGGTATGTGGGAACATTGGCACCAAGATCAGTGCCTCAAGATTAGGGGTCAGAATGGCACCGCCAGCAGAGAGTGCATAAGCGGTTGACCCCGTGGGGGTAGAGACAATCATGCCATCTGCGCGTTGGCTGTACATGAACTGATCGTCAATATACACCTCATATTCAATCATATGGGCAATTTTGCCAGGATGCAGTACCGCCTCGTTCACTGCGGTGTTAGACGCTTTCAGTTCGCCATGACGGTGAACTTCCGCTTCCAACAGAAACCGGTGCTCAGTTTCATATTCGCCTTTGAGGACCTTTGACAGTGATTCCTCAAAAGCATCAGGTGGTAAGTCAGTGAGAAATCCCAGATGACCGCGATTGACACCGATGACGCCAATATCATATTTCGCCAGCACCCGCGCAGCTCCAAGCATGTTGCCATCACCACCAACGACAATGGCTAAATCACAACGTTCGCCGATTTCCAGTAGGTCGACGGCTTCAACTCCTTGGCCTAACTCCGTGGCAACCCGCTCTTCTACCAACACTTGATGGTGCCGAGCCTGCAACCAGTGCATCAAACGCTTTAATGTTTGAGTAGTGCCCTGATGGTGTGGTTTACCAATCAAGCCGATTGTGTGAAATTCTGCGGTCATACTTTTTAGAACCCAAGGGTTGAAACGGCGCAATTGATCCCCATAATATGCGCAGAGCATGCAGAAACAAAGCATTTAAGGCATTTTTAGCTGGAGTGAAAATGAGCAAAGAGTCACATAACGCAGAGCAGGAGCAGGTGGAAAACGTTGCCGCTGCACAGAGCAATAGCACGGAACAAACTGCAGGTGCCAGTGCCATAGATGAACTGACCCAGGCCAATTTCCGTATTGAAGAGCTGGAAAAGGCGTTAGCTGAAGTTCAGGCAAAAGTCCTCGAGCAGCAAGACTCAGTGGTACGTGCCGCTGCCGAAGTGGACAATATCCGTCGTCGTGCGGCATTGGATGTGGAAAAGGCCCATAAGTTTGCTCTGGAGAAGTTCGTTAACGAATTACTGCCAGTCATCGACAACATGGAACGTGCCTTGGTGGGCGCTGATAAAGCCGATGAGACCATGAAGGCGATGTTTGAAGGGGTGGAGCTAACCCAGAAAACCCTGTTGGCTGCCGTGGAAAAATTTGGTGTGAAGCAGGTTGATCCGTTAGGACAGCCATTTAACCCCGAGCAGCATCAGGCCATCGGTATGCAGCCAAGTTCCGAGTATCCTGCTAACAGTGTGATGTTGGTAATGCAGAAAGGTTACATGCTGAATGAGCGTCTGTTGCGCCCAGCCATGGTAATGGTGTCTCAGGGCGGTGGGGTTAATACCCAAGCTTGATTTGAAGTTACCCATAAAAAACGCAGCGTTGCTGCGTTTTTTTATGGGCGTAACCGGCCGACTGTTTTTGACCGAGTACCCTGTCAGACAAGGTACTCAATTCAAGTTAAACGGTGGCGTTTTTGATGAAGTCGACAATCTCTGCCATCGGGATTTCTTGTTTTTCCCCGGTACGGCGGTTCTTGTATTCAAACACCCTGGCATCAATGTTACGGTCACCAATCACAATGGCGTGAGGGATCCCCAGCAGTTCCATATCAGCAAACATCACACCAGGACGTTCTTTACGATCATCAAACAGCACTTCGATACCCGCGGCTTGCAGATCTTTATAAAGCTGTTCCGCAATATCGGTAACGCGATGAGACTTGTGCATATTCATTGGCAGAATGCCTACTTTGAACGGCGCAATCGCATCTGGCCAGATAATGCCGCGATCATCATGATTCTGTTCAATTGCAGCGGCCACGATACGACTGACGCCGACACCATAACAACCCATTAGCATGATTTGCGCCTTGCCGTTTTCATCCAGCACGCTCGCATTCATCGCTTGTGAATAACGAGTACCTAACTGGAAGATATGGCCCACTTCAATACCACGGGCGAAGGCATAAATGCCCTTACCGTCTGGAGTGGCTTCACCTTCAACCACATTACGGATATCAAATGCCTGTGGCAGTGCGACATCGCGTTCCCAGTTGATGTTGAAATAGTGCTTACCATCGACATTCGCGCCTGCGCCAAAATCACTCATCACCGCAACCGCATGGTCAATATACAGCGGCATTTTCAGGCCAACTGGGCCTAGCGAACCCGGACCGGCACCAATGGCGGCGCGAATTTCTGCTTCAGTGGCAAATTCCAGCGGTGCCAGCACGCCTGGCAGCTTGCTGGCTTTGACTTCGTTCAGCTCGTGATCGCCACGTACCATCACTGCAACCAATGGCGTGTCTTCGCTGTCGCCGCGAACAATCAGTGTTTTAGCGGTTTTTTCGATGGCAAGACCAAACTGACTGACCAGTTCGTCAATGGTTTTGGCATCGGGGGTATCTACCAATTGCATGACCGCAGTGGCTGCCGCGCGAGTGGTGGTTGGCATTGGGGACTCAGCTTTCTCAATATTGGCGGCGTAATCGCTGCCAGTGGCGTAGGCGATCAAGTCTTCACCACTCTGGGCCAGCACATGGAACTCATGGGACATGCTGCCACCGATAGAACCGGTATCAGCCAGTACCGGGCGAAATTCCAGTCCCATACGTGACATGATGTTGCAATAAGCGGTGTACATGGCGTGATAGGTATCATCCATGGTCTGCTGATCCAGATGGAAAGAGTAGGCATCTTTCATCAGGAACTCACGCGCACGCATCACGCCGAAACGTGGGCGCACTTCATCGCGGAATTTGGTCTGGATCTGGAACAGGGTCAGCGGTAACTGTTTGTATGAGCTGATCTCTTTGCGGATCAGGTCAGTGATCACTTCTTCGTGAGTTGGCCCCAATACGAAATCGCGGTTATTGCGATCAACAAAGCGCAGCAGTTCCGGACCAAACTTGTCCCAACGACCACTTTCTACCCACAGATCGCCTGGCTGTACCATTGGCATCAGGATTTCGATGGCGCCAGCTTTTTCCATCTCTTCGCGCACGATGGCTTCTACTTTACGTAGAACACGCAAACCGGATGGCAACCAGCTGTATAGACCAGAAGCATTGCGACGGATCATCCCGGCGCGCAGCATAAGTTGATGACTAACCACTTCTGCGTTGGCAGGAGTTTCCTTTTGAGTTGATAGCAGGTATTGGCTGATTCGCATTTACCCAGGACCCCATGAAATTGAATGGGCGACATTTTATCACCTGCTTTGATGATGTCACGCTACCACTGCGGGGAAATCCACAATTTTATGCTGGTCAGTCCGATGGCAAATCGATATTACTGCCTGAGAGCGGCTTTTCCCGCCGATCACCAATGATAACGGCCGGATTACCCGCAACAATTGCCCATGCTGGCACGTCCTTAGTCACAATGGCACCCATGCCGATAACGGCACCATCTCCAATCGTCACGCCATCGACAATCCCCACCTGCGCACCAATCCATACGTCACAGCCGATCACAATCCCGCGGGATTGGCTGCTTTGACGATACACCGGCATATCCGGTGCCATGCCGTGATTGAACGCATAGATGGTGACATTATTGGCAATGCGCGTCTGGTTACCGATGACAATGCCTTTGCTGCCGCCGTCCAGTGAGCAATTGTGGTTGATACTGATTTCATCGCCTAGGGTGATGGGACCATGAAGAAAGCAGTTGGCGGCAATCATGCATTGTCTGCCGATGGTGATCGCGCGGCCGGGTTCAGCAAACAGCGCCGCCTCAGGCGCGATAAAACAGTTGTCGCCAATAGTGATGGTTTCCAGTTGCGAGAGTTGTTGCTGGACTTGTTGTTGCCAGGGGGTTGCCCACAGCAGGTGTTTAGGTTTTAAGCGATACCAAAGCCAGGGCATCCACGACAGCCGCTTTTTGTGCTGCTCTTGTAACGCTTCAGCACTAGGCGTCGGCATCGCGTTGCTGCTCTTGTCGTTGTGAGGGGGCCGGTTGCAGCTCCACCACTTCAATACCTGATGGGGTGGCGTACCAGAAGATATCCAGATCGTATAACGCCACCTGATAACGTTTAGGGTCATCTTTCGCCTTTTTGTAGGCGGGGCGCGGATCCTGCGCCAGCACCGCGATTATCAGTTGCTTAAGGCCGGGATACTGTGCGCTGATCTTAGCAATCTGTGCCTCTGCGGCATCGGTAAAACCGACATCTACCTGTTCCGGGGCTTGCTGGGCAATACCACCAAGTGCATCAGGAATAGCATCGGAAAATGGAATGTAGGGTTTGATATCGATAACCGGTGTGCCGTCCAGCAGATCCATACCCGAAATCTCCAATACCACTTTGCCTTTTTGCTGATGGACTGCGTGCAGTTTCACTACCGACTGACCGATACCATTGGGGCGGAAGGTCGAGCGAGTGGCAAATACCCCGAGTTTTTCATTGCCACCCAGCCTTGGCGGGCGCACCGTGGTTTTCCAGCCTTGAGCCAGATTTTCGTGGAAACAAAACAACAGCCAGAGATGGGAATACTGTTCCAGTCCTCTTACTGCATCAATGTGGTTGTATGGGGGAATGAGCTCGACATAGCCGCGGACAAAATCCACCAGTCCAGGCTGTCTGGGGATGCCGAACTTCTGTTTATAAGGCGTTCGGCATACAGCAACGGCTTCAATTCGGTTTTCAAATTGCATAAAGGAAAGATCAGTTCTTCTGGTGCAGACGGATAGCTTGTCCTACACAAATGGCACTGCTATAGCAGCCTTTGCCGGGTTCTTTTAGCTCCGTGCAACTTTTGATAATCAGGCCGTTGGCCTTGATATCAGCGGCCTTACGGCGAGCATCCGTGCGGGCATCTGCTAAACTGACGGGCGCGCCATTTTCTTCCATCTGGCAAGCATTACCCTCTACCATGCCCAGCGTGTCATAAGGCACTGTTGGCTGAGTATGATCAAACAGCTGCACTTCAGAAGGCTTAAAATATTCTTTAAATGCCTTGCGATCGAGATTGGAGTTAAAACTGTAGTCGCTGCCACAGGCGCAAATAATTGCAGCGAGTGGAATAATAACCAGTTGTTTCATGGTCGGACCTTATGAATAGAGGGGCGGATTACGCCCTGCGACAAAGCAGAACGCTTATGTCAATTCTATCGCTTGAGATACATTTGATAAAGCTGACGATAACGATAATTCAGATCAATCTGATGCCCATCTATATATATTACTTCAATTTTACGGGGCATTGGGTCGAGAACATCAGCCATCGCTGACTACCAGACTGACATCATAGCCCTCAGTCATGGCGTCATGCCCGGTGGCACCAACTAACTCGCATCGTCGGTTATGGCTTTTAGGGCTGCTTCCGGTGTTAAAACCCCTTGAGACAGCCTGTGCGGCTGAGGGCAGGTTACGGCTGTCCCCGTCATCGCTAAGATCAATAACAAAGGGAATACCGACTTCTTTCCGTAGTTCTGCCACCTTGAATGCCTGACCAATCGGTTCATCGGCTCGCTGAGGCTGCGACCAGCGCTGGACTTTTCGGAGCGCTCGTTCCCGGTGGTGCAGTTGCGATAAGGATACATTGGCAGCCGAGGACTCATCTCTGACCTCTGGCGCTGCAGGAAAATTTAACGGCAATCCCCGTTGTGGTCGATAGCTTGCCAGTGCGTTGATGCGTGCAAATTCCTGCACCGATCCTAATAGCTGCATAGCCGGGTTTTGTCGCTTAATAACTGCGCTGCTCTTAATTTATTGTTAAGAATGCCACCATTAAATATTACCGCTTATGCTCTTATATTATTTAACTGTTTAAGTGCGATATTAACTGCTGCGGCTGGAATGTCTTCTGAATAATCCTTGGCTTTGGTAACGCGGTCATTATACCAACGGGCAACACTAACCGCCTGGCAGATAAGGGCGATAACGCCCATTAAAGCCGTCGGATAATCCTGAGCCGATTTACCTTTATTAAAGGCCATAAATTGCTTAGTTCGGGATTTATATACCACCTCATTTACGTTTTATCTACCAGTGATAAAGACTCTGCTGCACCCTGAAATATTCCATCTAAGTAAGCACTTTGTACGGCAGTAAAGCCATTCTTTATGCTCTTTTATCGGGATATATCTGAGAAATCCATTCCTTTTCTGTGTGATTAGTGCCAATTAGCTGCATTACCTTCGATAGGTTTTATTTTATATATCGGCGGCGAAAATGTGTTTAGCTTTTGCGTTTGTACAAGCGCCTATTCTGCATAGTGGTCAATAAATTTTGGGTAAATTCGATAACCGGATAGATTAATTTCATAGCCATTTATCGGGATGTCATTTCCTGCAACGATTTTGATAAATTTATTATTTTCTATTAGCCGGATGGCATCATGCAGTGCACTGGCTGACTACCGCAACAGGGCAGATAGCTTAACGCGGTTATCCGCTGAGTTGTCATTGAGTTGGCGGGGTTTAGCCTGAGAGGCCATATAGGCTAGGGCGCAAAGCGTCACAGTGAACATCTGCAGTTCATCAATGGAATGACCTTTTTAAGTGAATATGACAGCAGTACTGTTATTGCGCAAACGATGTAAAAAACAATGACTAATTGTAAGTATTATAAATATATAATGTTTTATTAAAGTACGGGCATTAGATATAAAAAAACCCCGATTAGCGGGGCTTTTAAATACTTGGCGCTGTTAGTCGATGAGAAAATCATCCATTGAGCGACCTTTTTCAACTTCAGTTTTAAAGACAGTTGGCATACGGCCTTGACCGGTCCAAGTAATAGTTTCGCCAGCAACTTCAATTTTATACTTTGCCGGACGCGGTGCACGTTTTTTAGTCGGTTTAACTGCAGTTACAACACCTAAATCTTCAACAGAAAGACCAACGGATTCCATCTGCTGACGGATTTCTTCAATTTTAGCCAGACGATCTGCCTGAGCTTTGGCTTCTTCAGCAGCTTCTTCTTCGCGTTCAGTTACGATTTTTTCCAGTTTACTGGCAAGATCACGTAGTTCTTCAACGCTAAGATCTTTAACCGCTGCCTTAAAACGACGTGCGTGAGTCAATATTTCAAGAAATTCGCTCATATTTATTTTGATTCCACTTCTTATAAAACTTGGGATTTAAAAAGACACCATTGCGAATAATAGAAACATTACTTAAATGGATCAAATGAAATTCTGTTAATTGGCGATTTTTTTTAATTCCCATATTTTTTAGACTTAAATTCAGCACGTATTTTTCAGCGATTAGAAATTACCTTCAATAAATTGAAAATAAAACACCTGTTTAAATTATATTGACGTGAACGTAAACGTAGCATAGAGTTGCTGCAAACAGGAGGCACCCTGACGGGAACTCCGGTATTATCAAAACATTTGTTACGAGTGCAGCGAAGGACGTTCCTATGAAAGTAATGGTACCCGTAAAACGTGTGGTAGATGCCAACGTTAACATTCGAGTCAATGCCGAGCATACAGCGGTAGACACCGCCAATGTTAAAATGGCGCTCAATCCTTTTTGTGAAATTGCCGTAGAAGAAGCGGTCCGTCTTAAAGAAGCCGGAAAAGCCGACGAAGTGTTGGTTGTGAGTATCGGTCCCAAAGTGGCTCAAGAACAATTACGTACCGCAATGGCTTTGGGGGCTGACCGCGCTATTTTGGTTGAAACTGATGAAGTGTTATCACCTTTATCCGTCGCTAAAGTGCTCCAGGCAGTACAGTTACGGGAACAGGCAGACCTTATTTTGCTGGGCAAGCAGTCCATTGATGGTGATAACAATCAGACTGGTCAGATGCTGGCGGCTTTACTGGATGTGCCGCAGGCCACCTTTGCTTCAGAACTCCATGTCGATGGTGGACAACTGACCGTGAACCGTGAAATTGATGGTGGCGTACAAACATTGACATTACCGCTGCCCGCCATAGTGACCGCCGATTTGCGTCTCAATGAGCCACGCTATGCATCGCTGCCAAATATTATGAAAGCCAAACGGAAACCATTGGACACCGTTACTGCCGCTGAACTGGGCGTAACACTAAAACAACACCAGCAGATACTGTCAGTGACTCCGCCTGCTGAACGCAAAGCTGGGGTGATGGTGTCCTCTGTCGAGGAACTGGTAGATAAGCTGAAACATGAAGCAAAGGTGATCTGAGATGACCGTATTAGTAATTGCCGAACATGATAATGTCAGCCTGAAAGCTGAGACTGCCAAGGTGGTGGCTGCCGCCATAAATCTGGCTGATGAAATTGAAGTATTGGTTGCCGGCAGTGATTGCGCGACGGTCGTCGATACGGCGGCCAAATTGCACGGTGTTAAGCGGGTATTAGTCGCAGATAATGCGGTTTATCAAGCACAGTTTGCGGATAATCTGGCCAAGCTGGTCGCCAATATTGCCGTTGGGCATAGCCATGTGTTGGCGGCGGCCTCTTCGGCAGGCAAAGATCTGTTACCTCGAGTCGCAGCATTGCTGGATGTCGCGATGGTGTCCGAAATCATTAAAGTTGTTGATGCTGATACTTTCGTGCGCCCGATATATGCAGGTAATGCGTTGGAAACCGTGAAAAGCCTAGATGCGGTGAAGGTTGCGACTGTTCGCGTCAGTGCTTTTGATGCCATAACCAGCGACGCAAATGCCGATGTAGTGGTAATCGATCAGGTGGTGGCATCTGTGTGCCATGAGTTATCCCATACCATGGCGGTATCCGAACGACCAGAACTTGGTAATGCCAGAGTCGTCATCTCCGGTGGTCGTGCGCTGGGAAGTGCCGAAAATTTTGCTATGTTAGAAACGCTTGCCGATAAACTCGGTGGTGCAGTGGGGGCTTCTCGTGCTGCCGTGGACGCGGGTTATATCAGCAATGATCTACAGGTCGGACAAACCGGTAAGATTGTCGCTCCTGAACTGTATATTGCGGTTGGAATTTCCGGGGCTATTCAGCACTTGGCGGGTATGAAGGACTCGAAAGTTATTGTCGCCATCAACAAGGATCCACAAGCGCCAATTTTCCAGGTTGCGGATTATGGTCTGGAGGCTGACTTGTTTGAGGCGTTGCCAAGATTGGCAGAGTTGATTTAATTCAATATCTGCGTCAGGATAGGCAGCAACGGGCAGCACCCTTGCTGCCTTTTTTATTATCTGCCTCACGCCTGCTGGCGATCTGAGAAGTAGAGGCGCACCTGATATAAGTAACGGCAAGCTGGGTGATACCGTTTAATGTGCCGCGAAAGGATCCGGTGCCGAAACAGCTGGAACGATCAATTCCGCTGTTGGGGCTGTTCCCGAATAGGGGCAGCACTGCCATGGTAGGCTAGCAATAGTCGAATTAACTGCCGTGGAGCGCTACTGAAAAGACGTCGATCATCTATGATCGGCCAGGTATTCAACACAGTAATGTCTGTGACCTACCTTTTTGTGCCTCCCGCCGGTCACACAAGAATATATTAAAAATGACAGTACTCAGTTATGCCGATTCGGCACTTTCTCTTTTGCCCCCAGTGGTGGCAATCATCCTGGCGATCATGACGCGTAAGGTGTTGTTATCGCTTGGCGTTGGTATTCTTATTGGTACGCTTTTACTGAATCAATGGTCAGTGACTGACTCTGCTATTTATCTCAGTGACAAGGTGTCTGGCTTATTCTGGAGCAATGGTGCACCGAATAGCTGGAACCTGTATATCTTAGGTTTTCTGATTGTGCTGGGAATGATCACGGCGCTGATCACCGTCAGTGGTTCTGCCCGTGCTTTCGCAAACTGGGCTAAACAGCACATTCGCAAACGCCGCGACGCTAAGTTACTCACGATGTTTCTCGGATGTGTGGTGTTTATTGATGATTACTTCAATAGTCTGGTGGTTGGCAGTATCTGCAAACCGCTGACTGACCGTTATTATATTTCCCGGGCTAAATTGGCCTATTTGCTGGATTCGACAGCAGCACCGGTATGTGTGATCTCCCCGGTATCCAGTTGGGGGGCTTATATCATCGCGTTGATTGGTGGCATTCTGACGACGCATGGTGTGACTTCGATGGGACATCTAACCGCTTTTGTCGAGATGATCCCGATGAATTTCTATCCTTTATTTGCATTGTTGCTGTTGTTGTTTGTGGCGATGTTTGAGTTGGATGTTGGTCCGATGCGACGCCATGAACTCAGTGCGCGCAAGGGCCAACTCTATGATGAAGCCAAAGGCGTGCCTCCTGGCGCCACCGCGGAACTGGCAGAAGCCGAAACCGGTAAAGTGGGCGGTTTGTTTATTCCAATTTCGGTACTGGTTGTTGCTACGCTGTATTTTATGATTGCCAGCGGTGCTGATGTGCTCTCAAGCGAAGGCAAACCTTTTTCGGTGATTGGTGCCTTTGAAAAAACCGACGTGAGTTCGTCATTGTTTTTTGGTGCCTTGCTTGGTTTGTTCACCACCTTGGTATTAGCGGTGCGACAGAAACTGTCATTTAAAGAAATCGCTCTGGGCATATATGTGGGGGCTAAGTCGATGCTGCCAGCGATCTATATTCTGCTGTTCGCATGGACAATTTCCGGCATTATTGGTCAGTTGGAAACCGGTAAATTTATGGCGAGTCTGGCGGGCGGTAATATTCCGTTTGCGCTGCTGCCAGCGGTATTGTTTGTGCTGGCTGGGTTTACGGCTTTTGCTACTGGCACCAGTTGGGGCACCTTTGGCATTATGTTGCCCATCGCGGCAGATATGGCGATGGGAACGCATCAGGGGATGATGTTGCCAATGATGGCAGCCGTATTGTCAGGTTCGGTATTTGGCGATCATTGCTCACCAATTTCAGACACGACTATTTTGTCTTCTACCGGCGCGAGCTGCCACCATATTGACCATGTTATGACGCAATTGCCTTATGCATTATTAGTCGCCGTTATCTCGCTGGGAGGCTATCTGGTGATGGGCTATACCGAGTCGGTCGCATTGGGCTTGTTATCTTGTTTAGTGTTATTTTTTATTGGGTTGTTCTGGTTCCGCTTAAAATCCGATAACTAGTCATACCGCATAAAAAAACGCAGCGACTGCTGCGTTTTTTATCACGATAACTGCTCAATGCTAACCATTGATTACATCAATCCCCGGCGTTTCAACAGTCCATCGGTGGTGGGTTGTTGCCCGCGGAAATTCTCATAAGCTTCCATTGGTGGCACGCTGTTGCCAACTTCACGAATTGCCTTACGGAACTTCATGCCGATATCACGATTGAGTCCCCCTTGTGTCTGCACATAAGCAAAGGCATCTGCCGCGAGGATCTCACTCCACATATAGGCGTAATAACTGGCGCTGTAGCCGCCTGGGAATGAATGCGCAAAATAGCTGGAACGATAACGTGGTGGTACTGCTGCTAAATTCACCCCATGTTTTGCCAATGCTTTAGCTTCAAACTGTTCAACATTTTGCAGGGGCGCATCTGCACTCAGGCTATGCCATTCCAGATCCAGTAACGCAGCGGACATATACTCAAGCGTATCAAAGCCCATGTTGAAGCTACGGGAGCGCAATAGTTTGTCCAGCATATCTTTCGGCAGCGGCTCACCAGTCTGATAGTGCTTGGCATAGTTGGCTAACACCTGCGGATGACCGGCCCAATCTTCTTCAAAGGTGGATGGAAACTCGACAAAGTCTCTTGAAACAGCGGTACCAGAGAGGCTAGGGTAGGTGACATTAGAAAACATGCCGTGGGTGCCATGACCAAGTTCATGGAACATAGTGGTGACCTGGTCATAACTGACAAACGTTGGTTCGCCATCAGGTGCTTTCTGGATATTCATGACATTGACCACCACTGGTTTTTGCCCCAGTAGCGTGCTTTGCCGGACAAAAGAACTCATCCAGGCCCCGCCACGTTTGCCTTCTCGGGCAAAATAGTCACCGTAGAATATCGCCAAGCTAGTGCCATCAGCATCAAACACTTCCCAGGCTTTTACATCTGGATGATATACCGGCAGATCGGGTCTTGGTTTAAACGTCACGCCGTAAAGTTGATTAAGGGTGTAGAATACGCCGTCCTGCAGTACCCGATTGAATTCAAAATAGGGTTTCAGGCTGTTCTCATCCAAGTCGTATTGCTGTTGTCGCACTTTTTCAGCGTAATAAGCCCAATCCCACGGCTGCAGGGTGAAGTTGCCGCCGGTCTTGGTGATCATCGCCTGAATGGCGTTAGCTTCTTGCTGCGTATTTGCTACCACCGCTGGCACCATCGAGCCAAACATCTCAAATACTGCTTGTGGCGTTTTCGCCATTTGTGGTGCCAAACGATAGCTGGCCCAATTATCAAATCCGAGCAATTGCGCTTTTTCGGCGCGCAGTTGGGCCAAACGGGCAACCAGTGATACCGTTTCATCTGCGCCGCTGAGCCCTCGGTTCGCCGATGCCTGCCAGATTTTCTGACGCAGTTCGCGGTTATGCAGTTGTGCTAACACCGGTTGTCGCGTGGTATTAGTGATATTCAGCAGGTATTTACCTTCATAGCCTGCGTCTTTGGCATCTTTGGCGGCATTGCGGATGGCGGAATCAGACAAACCATCAAGTTGCGCCACATCATCTATCACCACGGCGCTAGCTTTGGTAAGTCTTAGCAGTCGCTGCTGGAATTCGTTGGTAAGCTTGGACTGTTCTTCATTGAGGACTCGAATTTGCAGTTTCTGTGCTTCGCTCAACTGTGCGCCGGCCAAGACAAAGCGCTGGTGATAGTCTTCAATGAGCCTTATCTGCTCGGCATTCAGCCCCAACTGTTGCCTTTGTTGATAGAGCGTATCAATACGGGCGAATAGTGTAGGATTAAGGTTGATATTGTCGGTGTGTGCCGCCATTTTGGGCGCCATTTCGCTCTGAATACGACGGATTTCTGGGGTACTGTTGGAACCGCTCAGATTGTAAAAAACAGCAGAAACGCGACCCAGGAGTGCACCTGATTTTTCCAGTGCCACAATGGTGTTGTCAAAGGTAGGTAGTGCTTCCTGATTGGCAATCGTCTGGACTTCTCTGTCATGCGCGGCAATCCCAGCTTCCAACGCGGGCTGAAAGTGCTGCGTGTGGATCTGGCTGAAATCTGGGGCTTGATACTGCAATACGCTGGGACTAAAGAAGGGATTCTGCTGCACTGCGTCAGTGACTACTGCAACCTGCGATTTATTGTCATGACCGACACAGCCGGTCAGTAACAAGGCTTGTCCCAGTGCCAATGCTAAAAGAGTTTTGTGCATATTATACGGTTCCATTGTCGTTAGCAGATGAACGCTGCACGCTAACAATCACGACTTAATCCAAACTGAAACACTCGGTTTTGAAGGCGTTACCTCGGACTGAAATTGTAACAATTTGATTAACTTTATCCCGTGGCATATGCGCTCAGACACAGTGCTGGGCGCTGATTTTTGGGTGTAAACAGGGTAATATGAGCCTCATCCAATACTCAGGGAGCAGCGGTTTTGGCTCAGCTTTACTTTTACTATTCGGCGATGAATGCCGGGAAATCCACGTCTTTACTGCAATCCTCATATAACTATCGTGAGCGTGGTATGAACACCTTGGTGATGACCCCGGCGATTGATAATCGCTTCGGTACCGGCAAGGTGGCATCTCGTATTGGTCTGGAAAGTGATGCACTGATATTTCATGGTGATGACGACCTGGTGAAAATTATTGAGTCTGAGCACCAGCAAACGTTTATTCATTGTGTGCTGGTGGATGAGTCCCAATTTTTAAGCAAAGAACAGGTTAAGCAGTTAGCTTATGTCGTCGATAAGCTCGATATTCCCGTGCTGTGTTATGGCCTGCGTACTGACTTTCAGGGAGAACTTTTCAGTGGCAGTCAGTATTTGCTCGCATGGGCCGACAAACTGGTAGAGCTTAAAACTATCTGTTTCTGTGGGCGCAAAGCCAATATGGTGGTGCGCCGTGATAGTGAAGGTCATCCGGTAAGAGAAGGGGTGCAGGTTGCGATTGGTGGCAATGAAAGTTATGAATCTGTGTGCCGTAAACACTTCCGCGAACTGATTTGGGACTGATGATTTCAACTAGCCATTAAGCCGTTACCCATTAACGGCTTAACTGTGCTTATTCACCGATGATGTTCGCTAACAGTAGCTTCTGATTAGCATAAGCTTGTTCCAGTTTATCCAGCTCGTTATCAATCGCCAATAATGCCAACGCCAGCTGATAGATAAGCCAGCTATAGCCGCTATATGCAAAGTGTTGATAGTCTGCCTGCGTACTATCGGTAGCAATAGTGCCATGTTGGGCTGACAACAGCTGTTGTTGTAGTTGTTGTTCAAGTCCTGCCGGTAGTTTCGGGCGCTCATTGGTTTTGCTATTTACGTAGTCTGCCAGTGCGGCAAAGTCTTGCTGCAGATGAACGGCAATCTGTTTGATACGGCTGTATGCTTCATTCTCTTCCTCGCTCCAATGAGTCATCAGCAGCAGTTCCAGTAAGGTAATTACCCGTACTTGTTCGTTTGCCAATTCCGTGAGGATTTGAGGGTGTTTTTTCAGCGTCTGACTTTCCCACTCTAAGGAGAACAGCAGCTTCTTCTGGGCGAGTACCGCTTTCATGGCATTTTCCAGTTTGCTGCGTTCGGCCGGTAATTCAGAATCAGAGCTGGCCTTGACATGGTTGTCCAGCACGCTCGCCATCAGGGAGAATGATTTACCTAACTGGGCGCGCCAGTCCTGCTTGGCTTTAATCGGCAGCACAAACAGCGAAACCAGCACCGCGATAACGCATCCGATAAGGATGTTGGCACTGCGCCACAATGCTTCAGAGGTATCGTGATTGGCGTCGCCAATCACAATGATCATGGTAAAACCGGTCACCAGATAGGCGTAGCTGTATCGCCCGGCGTTGAGCAAAACCACCACACACACACCAAGGATCAGTAACCCCATCAGGTTCCAGTAACTGTCGATCGCGACCACCAGAAACACCCCATAGGCCGAGCCTATCAAGGTCCCAATGGCACGTTGTAAGGATTTTTCGATGGCACCACCGACCTGTGGCAGACCCATCATAATGATCACAATGGTTACCATGGCCCAAATGAAGTGCGGCACTGGTTTGATCCAGTTTCCCAGGGCAACGATAGACAGAGCTAACGCAATTTTCAGCGTGTGGATAATGCGGGCGTGGCGATAAATGAAACTGGCAAAAACGCTGGGTTTTTCGAATAAGGGGATCATTGGGTTAATTTTGAAACTTTCGTAACTAAAGTGAATTATCGCAGAAATTATGTTTTCTCTCGCTCATTTCCAGTTTAAAAAACTGAAAAATGAGACCTAAGTAGAGAGTTTACTACATAAATGGTGATGAGTGTCACAAATGAAATGGTGTTCGGGAGAATGTTGCGCTGTTTTTGAACATGTGTGTTACAGGGTATTCACAGGGAAGCCGCAACGGTTACAACTTCCCCACTGATTATTACTTAGAACCGCTGGTTAATGGTCTTAACGGCAGTATTGATTGTGCCATCTGATAGGCAAATGACGCATAGACCGCAACGTTTTGTGCTAACGCCGCCGGTTCAATCTTATCTAACGTATCATTGGGCGTATGGTGATAATCAAAGTAGTCTTCACCATCCTGGCGCAGTGAGGCAACCGGAACCCCGTAGGCAGGTAACAATGATACTTCTGAGCCTCCTCGAGCCTGGTTATCACCATTAGTGACACCTTGTGCCGCCAATACTGATAACTGTTGCTGTACCGCAGACAACGCTGCACTATTTACCTTAACGTCTGCGCGATAAATTCGTCCCGCGCCGAAATCGGATTCGGCGGCAATGTAATGGTCATTCATTTCTGCTTGATGTTGCGCCGCATAAGCTTTACCACCGATCAACCCAATCTCTTCGGCAGCAAAGAGCACCACCCGCACAGTCCTGGCCGGACGTTTTGGCTGATCGCCTATTAACTTTGCCGCTGCCGTGACAATAGCAACGCCAGCAGCATCATCTATCGCGCCAGTGCCCTCATCCCATGAGTCCAGATGTGCACCCAGTAATACAATCTCTTTTGGCTTGCTGCTGCCGGTAACTTCACCAATAACGTTGTAAGTGGTAGTGGTGCCAAGATCTTTTGGCGTCATCTTCAGAGCTAAGGTCACTTCATGACCGCGAGTTAACATGGCGTCCAGTTGGGTCGCATCTGGGTTCGTTAATGCCGCCGCAGGGATTTTGGGCACACCATCCTGATAATGCATCAGCCCTGTATGTGCCATACGATCATGGTCGGTACCGATTGAACGGATGAGCACTGCCACTGCGCCTTTGCGGGCGGCCTCAACTGCGCCGTTAGCTCGGCCGCCAACGCTTTTACCATAGCCGCTACCATTTTTATGGCGTTCAGTCTTTTGGTCGATGAACACTATTTTTCCCGCGACTAAGGAAGGCTCGGCGGCAATAAGGGACTGCAAATCGTTGAAACGGATTACTGTTGCCTGCAACCCTTGTGTTGGCGTGGCAACACTTCCGCCTAATGCGGTGATTATCAGTTTTTGCGGATATGGCGCTATTACAGCGGCACTGGCTTCTCCGCGTTGCCATACTGGAACCGTGACTGGTTCGCGGTAAACTTTATCAAACCCGAGTGATTTCAGCTTGGCTTCGGCCCAATCCACTGCCAGGGCATTTTCATGGCTGCCAGCAAGTCTGGGACCGACTTCGACAGTAAGGGATTCGGCAATTTTGTATGCCAAATCTGATTTCAGGGCATTGTGCTGTAAATTGCTGACAACTTCTTGATTTGTATACTCAGTTGCTGAAACTTTTAGGAGTGATAAATTGCATAGCAGCGTTACAGCGCATAATAGCAGGGTAGGCTTTTTCATCAATTTCCTTCTTTTTTATAACGTGTGTCCCATTTTTAAAAACAATCTAACAAAAAATGTGCTTTGCGTCCCGACTAACTGCGTTAGCCACGGCTATATTAGGGTCGGAATTTATTAAAGGAGAGTGGGCTCGTTATGAATATAGAATTAATGCAACAGCGAGCAGACCATGCGGTCGTATTGCTGAAGGCACTTGCTAATGAGAGACGATTATTTATTCTGTGCTATCTCTTGAATGAAGGGGAGATGTGTGTCGGAGACATGAATAAGAAACTCGGCTTAAGCCAGTCCGCATTGTCTCAACATCTAGCCTGGCTGCGTAAAGATAATCTGGTAGCCACTCGAAAGGAAGCACAAACGGTTTATTACTCTCTGAAGAGTGACGAAGTCAAAGAGATGATCCGTTTAATTGACAATCTTTATTGCCATTAAACGGTTGCGTGCACTTTTAGAGACGTATTAGCAATTTTTGGCTGGTAGCCTGGATAAGTTATCCGCAGCGCAGTATGTGACTGCTGCGGAAGAATAGTAGTGGACATGGCCAGCCAAAACGTTGTAGTTGTTAGCTCGTTTTATCTACTGATGTGATTTTGCCTTTCTCCGAACGCTATCCTCTCAAGTTGTTCTCTTAAGCGATAAATTCTCAAAAAATTAGGGCAATAAAAAACCGGCTTTCGCCGGTTTTTTTCATAAGTGCTTATTAGGCAGCCAACGCTTTAATGCGGGTGTTCAGACGAGCCTTATGACGAGCAGCCTTATTCTTGTGGATCAGGCCTTTGGTAGCCATACGATCCAGGATAGGCTGTGCTGTAGCAAATGCTTCAACAGCAGCTTTGTGGTCACCGGCGCGGATAGCGGCGATAACTTTCTTAACATAAGTACGCATCATAGAGCGACGGCTTGCATTGTGTTGACGACGCTTTTCAGACTGAAGCGCGCGTTTCTTTGCAGTCTTGCTGTTAGCCAAGGTGCAACTCCTAAAAACTGGGAATTAAGACTTTTAAAGGCCGAGGAGGATGCCCGTTTTTCGCCTTTTTGTCAACGACAATGATGGAATATCCGCCATATAAAGCAAATAAATCCTTGGCGATTTGGCTTTCCTCAACCCAACTCGTGTAAGATGGGGCGCATTCTAACAGTAATTGCCGCCATGTGACAGTGTCCGATGGAAAATTTGAGACAAGTCCAGCAAGTCGGTCATGGGTTTTCCGGGGAAGTCTGATTGAGTAAAAAACTGGTGCGTTCAGGTCTGATTGTTAGCGTGATGACCTTGATTTCGCGCGTCTTAGGGCTTATCCGAGACGTGGTGGTCGCTAACCTGATGGGCGCGGGTGTCAGTGCAGATGTTTTTTTCTTTGCCAACAAAATTCCCAATTTTCTGAGACGCTTATTTGCGGAAGGGGCATTTGCACAGGCTTTTGTACCTGTACTCACTGAGTATCAGGAAACTAAATCCAGTGATGAAGTCAGACAACTACTGTCAAAAGTCGCGGGAACTCTTGGTATCTTGGTCTCGGTCGTTACTATGGTGGGCGTGCTGGCATCGCCAGTGCTGACGGCTTTATTTGGGGCTGGATGGTTTGTCGCCTGGGTAAATCATGAACCCGATGGTGCCAAGTTTGAGCTGGCATCTTTGATGCTGAAAATTACCTTCCCTTATCTGTGGTTTATCACCTTTACTGCGTTATCGGGTTCTATTCTTAATACCCGTGGTCGTTTTGCGATTTCAGCGTTTACGCCGGTTTTTCTGAATGTTGCGATTATTGCTGCGGCTATCTGGCTGAGTCCTAGGTTAGAACGTCCGGAAATTGGCCTGGCGTGGGGCGTGTTTGCGGGTGGCATAATCCAGTTTTTATTTCAAATTCCATTCCTGTTGCGGGAACACGCATTAGTTAAACCAACCTGGGGATGGCACGACCCTGGTGTGGTTAAAATTCGGAAGCTGATGTTACCAGCGTTGTTTGGGGTGTCAGTGTCACAAATTAACCTGCTGTTAGATACCTTTATAGCCAGCTTCCTGATGACCGGTTCTATCAGCTGGCTGTACTACTCAGATCGATTACTGGAATTTCCACTGGGCCTGTTTGGTATTGCTATTGCTACGGTGATTTTGCCCACGTTGTCGCGTAAGCATGTTAATGCTGAGAGCACCGAATTCGGACAGACCATGGACTGGGGCGTGCGGGCGGTAATTTTGCTTGGTGCGCCCGCCATGGCCGGGTTGATAGTGCTTGCTAAACCGATGTTGATGGTGTTGTTTATGCGCGGTGCTTTCGATATCCAAGATGTGAATATGGCATCCAGTTCATTAATTGCTTATGGCAGTGGCCTGCTCAGTTTTATGCTGATTAAAGTGCTGGCGCCGGGGTATTACGCACGCCAGGATACCAAAACTCCGGTAAAAATCGGCATTATTGCCATGCTCAGCAATATGGTATTCAACATCATACTGGCATTTCCGTTTAGTTATGTCGGGTTGGCGATTGCGACATCGATGTCGGCATTATTAAATGCTGGTATGTTGTATCGAGGTTTACATTTAGCGGGGGTTTATCGTGTCAGCAGCAATACCTTGATCTTTTTACTGAAGGTTTTGCTGGCGGTGACAACGATGGTGTTGGTGTTAGTGTGGTTGTCTCCAGCGATGTCGGATTGGTTGCATTGGTCTATTCATCAACGAATCTGGCATCTTTTACGCCTGATCTTAGCGGGTGTCGCAGTTTATCTGTTGATTATTCTGCTGTTGGGCGGACGTCCATGGCGTAAACCGCTGCGCAAGGGCTGATTATGCAATTTAGCTGGTATATAATCCGCAAATTTCCTTGTGTGCAGTTGTTTGATTAATGGAACTGATTCGCGGAATACATAATATTCAGGCTCATCACCGCGGTTGTGTGCTGACCATCGGCAACTTCGATGGTGTTCATCGTGGGCATGCCGAGGTAATTACTAATCTGGTCAAGAAAGCCAGGCAATTAGGGTTACCTGCCACACTGATGACCTTTGAGCCGCAACCTCAGGAGCTATTTGCTGGTCAAAATGCCCCGGCAAGGATCAGTTTGCTTCGAGATAAGATTGCCCTGTTAGCCGAGTTAGGCGTTGATCGTCTGCTGTGTGTGCGTTTTGATCACCAATTTGCGCAGTTGCCGCCGGAACAGTTTGTTGAATCGTTATTGGTCGATAAACTTGGTGTCCGCTATCTGGTGATTGGTGATGATTTTCGCTTTGGTCAGAAACGTCGCGGTGATTTTGAAATGCTTTGTGAAGCCGGTGAACATCATGGTTTTGCTGTGGTAAACACTGCGAGCTTTTTGGTGGGAGACCAACGCGTCAGTTCTACTATGGTCCGTGAAGCTCTGGCCAAAGGAAATCTGGAACAGGCGCGGCGATTATTAGGTCATCCATTTACGTTGTCTGGCCGCGTGGTTCATGGTCAGCAGCTCGGTCGTACTTTGGGATTTCCCACCGCCAATATTGCGCTAAAACGGCAGGTTGTGCCGGTACGCGGTGTTTTTGCTGTCAGATTATGGTGGTCGGGTAGCGAGAAATATGACGGAGTTGCCAATGTTGGATTCCGTCCGACAGTGAAAGGTCAGAATTGTTTGCTGGAAGTCAATCTATTTGATTTCTCTGGCGATATTTATGGGAAACGGGTTGAAGTGGAACTGGTGGCGAAAATTCGTGATGAAAAGCCGTTCCAATCACTGGACGCGTTGCAAAAACAGATTATGAATGATGTTGATGACGCTAAGGCGTTACTCAGCAATGATGCGGGCTGAGTCATCAGCCATATAAATGGTAAAGGATCAATGAGCGACTATAAATCAACTTTGAATCTGCCGGAAACTGAGTTTCCGATGCGTGGTAACCTGGCAAACCGGGAACCCGAGATGCTGAAACGCTGGAATGATGAACAGCTATATCAGCAGATCCGCAACAGCCGTAGCGGCCGTGACATGTTTATTCTGCACGATGGCCCTCCATACGCAAACGGCAGTATTCATATTGGTCACTCAGTTAATAAGATCCTGAAAGACATCATTGTAAAGTCCAAGACCATGTCCGGTTTTGACGCACCTTATGTACCGGGATGGGACTGCCACGGTTTGCCTATTGAACTCAAAGTTGAGCAGAAGGTGGGTAAACCGGGCCAGAAAATTTCAGCGGCAGAATTCCGAGAACAGTGCCGTCAATATGCGGCGACTCAGGTGGATGGCCAGCGTCAGGACTTTATTCGTCTGGGGGTGCTGGGGGATTGGTATAATCCTTACCTCACAATGAACTTCAATACGGAAGCCAATATCGTTCGCTCATTGGCCAAAGTTATCAGCAATGGTCATCTGCAAAAAGGCGTGAAGCCGGTGCACTGGTGTACCGATTGTGGTTCGGCACTGGCCGAAGCGGAAGTGGAATATGAAGACCGCACTTCACCCGCTATTGATGTAGCCTTTGTTTGTGCAGAACCGGAAAAAGTCGCCGCAGCATTTGGCGTTACAGCGGTTACTGCTCCAGCCATGGTGATCTGGACCACCACGCCATGGACTATGCCAGCTAACCGCGCCTTGTGTGTCAGCCCTGAGCTGGACTACGTGCTGGTAGAAGCTGAACTGGAATCGGGCAAGAGGACACTGGTGCTGGCAGAAGCCCTTTATGAAGAGTGCCTCAAACGTTATGGCGCCACAGCATCCCAAGTATTGGGGCGCTGCAAAGGTGAAGCGCTCGAACTGATCCGTTTCCAGCATCCATTTTATGAGTTTACAGTACCGGTGGTATTAGGCGATCACGTCACCACTGATTCCGGTACCGGTGTGGTGCACACTGCGCCTGGACACGGTCAGGATGACTTCGTGGTAGGCCAAAAATACGGTTTGGAAGTCGCGAATCCTGTCGGTGACAACGGTGTCTATAAAGATGACACTCCATTGTTTGCCGGTAAGCATGTGTTCAAAGCCAATGATGATGTCGTCGCCGTGTTGAAAGAGCGTGGCGCGCTGTTACATTATCAGGCCTATCGCCATAGTTACCCGCATTGCTGGCGCCACAAAACCCCAATTATTTTCCGTGCGACACCGCAATGGTTTATCTCTATGGATAACAAAGGGTTGCGTAGTGATGCGTTGAAAGAGATTGAACAGACGCAATGGATCCCTGACTGGGGTGAAGGCCGCATTGAGAAAATGGTCGCTAACCGCCCTGACTGGTGTATTTCGCGTCAGCGTACTTGGGGTGTCCCTATCACCCTGTTTGTCCATAAAGATACCGATGAACTACACCCTGACAGTATCGCGCTGATGGAAAAAATTGCTGAGCGTATTGAACAACATGGCATTCAGGCCTGGTGGGATTTAGACATCGAAGAGCTGCTGGGTGCCGATGCTGCTAACTACCGCAAAGTGTCTGACACGTTGGATGTGTGGTATGACTCCGGCTCAACTTTTGCCACTGTGGTCGCGACTCGTCCAGAATTTCATGGGAAAGAAGCTGACCTTTATCTGGAAGGTTCAGATCAGCATCGTGGCTGGTTCATGTCGTCATTGATGTTGTCCACTGCCATGAATGGTAAGGCACCTTACAAGCAAGTGCTGACCCATGGTTTTACGGTCGATGCCAAAGGCCGCAAGATGTCCAAGTCATTGGGTAACGTCATTGCACCAATGGAAGTCATCAATAAGCTGGGGGCTGACATTCTGCGTTTGTGGGTAGCCTCTACGGATTACAGTGGTGAAATGACCGTTTCCGACGAAATTCTGAAACGCAGTGCCGATGCCTATCGTCGTATCCGCAACACCGCGCGCTTCCTGCTGGCTAATCTGAATGGTTTTAATCCAGAAACGGATACCATCGCTATCGAAGAGATGGTGGCGTTGGATCGCTGGGTGGTGCGTCGTGCCGCCGCATTGCAGCAGGAGTTACTGGAAGCTTACAACAGCTATAGTTTCCACATCGTGGTGCAGAAGCTGATGCAGTTCTGTTCGGTAGAGCTGGGTAGTTTCTATCTGGATATCATTAAAGATCGCCAGTACACCGCTAAAAGTAATGGTCATGCGCGCCGTAGCTGCCAATCAGCCCTGTTCTTGATTGCGGAAGCCATGGTCCGTTGGATCGCGCCAATTCTGAGCTTTACTGCCGATGAAATCTGGCAGTTAATGCCGGGCAAACGCGACACTTATGTGTTTACTCAGGAATGGTATGACGGTCTTAAATCTGTCACCTTGGACAACGATCTCAGCGATAGCTACTGGCAACAGTTGCTGCAAGTGCGTGATGAAGTCAACAAGGCCTTGGAACAGGGGCGTCGTGACCAACTGATTGGGGGGGCGTTAGAAGCTGAAGTGGTGTTATTTGCTGATGAAGCACTCGCTGACGCACTGGCAAAAATTGGTGATGAATTGCGTTTCGTGCTGTTGACCTCGAAAGCTACCGTGCAGCCGTTGGCGCAGGCGCCTGCCGATGCCACTGACACAGAATTGTCGGCATTGAAACTGCAGGTTAGCAAAGCGGCTGCAGAAAAATGCGAACGTTGCTGGCATCATCGTGAAGATGTAGGCGTAAATCCTGCGCATCCACATCTTTGTGGTCGCTGTGTGACCAATATTGAAGGGGAAGGCGAGCAACGTCTGTTCGCTTAAGGTACCGTATGCCTGCTGACTGGAAACAGAGTGGTCTGCGCTGGTATTGGATAGTGGTGTTGGCCTTTATGGCGGACCAACTATCCAAACAGTGGATTCTGGCCAATTTTGATCTGTATGAATCGGTAAAACTGTTGCCGGTTTTCAACTTGACCTATGTGCGCAACTACGGTGCCGCTTTCAGTTTCCTCGGGGATGCTGGTGGCTGGCAACGCTGGATGTTTACCTTGGTCGCTGTGGGTTTCAGTGTTGTGCTGACCATCTGGTTACGTCGCTTACCTGCGGCAAAAAGGTTGCTGTCAGTAGCCTATACCCTGGTCATTGGCGGTGCGCTGGGTAATCTTTTGGATCGCCTGGTGCACGGATTTGTGGTGGATTTTCTCGATTTCCATTGGCAGACCAGCCACTATCCTGCTTTTAATATCGCTGATTCGGCTATCTGTGTCGGCGCATTTCTGATTGTGTGGGAGGCTTTTGGGGGCGATAAGGCCCAGGAAAAGCCCGCTGCAACAAAGGAATAGCTATGTCTGAGAAGCGTTCTCTACTGTGTCATATGGTAATCTTACTGGAAGATGGTTCCACCGCAGAAAATACCCGAGCAAATCATAAACCGGTACGTCTGAATATCGGCGATGGTAGTTTAAGCCCAGCGTTTGATGCCCAGCTTTCTGGGCTCGTTGTAGGCGACAAACATGATTTCACGTTAGCGCCGATTGATGCGTTTGGAGAGGTAAATCCCGATAATATCTATTATCTGGACCGTACCCGTTTCCCGGCCGATATGACGCTGGAGCCCGGCGTCATCGTCGGCTTTGCCGGTGCTAATGGCGCTGAAATTCCAGGCATTGTTCGAGAAGTTGCGGGAGATTCCGTCACCGTGGATATGAATCATCCATTGGCCGGACAGACACTAACATTCCAGTTAGAAGTGCTACAGGAGCTTAACTATGACTGATACCAAGCCACAACCATCAGCTCTGAATATTCTTCTGGCCAACCCTCGTGGTTTTTGTGCCGGTGTGGATCGTGCTATCAGTATTGTAGAGCGGGCGTTGGAACTGTTCTCTCCTCCAATTTATGTGCGACACGAAGTCGTACATAACCGCTATGTGGTGGAAGATCTGAAACACCGCGGGGCGGTATTCGTCGATGAACTCGATCAGGTCCCAGACAACAGCATTGTGATTTTCAGCGCACACGGCGTGTCGCAAGCTGTGCGTGGCGAAGCCAAACAGCGTGGACTGAAAGTCTTTGATGCGACCTGTCCGTTGGTGACGAAAGTGCATCTGCAGGTGACCCGTGCCAGCCGTAAAGGCGTCGAGTGTATTTTGGTCGGTCATGCCGGTCACCCAGAGGTGGAAGGCACCATGGGGCAATATGATAATCCTGAGGGCGGGGTGTATCTGGTTGAGTCTCTGGAAGACGTTGCCAAGCTTCAGGTTAAAAATGCCGAAAACCTTTGCTTCGTCACCCAAACAACGCTGTCTGTTGATGACACCATAGATATCATTGCCGCGCTGCAAAAGCGTTTCCCTTGCATTGAGGGGCCGCGTAAGGATGATATTTGTTACGCCACCCAGAATCGCCAGGATGCGGTACGTAAGATTGCATCAGATGTGGACCTATTAATTGTTGTTGGCTCTCGCAACAGCTCAAATTCAAATCGCCTAAAAGAACTCGCGCAGAAGTCTGGCACTAAGGCGTACTTGCTGGATAACGCCGCGGATATTGACGCTGACTGGTTTTCTGGGGTCACTAAAGTGGCGGTGACCGCAGGAGCATCTGCGCCAGAAGTGCTGGTGCAGCAAGTGGTGGACGCTATCGCTCAATTAGCGCCTAGTGTGATAACCGAAGTTGAAGGGCGCAAAGAAGATACCGTATTTGCGGTACCTGCTGAGTTAAGATAAACATACCTGGGCAGCGGCAGTATACTGCTACGTCATTCAGTATTTGGCAAAGCTTCTAACAAAAAGGCCACGGTATTGACCATGGCCTTTTTTACATACTAAATCAGAAGGGTTTCCAAATCAGCATCAAAGCTGCTATCGATTTCCTTAAGCTCCCGCATTAAGCGGTGTTTTTCCTTTAACGCTTCAATCTCCCGCCATTTACGTTTTTTGGAGTTGCGAGAACGGCTGGGTCTTTCTTCCACTAGGTCAAGCGCACTACCATAATCTAATTGATCCATGGCAACCTCCTGTTGTTGTATGTTTTGTCAGCATTTAAATAGCATACTTGCTGAACAGGGTGCAAGCTAAATGTTTCCCCAGTGTTAAATGTTTAAGACATTTACATTAAGATGAAATTTCTTGATGTGAAGTGAGATAAGGCCGGGATTGAATGCCGGCCTTAATTATTTGATATGATTTAAATTCTTTGTTTTCTAAACAAACCAATCAGACTGTTACTGGAGCTATCAAGGTCATTACAGTCTTGTGGTGCAGAAAGTCGGGTTAACACAGCATTTCCTAATGTTTTCCCAAGCTCAACTCCCCATTGATCAAAGGAATTAATATCCCAAATAGCCCCTTGCACAAAGGTCCGATGCTCATAGAGTGCAATCAGTGCACCTAGGGTTTCGGGGGTCAGTTTATCCATCAGGATGGTATTACTGGGTTTATTCCCATGCATCACTTTATGACGGGCAATCAGCTGCTTTTCAGATGCACTTAAAGGACTGTTAGCGAGTTCTGTCAAGGCTTCCTCATAGGTGCGGCCTTGCATCAATGCTTGTGTCTGGCCAAAACAATTGGAGGCCAACTGTGCATGATGTTCACCTAAAGGATGATGACTTTGCAATGGCAGAATAAAGTCAGCGGGAATTAACGCTGTGCCTTGATGCAGCAGTTGATGATAGGCATGCTGACCGTTGGTGCCTTCGCCACCCCAAATCACCGGCCCGGTGCTGTAGTCTACAGTTTCACCATCTAAGGTAACGGACTTACCGTTACTTTCCATATCCAGTTGCTGGAAGTAAGCCGGTAAACCGCGCAAGTAATGATCGTAGGTCAACACCACATGCGATTGTGCGCCTTGGAAGTTGTTATACCAGATAGACAACAATCCCATTATTACGGGCATATTTTGCGCTAGTGGTGTTGCGGCGAAATGCACGTCCATTTCTCTCGCACCTTGCAACAGCAGGCGGAAATTATCCATACCAATCAATAATGCGATCGGCAGTCCTATGGCAGACCATAACGAATAGCGGCCACCCACCCAATCCCACATCGGAAAGATGTTATCGGCATCAATACCAAACGCTGTCGCTTTTTCAACATTCGAAGTGATAGCAGCGAAATGCTTGGCAACATCCGCTTGTGTATGCCCCTTGGCTAAGAACCAAGCTTTAGCTGAAAGCGTGTTGGTGAGCGTTTCCTGAGTACCAAAAGATTTAGAGGACATCAGAAACAGGGTCGTCTGTGGATCGAGCGCTTCAAGCTTATCGCTAAGACAACTACCGTCAACGTTTGCGACAAAATGGCAGTTGAGTTTGCCGTTCCAGTAGGGTTTCAGTGCTTCGGAAACGATTTTAGGACCGAGAAATGAGCCGCCAATGCCGATGGCAACCACATCGGTAATTTTCTTGCCAGTACAACCGCGCCACTCTCCGTGATATAACGCGTCGATAAACGCCGCCATTTTTTTGAGGGTTGCTTGTACTTCGGGGACGACATTGCAGTCATCGACTCGAATATCGGCATCGGCAGGTGCACGTAAAGCTGTATGCAGGACGGCACGTTTTTCGGTGGTGTTAATCAGCGCACCAGCAAACATCGCGGCAATTTTTTGCGGTAATCCCGCCTCTGCTGCAAGTTGCAGTAACTGTTGTACAACTTGGGCATCAATACGGTTTTTTGAGTAATCTAGTAGCAGCCCGCAGTCTTTAAGCGAGTACTTATCAAAGCGTTGCGGATCATCAGCAAACAACTGCCGCATGTGGGGTAGGGTGTTTACCAGTCCTGTCAGTGCCTGCCAACTTGTATATCGGGTGAGTTTACTCATGGGATAAATTCATAGTCCTTTATATCCAGAGCGAGCTTAAGCTAACTTAGCCTTAAGCATAGCCTCCAGTTTATCCTGATCGATGGCAAAGTTACGGATCCCCTCTGCCAGCTTTTCAACCGCCATGGCATCTTCGTTAAATGCCCACCGAAATTCTGCTTCGGTCATGGGCGCTGGTGCAGGCTGAGTATCGTCGGCCGGTCTCAACTTTCGGGAAATAACCACGTCACTGTTGGCCAACTCTTCTAACAATGACGGGCCGATAGTCAAACGGTCGCAACCGGCAATTTCGATGATTTCTCCGGTATTACGGAAGCTCGCACCCATCACGACGGTATTGTAGCCGTGCCGTTTGTAGTATTCATAGATTTTCGTAACAGACAACACGCCAGGATCTTCACTGGCACTGTAGTCTGAACCGGTACTCTTTTTGTACCAATCTAAAATGCGGCCAACAAAGGGTGAAATGAGAAATACGCCCGCTTCAGCACAAGCTCTGGCCTGGGCGAAACTGAATAGCAGCGTTAAATTGCAGTTGATGCCCGATTGTTCGAGTTGTTTTGCCGCGCATACACCTTCCCAGGTGGATGCGAGTTTGATCAGAATACGTGATTTATCGATGCCCGCTTCTTGATAGAGTTTTATCAGTTTCTGCGCTTTAGCGATTGATGCTGTTTTGTCAAAAGACAACCGAGCATCTACTTCGGTAGACACTTTACCAGGCACCAGTTTCAGGATTTCGACGCCGATATTGACTGCAAGTTTATCTGCGGCATCTTCCAATTGCTGGGCTTTGTCACTGCTTTGAGCTTTTGCCCAAGCAATTGCGTTATCAATGAGTCCTGCATATTCGGGAATTTGCGCAGCTTTGAGGATCAAAGACGGGTTAGTGGTTGCATCTTCCGGTTGATAACGTTTAATTGCTTCAATATCACCGGTGTCGGCAACTATGGTAGTCATGGATTTCAGTTGTGCGAGTGTATTCGCCATGGATAACGTCCTTTACAGATATTCTGTCAAACTTGCATGATCTTTACTTGTAATGTGTTCGCACATCTTGCCACTCACTGGATAGTCATGGCAACCGGAGGCAAATCGTTTGACGCAACAAACTTTTGTTGTGCCAGTGTACCGACTATCGCGGCAACAAAAAAGCCGCTGAAGACAGCGGCTTTTGTTCGGTATCAACTAACAGCTTATTTCAGCAGTGCTTGCTTATTTTTAAAGCTGATGTGAGCTTCAATGCGGCGGTTTGCTTCGTTAGCTTCAGGAGAAGTTCCCTGTACTAATGGCTGGGTTTCACCATAACCTTTGGCAGTGATACGAGAGGCTGCAATGCCATATTTATCCACCAGGATCTTGGCGACAGCGTCAGCACGTTTTTGAGACAACCACAGGTTGTAGCTGGCTTTACCTGGCAGAGAGGCATGGCCTGAAATTTCCAAATCAGCTTTTGGATATTTGTTCATAAAGCTGGCGACTTTTTCGATATCAGCCATGGAGTCTGGTTTTACCACGGATGAATTGTTATCGAATTTAGCGGCAATTTTCAGGGTTTCCAGCTTTTCTACGTAAATAGAACAACCTTTAGCGTCAACCTTGTGTTCGATAGGGGTATTTGGACACTGGTCCATATCATCAGTTACACCATCATGATCGCTATCGACTGGCGCAGCAGCGACGGGAGCTGGTTCTGGTGCTGGCATTGGTGCCGGTGTGCTATAGCCAAAGCGATAACTCAGTTCCAAGCCCCAGTAGTTACTTTCCATGCTGAGGGTGTTCCACTTTTCTTCATCAAGATTTTCGTAGCGGCGATATTTTGCCTGCAGCTTGAGATTTTCGGTGATGTTGTAACCTACACCCACACCAAAATAAGGTGCTACACCACTATCGCTGTAGTAGTGAGTGCCATATTGTTGTTTGTTAGAGATCAGGTAGTTCATCGCGCCCGCTTCAGCAGATACGGCCCAATCTTGTGCAATAGGCCAGAAACCAACCAAGCCTAAAGTTGCACCTTTGACACCCGCATCATTTCTGACATCGGAATAATCCGTCCATTCAGCACGGCCCAGATTGCGATAACCGAGTTCCACGCCAAAGTAATCATTGAACATGTAACCGCCAAAAACGTCCCAAGCAAATGGGTCGTCTTTGCCGCAAGTTTTCATGGTTTTTTGATCACAGTTAGGTTCGTAATTATTGATACCTGCGCCGGCACCGATGTACCAAGGCGTCAGTTTCTGTTCTGCTGCTGCCGCCACAAATGGCATAGCAGAAACCAGTAATAAAGAAGTAAGTTTAGCGTTCATCATATGCTCCACGTCCTATGAAGTTTGTTGGTCGTATATTCGACCTGGCGAGGGATAAATCCCGTTGTTATTAATCAACATTGAGAATTATCTGGCGTTATTAAAAAACTTTCCACACACAGCACAAAATTTCCTTTATTTGTAATGTATATGATTCTTATATGTGAAAATTTGGTAAATATCCAGATTTAATATGGTTAAAATTAATCTGTTAACCGCGATGTAAAATACCTTTTTGATGTTGTTCTTTAATCAAATGGAAAATTATGACAACCGGAAAATTATCATCATAAATAATCTGCACTGCTTTCTATTGGGCTTTCACATGTTGTCAGCGATTATGATTTATTAGTCAAAAGCGGTATTTCATCTAAAAATATTAAAAATTGTGAGATTTTTTTTCGTATCTACTGCGGAATATTTGCCGATAGCTAGCTTATGGTTTGATTGGGCGCAACAGATTTGTATTCATGCATTCTTTTCGGGTAGATTGATGGTGGAACCTGTTGTGGCAGGTCGGCGATATTCTGCGCAGATGTTGTTGTGCATCTATTTTAGATGATTTGCATCGCCTTCTTATGCAATAAGGGAAATTGCAGAGATAATAAAAAATATAATTAAAACAATGTGGTGGATATGAATTGGAGGCCTTGAAACGGTGATGTTTGGCCGGTTGCGTTCAATTTATGCCTGATGTCTATTTTGTTGGTCTTGGGAGGATGTCTTGGGTCCTGCGGTGGTCATGGTCAATGACTTGCCGTTGTCGCCCTTGAGTTAAGCTCATGGTTGAAACTATCGTTAATTTCCTCAACTCCCTGTTATGGGGCAAGTTACTGGTTTATGCGCTTGTCGGTGCAGGTCTGTATTTCACAATTAGATTGTTATTTATTCAAGTAACTCATTTAGGCCATTCAGCGCGGATCATGATGACCAGTCGTGAAGGTTGCGACAGTGGTTTGTCGTCGTTTCAAGTCTTTTGTACCAGCATGGCAGCCAGAGTTGGTGCGGGTAATATGGCCGGGGTAGCTGTTGCTATCAGTACCGCCGGCCCGGGCGCAGTATTCTGGATGTGGGTCATTGCATTGCTGGGCATGGCGACGGCAATGGTTGAGTCAACCCTCGCCCAAGTCTATAAAGTGAGGGATAAAGACGGACAGTTCCGTGGTGGTCCATCCTATTATATGGAACGTGGACTGGGACAACGGTGGATGGGGATCCTGTTTGCGGTATTTCTGATTATCTCTTTTGGCTTGGTTTTCAATGCCGTACAGGCTAACACTATTACCGGGGCGATGACGGAAGTATTCGGTTGGCAACCCGCCTGGATAGGTGTTTTGCTGGTCGTTGGTAGTGCCTTAGTGATTATGGGCGGACTACGCAAAGTCGCTCGAGTCTCGGAAGTGATTGTCCCGGTGATGGCGCTTGCTTATATCGCTATCGCGTTAGTTGTTGTCGCAATGAATATCAGTCAGCTCCCGGCAATTTTAGTCATGGTGGTGAAAAGTGCTTTTGGTTGGCAGGAGGTGGCCGCAGGTGGTGTTGCGTACACAGCATCTCAAGCATTACAAGCCGGGATTGCGCGTGGGCTATTTTCTAATGAAGCCGGTATGGGCAGTGCAGCTAATGTCGCAGCGAGTGCCTCTCCGACACCTAACCACCCGGCGTCGCAGGGCTTTGTACAGATGGTAGGCGTGTTTATGGACACTATCGTCATATGCAGTGCCACTGCCGCCATTATTCTATTGTCGGGTGAATGGAATAACAGTGCTGAAGATGGTATTCAACTGACCATTAATGCGCTGAGTCATCATGTAGGTTCATGGGGCGGCTGGTTTGTTGCGGGGTCAATTCTGCTGTTTTGTTTCACGTCGATCATTGCCAATTATTCATACGCTGAAACCAACGTGTTGTTTCTTACCGGTAATAGCAAAAAGGCCATCGCCATATTCAAGCTACTGGTGCTGGCGATGGTGATGTTTGGCTCGGTGGCGAAGATTTCGTTGGTGTGGAATATGGCTGACCTTTCCATGGGGCTGATGGCCATGGTAAATATTCTGGCACTGGTACTGTTATCTGGGGTTGCCATGAGAGTTATCAATGATTATCGAGAGCAATTGAGTGAAGGTAAAAGCCCGGTATTTGATAAACGACAGTTTCCAGATCTGGCATCGCAGATTGATGACGATATCTGGAATGGCGAGTCAGAAGAACCAGTAACCGAGGCAGTCGTTGTCGAGGCTAATACCTGACATCGTTTAAGCCTATCGAAAAAACCACGCAATCACCGCGTGGTTTTTTTATTATGGATCAGTATGATATTAACAATTGAAACGCCAATTGGAGTGACGAATGCTTATCCTGATTTCGCCTGCAAAAACCTTAGATTTTGAACATCCTGCAGCGGTGAAACAATATTCCCAGCCCGAATATCTACAGTACAGTGAGCAGTTGATGGCGGAGTGCCGCCAATTAACCCCTTCACAAATTGCATCATTGATGAAAGTCAGTGATAAAATCGCAGGCCTGAATGCCGCACGTTTTGCGCAGTGGCGTCCTCCTTTTTCTCCTGATAACGCTAAGCAGGCACTGTATGCCTTTCGTGGTGATGTCTATACCGGGCTTGATGCCGATACCATGTCTGAAACCTTAGTGGAAAATGCCCAACAACACTTGCGGATCTTGTCTGGTTTATACGGGTTATTAAAGCCCTTGGATTTAATGCAGCCTTATCGTTTGGAGATGGGAATACCGCTGCAAAATCAGAAAGGGACAAATCTGTATCAATTTTGGGGCAATACCCTTACTGAAGGGATTAACCAAGCATTACTGGGGCAGCCGGATAAATTGATCATCAATCTGGCATCTAATGAGTATTTTAAGGCGGTACGCCCTGAGAAACTTAGCGGTCAGCTAATCTCGCCAGTTTTTAAAGATGCCAAAAATGGTCAATACAAAATTATCAGCTTCTATGCCAAAAAGGCGCGCGGCTTAATGGCGCGTTATCTGCTGGAACATCCAATAACAAAGGCGGAAGAACTGCAGCAGTTTAACCGTGCGGGTTACTACTATTGCGCCGCACAGTCGACAGCTAATACGCCAGTATTTCTTCGGGAAGAACAATAGGCATACATAACTGAAAAGGCCGGTGAGTTACGGCCTTTGTCTTTTTATAAAAGGGCGTTGATTAACTAAGGATCTGGATTTGATCTGCGGCCTGAATGGGTAACAGATGTTGGCCGTTGAGTTTCATTACCGCTCCAGATACAGCGACTTTTTTATGCAAAAAGTATGACGCTGGATTAATGATTCCCTGTTCCTTCAATTGCGCCACCGCATTAGCTGTCAGCGCCAGATTCAGTCCCTTATTGCCATTTGCAGACCATAGAAACACCGCACCTTCATCAGTCAGGCGATCTAACCCCTGTTGTACCAGCATTTCAATCTCAAGGTTACTTTCACCGATTTTCTGTAACACCTCTGTTTCATTGGAACGTTTACGGGCGTTAATAAAACAACTGGTGATAAACAGCAGTGCGATAACAATTTGTAAAACCATGGCAAATCCTATAAGCAATTAGTTGTTTAAGTTAATTTAGTTACGATACTGTGCGTGGTTTGACGAATTGTCCAGTCAATTTGACCAGTCCTGCTTTAAGGTTTAAAGGCCATTAGCATGCGGGGAGCGCTATGGTTCTGCGTTAACTATTTTTCAATGGGCTACGTTACTCAGCAGAGTATTAGTGGCTAGGTAGCTTTCCAGTTGCCCAGGCGCAAACTCAAGAATATCCACTTTACTTTGCCGGTCGTAGTTATCGGTAAAATGTACCTGGCGAAGGCCAAATTTACTAAAGTCTGCTGCACGATAGCTCCACCAAGATTTACCGGAACGCTGCTGAGCAAATGGCTTAATTTGTCCCATGAGGGTGATTTCCTCCCTGACACCAATACGTTCAAAGAAGGCGATTTCACGCTCACGCCATTCGGTAACTGATAGACATTTATGTTCATCAAAGCCTGGCACTAAAAATCGGTACCAGGGCTTGTCCCAGTGTTGCTGCCAAGCCCCTCCCTGAAAGCCAATCACGGCATCTTGGTCGACCTTGACACTACTGGCTGCGGTAAAGATATAGTTGGCACAACTGCCCGCACATATCTCCCGAACTTCTACAGCGACTTGCTGCTGATAGACCCATTCCCCCAACATCATTCCGCCCGCGGGATTACTGCCTGTGCTGGTAATAATCAATGTGGTGACCGGAGATTTAGCATTTTGCACCAGAGCTAATGCTTGTTTAACACTTTCAGTTCTAGTCTCGCCGCTGAAGACTAATGTGTGTTGATCCGGCATATAAACATTCGCCATCGGTGGCTGGTAGGCAGAACAACTGCAACCGCCTAACAGTAGCAATGTCAGGAAGAAAAAGATTTTGGACATAACCCCTCCCCAGGGACACAGAAAACCAAGGATGGATGATTGCGTTATGCGCTCTGGAGAAAAAATAGTCATGAGCGGCAAGACAAACCAGAATTAAATTCCAAATCGCTGAAGTACCCCGCAATATTAGTGTTAGCGTGATCCGCGTACCAATATGGTGTACCCTGTCAAGGCACAAAGTGATGCAATGAATCTAGGCTGTTTATCCTCGACTTCCGTGAGTCAGCATGGCTTTGCTGCTGAATTTTTGCAGTTGAGTGGGTAGGCAGTATTAGGGGCTGAGATTTTCTATCATCCTACTGCTGCAAGCCTTTAGTGAAAGCCCAGCCTGTCTTCTATCTTAAATTCCTCTTTATCAGCTCTCGCCTCTTCTGGTGTGCTAAGCCAGTGTTGTCAGCCGTCTGGTAACGGTGGTGCGTTATTCTCGGAGTGTTCGCATTATGATGATTGGTCCCATGATTAACAGTTGTGCCATTATTGTGGGTGGCTTATTGGGTGCATCGCTTTGTAAGTTTATTCCAAAACGACTGCAGCATGGGTTACCCGCCACTTTTGCGCTGGCTTCAGTGGCCATTGGGACTTCGATGATCATCAAAGGGCACAACATGCCTGTGGTAGTGATGTCGCTGATTTTAGGAACGGCTATTGGCGAATTATTTTATTTCGAGGCGGGAGTCACCAAAGTCGCCGCCATTATTCAGCAAAAAATTAATCGTTTTCTGCCCATGCCGCGGGGATTAGGAAAAACTGAGTTTTCTCAACAGTTCACAGCATTGATTGTGCTGTTTGGTGCCAGCGGGTTAGGGGTGATTGGTGCCATCACCGAAGGGCTTAATGGCGACTATAAACTGTTATTGGTTAAATCAATGATGGATTTAGTGACCGCCATGATATTTGCGATAGCGCTAGGTCCCGGAGTCGTGATGATCGCAATCGTGCAGTTTGGTGTGCAGGCGTCGTTGTTTCTGTTGGCAAAACCGATTCAGCCATATATGGATGCGATAGCCTACGCTGATTTTTCCGCCGTAGGTGGCATCATTATGTTAGCGATAGGATTGCGGATTGCGAAAATCATGAATTTTTCCGTGGTGAATTTTTTACCGGCACTGTTATTAGTGCTGCCTTTTTCCCATCTGTGGCGACATGTTTTCCCTTCGTAAGGTTGCGGCAATCTCCGAAGTTAAACCCGCCAAGTGGCGGGTTTAACTAATTGGCACTCACTTATTTTAGTTGTTCCCCGTTCACATACAGCTTAAAGCCATGAGCATCCACATTGGCTAAATTGCCTTTGAAGTTGCTCAGATAACTATCGGCAGTCAATTGCCAGTGGCTGGTAGGGCTTAATATCATTGCCACTTCAGCATTGGTGCCATCAGCATTAATACTGCCTGTTAACATTGAGTTACCCTCCAGAGAGAGTTGCAGACTGGAACTATTATCCACCAGGATCTTGCCCTCAAGCTGCTGATCAATTGCGGTAAACTCGCAGTGGCCGCCATTTTTACCTAAGTGTCCCCAACCATTGCGCGCATCGTTACCCGCTACTTTCAGTAGTACGCTGTTAGCAAGGTTGAGCATGACTTGTTGCAGGGTGACTTTTGCATGGGTATTGGTCACATAAAACATGTCGCCATTGTTGGCGGTCAATGCACCACCTGTCATGGTAAAGCGGCCAGTGCCTTGTTGTGCATCACCTGACATGCTTTGGTACAACATAACATTCTGTAGATTCTGAGCACCTTTGCGCTGCATGTTGCCACTCACAACACTGCCATTTAGTTGCACACTGTTGCTACCTTCTACAACAACCGCTTCTGAGGTCGTTGCTGTCAATTTGGCATCATTCACAATGATATCGGCAGTGCTATATATCGCAGGAGAGCCTTCTCCCTGTGCCATGTACTGACCGCCATTTACGGTTAATTTGCCGCCGCCGCGATCACTTCTCAAAGCGGCAGAAGCGCGACCTTGAGTGTCAATATCTGCGCCTTGTACATATACTTCGGCACCACCAGCAACCATGACGCCACCGGCATTGTCGCTGGTGGTACGGATATAGGTGTTGTTGACGTGAATTTTCGTGGAGGTGCCATAGGCAAATATACCATTGCCGCCACTGGCTTTGCTTTGAATATTACCTCGAACCAAGGTGACATCGGCACCATTCAGGGCTAAGACGGCTGCATTAGCCCCATAAAAATTTGCGGCGTCTTCTGTGACAGGTTTACCCGCAGTTTTGAATACGGTGATATCGGTGAGCGTGGGATGAACCTTACCCGTCACCCGAAGCGCGTTCTGATTATCTGCACTTGAACGATAGCTACTGTGATTCACATCAGCGGTTAGGGTATTGGCATAACCACCATGATCCACCGGACGTTCAGGCATCGGCGCAAATCCATTATTTAACTCTGGCGATGGCAAGTCTTTCGGGGGTTCCCCAAATTGATCTGGTTGATGGCCGTCACGAACTCTTGAACCATCCGGACGCGGTGGTCGGCCTTTGAAATCAGTTGGCGCCTCATTGCGGGTCACTAATCGGTAAAATATGGGGGCAAACTCCGCCCGACTGAACGCCTCTTGGGGATTAAAGTTGCCATCATAATCTGTGCGCATCACACCAAGTTTTAGCATGGTCGCGACCGCTTTTTCGTACCCCAATGTAATGTTGGCTGCATCGCTTACAGAAGAAAGATCTTCTGAAATACTGTCGGTCGGCATACCGGCAAGTAATTCACTTTTATACATCCACAAGGCAACGTCCTGACGCGTCACCTGAGTGTCAGGGTTGAAGGAAAACGTATCTTTGAAGACTTTGGCTGCTCGGCCGTGCAAGGTTGCCTGATAGTAGAAAATATCAGGTTTTACATCATCATAAGCGGCACTGCTATTCGGGTAACGATAAAAAGCGTAGAGCATTGCTGCCAGTTCACCTCGGGTCAATGCCAGATAGTGGTGATATTCGCCCTGATATCCAGGCAGTAATCCTTTTTCCTTTAAGGCATCAGCATATGCGTTGATATCTGCCGTACGATCATTCAGATCTTTGAAATATTTAGAATGTTGCTGCGCTGGCAGCGCATTCTTATCCATTTCACCCTCTGTGATATCGCAATTACCGGCACCGCCTGGAGGCATTCTGCCCTTACCGCCAGGACCGCCGCCCATGCCACCTCCAGGGCCGCCCCCCATGTCTCCGCCGGGACCACCGCCGATGCCGCCAGGTCCTCCGGCTGGGCCGCCGCCATGACCACCAGTGGACATGCCTTTCTGCGTTCCCCCGCAATTGCTTTTATGATTGTGGCCAGTACTACTGCAACCGCCTAAGAGCAGTGGCATTACAAGCAACAAAACACCTGAAACTCGACAGGTGTTGCTGTAAAAAGTCATTGAAAATCCTTATAACAACATGTTTTTCAGGATTATAAGAGGGACGCCTGTAAGCCGATGTAATGAAGTGTCAGCCTATTGTATGACCTGTATAGAACCATGAAATATTTGAGATTAACACGCAGAGCGATGGGCCCATTCTTCCTTGAGTAATCCATAACAGCACATATTGCGGCGTTTACCATTAACGATAAAATACTGGCGCAGATTACCTTCTAGTTTGAACCCCAGCTTTTCGGCAACGGCCATACTGCCGAGATTATCGTCATTACAACACAAGGCGATTTTATCAATCCCTGAAGCAAGCAATTGCTCAATCAGCCAGTGACAAGCCATGGTCGTAATCCCCCGACGCTGCCACTTTGTACCGAGCATATAACCTATCTCTGCCCAGTTAGCGTCGTGATTGATTTCTCGTACCAGTAGATATCCGGCCATGGTGTCCCCATCCCAGAGCGTATAATAATGCCCTAGGCCTTGCGACTGACGGTCAAGGTTGCCACTGATGACAGCTTGCATGTCTCTCAAGTCATGGGTGCGACTGACAAACGGAATCACATCCTCATAAACATCGCGGTTGTCGTTGATGTGAACTAAAAACGCATCAGCTTGTTGTACACAAAGTGGTTTTAGGGCTAATGGGCCAAAAGTAATATTTGTAGATATTTTCATATTGTTATTACCTTCAAAATTCAGAAAGGGGGGGGCAATTGATAAATCGGAATTCCATTTCAATATTTTTGATAAATCAATTGATTTATTTAAAAAGTCAGAAAAGCCAATAATATGGTTGAATATAACTATTTTTAAAATTTTTTACAGTATCTCGTCATTATCACGACAGTTGTTTAATGAGAACATCAATAGAATTCATTAATAAGAGATAATTTTATCATATCGATGTTATACCGCGTTATCTCTCCAGTTTGCAGTCATTTTTAAATTTATTTATTGAAGAGCAACGTATGAAAAAACTCCCGAATATACTGGTGGTTATATCTTTAATTGGATTTTCAATATTACTGGGTGGTTGTGGTGGAAACGATGATGCCACTGTTGTTAGCAGCGATAGTTCGCAAACATCAGATGCATCAGATAATGGCTCCAATACGACTGATACCGCTGATAGCAGCACAATTGTGACTGAAAGTTGGAACCTTACTACGGGGCAAAACGCTGCGGATGATAGTTCAGAATTGAACTTTAATACCATTAATATCTATCTCAGTACTGACGGAATCTCAGCAGAAAGTGAGAGTAATGAATTGGTGATCGGTACGGCGTCTGATGGGGTTATCCCCGTGACTTATGACGGTACTACAATTATTTCCATCGTTGCAGGTAGTGATGGTCTTACCGTAAATGCTACCAATGATGATGAGATGCTGATCAATTATGCCTTGTATGGCAGTTATGAAAAGACTGTAACGTTTTATAGCAATAGTGAATTTAAGCTAACTCTTGCTGGTGTTGAAATTGATAGTAGCGACGGGCCCGCTATCAATATTCAAAGTGATGAACGCGCATTTGTTTCGCTGTTGGAGGATACCACCAATATATTAACTGACAGCAGCACTTGGAGTGATCGCACGTTACCTGATGGTAGTGATATGGATCTAAAGGCCACATTTTTCAGTGAAGGGCCATTAATTTTTAATGGCACCGGCCAACTTGACATCACTGCGACCAAAAAACATGCCATATGTAGTGATAAACATGTGCGTATTGCTAGCGGCACTATCGAGATAACTTCAGAAAATAAAGATGGTATTCGTACTAACAATGCCTTTGTGATGGATGGTGGTGTACTGAATATTGTGACCGAAGATGGCGCCGGGAAAGGGATAAAAGTTGAGGGAAAAGAGAATGATAACGGTGGTTATGGTTTTATTGTTATCAACGATGGCACCATTAACATTGAAAGCTATGACAAGGCCATAACCGCTGCTTGGAAGGTTGCCGAAGATTCAGAAACGACAACGACGGATGATGATCCTGATCCACGAGTCACCATTAACGGTGGTGATATTACCATTGTCACTACTGGTACCCCGTTTGAAACAGCGGATGACTCATTGTCTCCCGAGGGTATTGAAGCCAAATCGACTCTTACGATTAATGGTGGAAATTTAAGTGTTCAGACCACGGATGACGCGCTGAATGCCGGTAATGCTCTGGTTATTAATGATGGGTACATTTATGCTTCAGCGAGTCAGAATGATGCTATCGACTCTAATGGTACGTTAACGGTCACGGGCGGTGTTGTTGTTGCTGATGGTGCTGGCGGGGCAGACGGGGGGCTGGATTGTGACAACAATACGTTCAAAATTACCGGTGGCTTAATTGTAGGTATTGGCGGACGCAATAGCAGTGTTACCCGTTCTGTGACAACACAGAATACCGTGGCCCTTAGTAATATAAATTCAGGAAACTTAGTGGTAACGGATGCATCTGGGAATGCGGTGTTTGCGTACCAGATGCCTAATTCCGCTTCGGCGGTACTGATTTCCAGTCCAGCGTTGGCAACCGGTTCCAGTTATACTGTTTACCGCGGTGGTACGCTGCGCAGTTACGACGAATTATTTAATGGGATGTATGTTGACCCGGCCAATTATACTGCAGGTTCTGTAGTTACCAGCTTCACTATCAGTAGTACGGTCACGAGCGCCAACTGAGTAGCATGATCATCGTGTAAATAGGCATCTCAAGCGGTGCCTTTTTGTTGTAAATCCTAAACCACGCTATTCAAATAGATGCAGATGCCAGTTCGCGTGGCTAAGTTTTGCCGACGCTATCTGAAGCAATGCTTCAGATAGCTACTGTCGCTCATCACCGGAATACTCTGGGTGAAAACTCCATTGTTGGCACTTGCTGCGGAATCACCAGTTTGCCAGCGGTTTTGGCTTTTATTTCATCTATAGTCACGCCGGGAGCCAATTCTTTTAGGTGAAAAGCACCGTCATAGATCTGTAACAGTGCCAAATCGGTCAGTACTGTGTGAATACAGCCGACGCCGGTTAACGGTAAAGTACATTGTGGCAGTAGTTTTGAGTTGCCCGCTTTGTCTGCATGCATCATGGTGACAATGATATGCCGCGCGCCGGCAACCAGATCCATAGCACCCCCCATTCCCTTGACTAATTTGCCGGGGATCATCCAGGAGGCAATAGAACCGCTGACGTCCACCTCAAATGCGCCCAGTACCGTGAGATCGATATGGCCTCCGCGGATCATCGCAAAGCTGTCGGCGCTGGAGAAAAACGAGGCGCCTTTAACTGCGGTAACCGTTTGCTTGCCCGCATTAATCAGGTCGGCATCAACTGCTGTTTCCTCTGGGAATTCACCCATCCCCAGCAAACCATTTTCTGACTGCAGCATCACTTGAATGTCTGCTGGAATATAGTTAGCCACTAAGGTAGGGATGCCAATCCCCAGATTCACATAGTCGCCATCATGCAGTTCGCGGGCGACCCGCATTGCCATCTGTTCTCTGGATAGTGCCATGCTGTTCTCCTTCAAACGTGACTGCTTTTGACGGTACGTTTTTCAATGCGTTTTTCGAAACTGCCTTGGATCACCCGTTCAACATAGATGCCGGGGGTGTGAATATGATCCGGGTCGAGTGCACCCGCTTCGACAATCTCTTCCACTTCAGCCACGGTGATTCTGCCCGCAGTGGCCATCACCGGGTTGAAATTGGCCGCGGTATGGCGGTAGATAAGATTGCCCATGGTGTCAGCTTTCCAGGCGCGGACTAAGGCAAAATCTGCCGTCAGCGCCGGTTCAAGGACATAATGGCGACCACCGATTTCGCGGGTTTCTTTGCCTTCGGCCACTGGCGTACCATAGCCAGTCGCCGTAAAAAATGCCGGAATACCTGCCCCACCTGCGCGGATTTTCTCTGCCAGAGAACCTTGTGGGGTGAGTATGACGTTGAGTTCCCCACTCAGCATCTGCTGTTCAAATAACGCATTCTCTCCCACATAAGAGGCGATCATGGTGGTGATCTGATGCCCCCGCAGTAACAGACCTAAGCCAAAATCATCAACACCTGCATTGTTGGAAATAGCGGTTAGCCCGGTCACCTGCCGTCTGACCATCTCGCTGATCAGCCCCTCCGGAATGCCGCATAAGCCAAAACCACCCACCATCACCGTCATATGGTTTTCAAGCCCTGACAGCGCTTCGGAATAACTGTGAACGACTTTATTGAGACCCGCCATGGCATGTTCTCCTGTGCTGGCTATCACTGTTCGGTGGCTAACACCTGACCGACCTTACTACCATTATTACGCTTGAGTATCTGACTGATCTGTGCCCCCGCGCGAGCCAGATTCGGTAAGTCCACGCCGGTTTGTATGCCTAAACCGTGCAGCATATACACCAGATCCTCTGTCGCCAGATTGCCAGAGGCACCTCTGGCGTAGGGGCAACCCCCAAGACCCGCCACTGCGGCATCAAGCGTCGTAATCCCGGCATCAAGACACGCGAGAATATTGGCCAGCGCCTGTCCATAAGTGTCATGAAAATGCAGCGCTAATTGCGCTACTGGCACCTTGCTGGCAACGGTATCGAGCATGTTTCTGGCTTTCAGTGGGGTGCCGACACCAATGGTGTCGCCGAGGGAGATTTCGTAAACTCCAAGTTGCAGTAATTCCTGTGCCACCGCGGCGACTTGTGTTGGTGCAATGTAGCCTTCGTAAGGGCAACCCAGTACGCAGGACACGTAACCTCGCACTGGTATGCCGACAAGCTTGGCCTGTTTCATTAATGGGGCAAAACGCGCGATTGATTCTTGAATACTGCAGTTGATATTGCGCTGGCAGAAACTTTCAGAGGCAGCGGTAAACACTGCCACTTCATCGACACCGGCGGCTAGTGCGGCCTCAAATCCGGCAAGGTTTGGTGTCAGTGCTGAGTATCTCACACCGGCATGGCGGGTTATCTGTCCCAGCACTGCTGCCGAGTCGGCCATTTGTGGCACCCATTTGGCAGACACAAAGCTGCCTGCCTCAATTCGCTTGAGCCCCGCCTTGGCTAAGTGATTAATCAATTGCACTTTGTCACTCATTGCCACTGGGCGCTCATTCTGCAGACCGTCGCGTGGACCGACTTCATAGATACTGATGGATGATGGATACATCAGACCGACTCCTTGACAGTGAACTGGACTAACAATGCCCCGTCCTTTACCAGTTCTCCGGCATGACACAAAAAGCGGTCAACAGTGCCATCTGCTGGCGCATTGATCTGGTACTCCATTTTCATTGCTTCCAGTACCAGTAGTCCGCTGCCTTTGCGGACAAAATTGCCAGGCTGTGCTAACAACGTCACGATGGTGCCATTCATCGGGGCTTGCAGCGAGGTATCGGCATTGTCGCGGCCAATATCGTAACGCTGCGGTCCACTCTCAAACTGCCAAACGTGACCTTCACGCAGCAAAAAAAGCGTCTGTTGATGCTGACAGAAATGCCAGTGTTGACTCATGCCATTGAACGTCAGCTTGAGTTGCTGTGCGGTGGTTAATTCACCACTCACTAACACGGATGTTTGAGCGGAATCAGCGGCTGACGTGCAATTGATTGTCAGTGAATACTCACCAATAGCTTGTTGCTGCACCTGCAATTGGAAACTGGTCGAGGTTGCGGCATACCGCAGCTGGAAGTGCCATTCCGCCGCGGCATTCAGTCGAAACCCTGCTAGCTGCTGCCATGGCGAGCCGTTGTTAAACCGATCTTGTGGTTTAAACGCCAGCAGCTTCACCATCGCTACCGCAGCCAGTACTTCAGCTGTCGGCGCCGGTGTAGTGGCTTGCTGCAGCAATTCATCGAGATGCTGTTCAATAAAGTGGGTACTGAAGTTTTCATTGATAAATGCGGGATGTGAGGTCAAGGCGGCCAGAAACGCAATGTTATGTTGAAGCCCTGCTATCTGATACTGGTGCAATGCCTGTGTCAGTTGGCGTAAGGCTTCACGGCGCTGTGGGTGCCAGATGATTAACTTAGCGATCATCGGATCGTAAAAGGGGGTAATCACATCACCTTGGTGCACCCCGGTATCCAGCCGCAGATGTTCCGCCACTGGTTCTGCCAGATACAGCAGGGGGCCGCAGGCTGGCAGAAAGTTATGGCTGGGATTTTCGGCATAAATTCGGGCTTCCACAGCACATCCATTGATTGAGACTTGCTGCTGCGTCAACGGCAATGGCTCACCAACAGCGACGGTTAGCTGCCAGGCCACCAGATCCTGACCAGTGATCAGTTCTGTCACCGGATGTTCTACCTGCAAGCGGGTATTCATTTCCATGAAGTAGAACTGCTGGTCGTTGCCCAGTAGAAATTCAATAGTGCCCGCACCGTAATAGCCGATAGCCTTTGCTGCTGCCACCGCAGCTTGCCCCATTTGTTGCCTGAGTTCATCACTGAGACCGGGGGCTGGCGCTTCTTCAATGACTTTCTGATGACGACGTTGCAATGAGCAATCGCGATCGCCCAGATAGATGCAGTTCCCCTGCTGATCGGCAAATACTTGTACTTCAATGTGACGCGGCTGCGTCAGGTAACGCTCCAACAGTACGGTATCATCGGTAAATGCGGCGTTGGCCTCACGCTTTGCCGCTGCTAGTGCAGCAGCAAAATCCTCAGCGGTTTCCACCACCCGCATTCCCTTACCACCACCGCCAAATGCAGCTTTAATTAGCAATGGGAAACCGATCATGGGTGCCTGCTGTTGCAGAAAACTGGCAGATTGCTCCGGACCGTGATAACCCGGCACTAACGGCACCCCCGCTTCGGTCATAATCGTTTTGGCGGCACTTTTATTGCCCATCGCTTCAATGGCACTGGCTGGCGGGCCAACAAAAATCAGTCCATGTTTGGTACACGCATTGGCAAAGTCTGCATTTTCCGAGAGAAAACCATAGCCCGGATGGATCGCATCGGCGCCACAGCGCTTGGCCGCGGCAATAATCGCCTCAATATCCAGATAGGGTGCCAATGGCGAACTGCCTTTCAGTGCTACCGCTTCATCGGCCGCGCGGACATGCAAAGCCTGGCGGTCAACGGCTGAATGGATAGCCACTGTGCTAATCCCCAGTCGCTGACAGGTTCGTATGATCCGGCAGGCAATCTCGCCGCGATTGGCAATCAATAACTTGCGAATGCTGGCTTCAGTCATGCTCAGACTCCTGCACTGGGGATGTGCTACTTGGTTGCCAACTTGGCTGCCGCTTAGCAAAAAACGCATCGATGCCCTCAGTCGCTTCTTTATCTGCTCTGGCTTCAGCGATCGCTTGGGCGGTAAGGTGAGTGAGTGCTTCATCAAATGGTGCAGTTTCAATTTGTGCCAGCAAGGTTTTACATTGCTGCTGAGCTGCGGGGCCGCCTTGCAGTAACGCACTGATCATTTGCTGCGCCGAATTCTCCAGGTCATCGCTTAATTGATGTATTAATCCTAACTGTAAGGCGGTGACGGCATCGATCAATTCAGCAGTGAGTGCGTATCGCCGCAGTTGCCGCATCCCAATACTGCGATTGACGTAGGGCGAGATCACCGCCGGAATAAGTCCCAACCTGACTTCGCTTAGACAGAAGCGGGCATCGCTGCTGGCAATCGCAATATCACAACAGCAGATAAGCCCTAACGCGCCACCAAAGGCAGCGCCTTGTACTAACGCCACGGTTGGTTTGGGAAAACTGTCCAGCGTTTGCATTAGCGTTGCTAACTGACGGGCATCGGCGATATTGGCTTGCTCATCCATTTTTGCCTGACGCTGCATCCAGTGCAGATCGGCTCCGGCGCTGAAGTGCTTGCCTTGGCCTCGCAGCAGCAGAATTCGGCAACTCGGGTCGATAGCGAGCTGATTTAACTGAGTGATTAATTCGGCGATTAGCTGTTCATCAAAGGCGTTGGCGGCATCTGCGCGATTGAGGATGAGATGACAGACACCGTGTGCATCCCGCTTAAGTAGAATGTGCTGCATAATGTTCTCCTACATGCGAAATACGCCAAATTGACAGGGCTCGATTGGCGCATTGGCAGCCGCTGCAAGCGCCAGTCCGATAACGTCGCGGGTTTGCGCTGGATCGATAATGCCGTCGTCCCATAAGCGAGCACTGGCATGATAAGGATTACCTTCACGTTCATACTTATCGACGATGGGGGCTTTAAAATCGGCTTCGTCAGCTTGTGACCAGGTTTGCCCCTGGCGCTCCAGACTATCGCGTTTGACCGTCGCCAACACATTGGCCGCTTGTTCGCCGCCCATCACCGAAATACGGGCATTGGGCCAGATCCACATCATGGTAGGGTCATAAGCGCGGCCACACATGCCATAATTGCCGGCACCATAGCTGCCGCCAATAATGACGGTAAACTTCGGCACATTGGCGCAAGCAACAGCCATTACCATTTTGGCGCCATGTTTGGCGATGCCTTCCTGTTCATATTTTTTACCAACCATAAAGCCGGTAATGTTTTGTAAAAACAGTAGCGGGATCTGTCGTTGACAACATAACTCAATGAAATGTGCCCCTTTCTGTGCCGACTCGGAAAATAGGATGCCGTTGTTGGCGATGATACCTACGGTGTAGCCATGCAGGTTGGCAAAACCGCATACCAGTGTGCTGCCGTAATTGGCTTTGAACTCGTCAAAATCTGAGCCATCGACCAGCCGGGCAATCACTTCGCGAACGTCATAGGGTTTCTTCAGATCAGTACCGACAATGCCATAGAGTTCCTGACAGTCGTATAGTGGCGGCATGGCTGCAGATTGTGGTGTCAAGTTAGGGGCTCGACGATTCAAGCGTGACACGGCCTGCCGCGCCAATTGCAATGCATGGGCATCGTTTTGAGCCAGATGGTCGGCTACACCGGATAAGCGGGTGTGAACGTCACCGCCGCCCAGTTCTTCCGCCGACACCACTTCACCTGTGGCAGCCTTTACCAGTGGCGGTCCAGCCAGGAAGATGGTGCCCTGATTAGCCACAATAATCGATTCATCGGCCATCGCCGGGACGTAAGCCCCACCTGCAGTGCATAATCCCATTACCACGGCAATCTGTGGAATGCCTTTAGCTGACATGCGCGCCTGGTTGAAAAAGATCCGGCCAAAATGCTCGCGATCAGGAAACACTTCATCTTGCAGCGGCAGATTCGCGCCACCGGAGTCAACCAGATAGATGCAAGGCAGGCGACAACGCTCAGCAATGGCCTGGGCGCGTAAGTGCTTCTTAACCGTTAACGGGTAGTAGCTGCCGCCTTTAACGGTGGCATCATTGACGATGAGCATACACTCGCAACCACTGACACGGCCGATACCCGCAATCACACCAGCGGCTGGCACGACTTCATCATAAACCTCATATGCGGCAAACTGGCCGATTTCAAGGAATGGAGCGTCAGCATCCAGCAATTGCGCCAGCCGTTCTCTGGGGGCTAGTTTGCCTTTGCTACAGTGGCGCTGCATGGCTTGTTCACCGCCGCCCTGAGCAATCACTGTGAGTTTCTGTTTGAGATCATCCACTAACTGCTGCATCGACTGCTGACGGCTGATAAAAGCGTCATCACTGGGATTGATCTGGCTGATGATGCGGGTCATGGTGGTTGGCTCCGCTATTGATTAGATGGCGGCTCAGTGACATTCACTGAACAGTTCACGACCGATGAGCATTCGGCGAATTTCCGAGGTGCCAGCGCCTATCTCATACAGTTTGGCGTCGCGCAGTAAGCGTCCGGCCGGATAGTCATTGATATAGCCATTTCCCCCCAGCAGTTGGATGGTATCCAGCGCCGCGCGAGTTGCCCTTTCGGCACTGTAAAGAATCGCACCCGCCGCATCTTTGCGACTGGCTCGCCCCTGATCGCAGGCTTTTGCTACGGCATAAACATAAGCTTTGGCAGCATTCATTTCGGTGTACATATCGGCCAGTTTGGCCTGCACCAGTTGGAACTCACCAATTGCCTTGCCAAACTGTTGTCGCTCAGTTGTGTAGGGCAGTGTCAGATCGAGGCAGGCTGTCATAATGCCTAATGGTCCGCCCGCCAGTACCACGCGCTCATAGTCAAGGCCGCTCATCAGCACTTTGGTCCCCTGATTTAACTGCCCGAGAATGTTGGCTTCTGGCACTTCACAATCAGTGAATACCAGTTCGCAGGTACTAGAGCCACGCATTCCCAATTTGTCTAATTTTTGCGCGGTTGCGAATCCGGGAAAGTCTCGTTCAACAATAAACGCGGTAATGCCTTTGGCTCCCAGTTGGGGTTCAGTTTTGGCGTAAACCACAAACACATCGGCGTCGGGACCATTAGTGATCCACATTTTGTTGCCATTCAGTAGATAATGATCGCCCTGTTTACGGGCATGCAGCTTCATGGATACCACATCGGAACCCGCATTGGGTTCGCTCATCGCTAAGGCGCCGATATGTTCACCACTGACCAGTTGGGGCAGATATCGGTCTTTCTGTGCTGCCGTACCGTTACGGAATATCTGATTTACACACAGATTAGAATGCGCACCGTAAGACAGTCCGACAGAGGCGGAGGCGCGAGAGATTTCTTCCATTGCCACCACATGCGCCAGATAGCCCATGCCGGCACCCCCCAAAGTTTCGCTGACAGTAATACCCAACAACCCCATTTGACCTAATTGTGGCCATAGTGCTGTAGGAAATTGATTGTCTTGGTCGATTTGTGCTGCGAGAGGGGTAATCTGAGCCGCGGCGAATGCGGCAACGGTCTGCCGCAACATGTCGATATCTTCTCCAAGTCCGAAGTCAAGTCCTGAATAACTGGGTATCATGGTTGGCTCCTGTAACGACGCTGAAGACCGCAACAATCTGCAGATGATCGCAGCGGCGTGATTAACCGGTTTTTTCGGTAGCGATTTCTGCTAATGCTTGGCGACATTGACTTTCTGCTGACATCAGTTCCATCAGCACAATTTTGATGTCATCCATCTGTTGCTGCAGCGAGGTCTTTTTCTCTTCAATAAGCTCCAGCATGGTGCTGAGCTGTGACACACTGCTTTTATCGGCATCGTATAATTCAAATAAGCGACGGGTTTCTGCCAGCGAAAATCCCAAGCGTTTACCGCGCAAAATCAACTTCAGCCGTACTTTATCTTTCAGACTGTAAATACGAGTCTGACCGCGGCGTTTAGGTTTCAACAGCCCCTGATCTTCATAAAACCGGATGCTCCGAGTCGTAATATCAAATTCCCGTGACAGGTCACTGATGGAATAAGTGGTTTGGGGCGTTGGTCGGATATTCATTTAATAACACTCAGTTAGCAGCAATATGCGCACGATATAGAAAGTTTACGTAAAGGTAAAGTTTGCTGTGTGTATTTTAGCGCAGAATTTTGAGTATTAGCTGTTGAATAAAGGCAGGTCAGTCCAGTTGGCTAATTAGCAAAAGGTCTTAAAAAAGCCCTGTTTAGGCTAACGTCTAATAGGGTCTGATTATAAAAGCGTCTATTAATGAATGCGGAAGGAAGGGGGTGTTACGCCGAGAGGCGGTCCTTGGGGAGGACAGTTAGATGACAGATCCGGGTTTAACCCTGTACCAGAAGTCCATAGAGGATAAAGCGGCTTTCTGGGGTGAATGTGCCACAGCCATAGACTGGTATCAGCCGTGGGAAACAGTACTGGATGAAAGTAATGCGCCATTTTATCGCTGGTTTAATAAGGGCCAGCTGAATACTTGCTTTAATGCAGTCGATCGCCATGTTCAGGCGGGGCGGGGGGCGCAGTTTGCGATTCGCTATTTCAGTCCGGTCACTGGCACCGAATATGGCGTGACCTACGCTGAGCTACAGGCGCAGGTCAGTCGGTTGGCGGGTTACATGGCATCTGTCGGGGTGGTGAAAGGTGACCGCGTTGTGATTTACATGCCAATGGTGCCTGAAACAGTGTATGCGATGCTGGCCTGCGCGCGTATTGGCGCTATTCATTCCGTGGTGTTTGGTGGCTTTGCTGCCAATGAACTGGCTACACGAATCAACGATGCGAAACCTAAGTTGGTACTGAGCGCCTCCTGTGGTGTCGAACCTTCTGGTGTGGTGCCATACAAGCCATTGCTGGATAAGGCCTTGGAGCAGTCGAGCCATAAAGTGGAACGTTGTTTGATCCTAGGCCGCAGTCAGTATGCTGCGGATTTGCAGGAAGGACGCGATTACGACTGGCAACAGTCAATTAAAGACGTATCACCGGCGGAATGCGTGCCGGTTGAGGCCACTGATCCACTTTATATTTTGTATACCTCGGGTACTACAGGACAGCCGAAAGGTGTGGTTCGCGATAACGGTGGTCATGCCGTAGCGCTCGCCTGGTCGATGAAGCATATCTACAACATCAATCCGGGTGATACCTTTTGGGCCGCATCGGATGTAGGTTGGGTCGTCGGGCATTCCTATATTGTCTATGCACCGCTGCTGGTGGGCGCAACGACAGTTCTGTACGAAGGAAAACCCGTTGGTACGCCTGATCCAGGTATTTTCTGGCGCACTATCCAGAAATATAGCGTGAAAAGCTTCTTCACTGCCCCTACCGCTATTCGGGCGATTAAGCGCGAAGACCCTAATGGCGACTTTGTTGCAGATGCGGATCTGAGTTGCCTGGAAACGGTATTCTTAGCTGGAGAGCGCTGTGATCCCGATACCCTAAATTGGGCCGGCACAAAACTGGGTAAGCCGGTGATAGATCACTGGTGGCAGACGGAAACCGGTTGGGCGGTGGCCGCTAATCTGATGGGGGTACAGGCGATTCCTGTGAAACCGGGCTCTCCTGCACGAGCGGTGCCTGGATACCAGGTGGAAGTCGTTGATGAATTTGGCGCACAAGTGCCACCAAGACAATCCGGTAACGTAGTCATTAAGCTGCCACTGCCGCCAGGAACACTCATGACGCTCTGGCAAAATGATAAGCGCTATCAGGAAAGTTATCTCAGCATGTATCCCGGTTATTATCTTACTGGGGATGCCGGTTATATGGATGAAGACGGTTATCTGTACATTATGAGTCGGATTGACGACATCATTAATGTGGCGGGACATCGTTTGTCCACCGGACGTTTTGAGGAAGTGTTATGTCAGCATCCGGCAGTAGCAGAAGCTGCAGTCATCGGTGTGGATGACAAACTGAAAGGGCAGGTGCCGTTGGGTCTTGTGGTATTAAAAAATGGAATTGATATCAGCGAGAAGCAATTACATGACGAACTGGTGGCTAAGGTTCGGCAGGAGATTGGACCGGTGGCGGCATTTAAACTGGTAAGTGCGGTGCAGAAATTACCTAAAACTCGTTCAGGTAAGATCTTGCGCGGTACGATGCGTAAAATCGCTGACAATCAGTCTTATACTCCTCCCGCGACGATAGAAGATCCATTGACGTTAGATTTGGTACGTGATGCGCTGACGCGTATGGGCTATGCTGATGCATTAGTGCAACAACATGCCTAAAACTTGCTAACTTTAATGCTAAAGCCCACGATTATGTGGGCTTTATTGTTTTTCATTTTCATCATTTTTGATCAATTGATTAAGTTAGGCTGCGTTATCGAGATACTTTGTTGGAAAAAAACAACAGAAGCTCAGTATAATATGCTCCTTTATTGAATTTGGTCGTGATTGGCCTGTGGTTATGGCGACGACAACTGGTGAAAAATTATGAAATTCCATTCTGCTGATATTGGGGTTATCGGCTTGGGTGTCATGGGCAAAAATCTGGCCCTCAACATCGTAGATAATGGTTACCGAGTGGCCGCATTTGATCTGGATGAGGCAAAAGTCTTTGCCGCAGAACAGCAAGCGATGACTGAAGTACCTGAGCGTGGATTGGTACTTAAAGGTTTTCATTCAATGCCTGAGCTGCTGCAATCGCTCAGTAAGCCCAGAATTTTGCTGCTCTCTGTACCTGCCGGGAAACCGGTTGATGGCGTATGTCAGGCATTGATAGACGCTGGCATCGAAAGTGACGATATCGTCATTGATACTGGTAACAGTCTGTGGACTGATACCATAGATCGTGAACAGATCTACAAAGGTAAATTCATATTTTTCAGCTCAGCCGTTTCTGGCGGTGAGGTCGGTGCGCGTTTTGGACCGTCATTAATGCCGAGCGGTGATATAGCTGCATGGGAACACCTCGCCCCGATTTGGCGCGCGATTGCGGCTAAAGTTGATCGTGTCACTGGTAAGCCTATCGAGCGTTCACACCCCGGACAACGGGACACCGATGGCGAACCTTGTACCGCCTATATTGGCCCATCTGGTTCCGGTCATTACGTCAAAATGGTGCACAACGGTATCGAATATGCCGATATGCAGCTGATCTGTGAAGCGTACCAGATCCTGCATCAGGGATTGGGGCTGTCGGCCGCAGACGTCGCCTCTGTCTTTGAAAAGTGGAATCAAGGCAAGCTTAACAGCTACCTCATCGGTATCAGTGCTGAAGTGCTCAAACAAGCCGATCCGCTGACCGGCAAGCCGTTGGTGGAGATGATCCTCGATAAGGCTGGGCAGAAGGGGACTGGCTTATGGACGGCCGTCAGCAGTCTGCAAATGGGCTGTCCGGCGCCCACGATCGCCGAGGCCGTATATGCCAGAGCGATGAGTACCCAGAAAGATCTGCGCATGCAGCTTAGCAAACAGTTAGTCGGACCTGAAATTAAACATGATCCTACCGAGCGTCAAACGCTTATCGATGCACTGGAAGCTGCACTGTATTGTGCCAAAGTCTGTGCTTACGCTCAGGGCTTTCAGTTGATGGCGATGAACGCCAAAGAGCAGGGATGGCAACTCAATTTCGCGTCGATTGCGAGTATCTGGCGCGCTGGCTGTATTATTCGTGCCGGTTTCCTGCAGACGATTACTGATGCATACGAAACCGCGCCACAGCTGGATAATCTGTTGCAGGCCGAAAGTTTTGCTAATACTCTGTCGCAATTACAACAGCAGTGGCGGCAAGTGGTGGCTACTGCGGTATTGAAAGGTGTACCTGTCCCATGTATCAGTTCAGCACTGGCTTACTACGACAGTTTTCGCAGTGACACATTGCCTGCGAACTTGTTACAGGGCCAACGTGACTTCTTTGGCGCTCATACGTTCGAACGTACAGATAAACCAGCGGGTGAGAAATACCATCTGAACTGGAGTCAAGCTGAGCGTACGCTGGTAAAAATCGTCTAGTTAGTTCAAGGTCGGAAAATAAAAAGGCTTCCAATGGAAGCCTTTTGATTACCTGGAAAAGGTTCTCAGAACATTAATCCCACACTAAATAACGCGCTGAACATCATGGTCAGTTTTGCGGTTTTACCCAGCAGCGGATTAAGTGCGGCACCTGAACCCTGATAGAAATCATAAGATAATTTGCGCGCCATAATCAGTGACAATCCCGCCAGCAATACTGGAAATCCTGGCAATTGTCCGAGCAAGAAGCCTGCAATGATCAGCCCAAACGGCAGATATAACAGCGCCTGATACAGCACCCGAGCCTGAGCCTCCCCAATGCGTACCGCCAGTGTTTTCTTTCCGGCTTTGGTATCGGTCATAATATCGCGGGTATTATTGACTAACATTATCGCGGCATTCAGTAAGCCAACCGCGCAACCCAACAGCCAGGAAGCGGTAGTGGTCACCCCTGCTTGTAGGTAATAACTGCCAACCACAGCCACCAAGCCAAAGAAGACAAATGCGGCGAGTTCACCTAGGCCATGGGAGGCCAGTGGATAGGGGCCACCGCTATAGCCCAAAGCTCCAAGCATGGATGCCGCAGCAAGAATGGCGATTGGCCAGCCACCGTGCCATATAAGATAACTGCCCACCGCTAACGATAACAACAGACATAACACCATGGCATTGCGGACTTTATAAGGCGCTAGCATACCGCTTTGGGTTACGCGGGTTGGCCCTATACGATCTTCAGTATCAATCCCATTCTTAAAATCGAAATAGTCATTTGCCAGATTTACCGCGATTTGCAATAGCAGCGCACAGGTCATCGATGCGATAGCAACAACCCAACTAAATTTCTCCAAAGGCAGTGCCATCATGTTGCCAATCAGTAGTGGCCCTGCCGCAGCTGGCAGAGTCCGAGGGCGTATTGCCAAAAACCAAGGATTCATGTTCACGTTTCACATTTACCGAGTTACTACTGTATATAGGATATCAAGAAGCCATGCGAAAGTTAGCACAATCGGATAAATGCATGTAAAAGAGTTTGAAACAGCGCACATTTGTTAGGCGACTATCCAAGAAAAATACAGTCATAATGGATCTGTAGTAGTAACGAAATTGGTGTAAATAAGCCGTAAATCTATCCCGGCATCAATATGCTCAGGAGATTGACATTATGCGTTTCCAGCACAGGACTGCAGTAGTTACGGGTGCCGCCTCAGGATTAGGCCGAGCATTTGCAATCGCATTGGCTCAACGCGGTACCCAGATTGCGCTTATCGACAAACAGGATTGTCGGGAAACTGCGGCGGCCATCGCCGCGTTGGGTGCCGAAGTGAAATATTGGTACTGCGACGTCACTAACGAAACTCAGGTGGAAGAGGTTTGTCATCAAGTCATACAGCAATTTGCCAAAGTGGATTTCTTGCTGTTATGTGCCGGTGTGCATAAGTCAGCTCCGTTTGAAAAAATCACCATGAATGAATGGCGGCGCCAGATAGATGTCGATCTTACCGGCAGTTTTCTTTTTTGCCGCGCATTCTGGGGCATGATGAAGCAGCAGGCTTTTGGCCGCATTTTGATGCTAACGGGGGCCAGTGGTTTGTTTGGCGATCAATTTGAGGCTGCTTATTCCAGTGCAAAAATGGCGTTAATTGGTTTGGTTAACAGCCTTAGTCTGGAAGGGCAAAGCTACAACATCTGTGTTAACAGTCTCTGTGCCCAAGTCGTGACCGGCATGACTGCCCATCATATGGCTGATGATGTGGGAGCCATGTTTTCGATTGAAGCGCCGGTTGCTGCTGCCATGTACCTGCTGGGCGATTCCGCCCCCACCGGACAGCATGTGTTAGCCGCTGCGGGCAGTGTGAGTTGTGTGCGCTTGGCGGAAACCGCTCCCGCTTATTTTACTGCCGATGATTGTACCCCTGAGCTGGTGGGTAAGACCTGGCCTAAACTCAGTAAAGCCCATCCTTTAAGCTTTGAGAAAAGCGGTGAAGAACAGATAGTCAAATGGGCGAGAAACGCCTGTCGTGAACATGGTGTGCTACTAGAATAATTCCCAAAGCTGGCGTTTAACTGCATGTCTGCGTTACTCTTTATCGTTAATGATTAAGCGTTGATGGGACACTATGAGCCAAGTATTAAATGAGCTGTTATCACTGCTGACACTGGAACCGGTAGAAATGGGCTTGTTCCGTGGTCAGAGTCAGGATTTAGGCTTCGGCCATGTTTTTGGTGGCCAAGTGATGGGGCAGGCGTTAAGCGCTGCCAGACAAACCGTTCCCCCAGAGCGTCAAGTCCATTCGTTGCATTCATATTTTCTGCGCGCCGGGGATGAAACCTTACCCATTGTTTATGATGTGGAAAATATGCGTGATGGCGGTAGCTTTAGCGCTCGCCGGGTAAAGGCGATTCAGAAGGGACGCCCCATATTTTATATGACCTGCTCGTTTCAGGAGCCTGAAACTGGGTTTGATCATCAAGCCAGTATGCCTAAGGTGCCAGGACCTGATGGGTTACTGAACCAGCAGGAACTTGCCATGACGATGCGTGACCGAGTTCCGGCAAAAATTCTTGAAAAATTTTTAGCCGATTCACCAATTGAGATGCGCATGGTCAATCCGCTAAATCCCGTTGCGCCGGCGGTTTCAGAACCGACCCGTTACGTGTGGATGAGAGCGAATGGTGAGTTGCCCGCAGAACATTGTATGCATGACTACTTGCTGGCCTACGCCTCAGATTTTAATTTCCTGGTAACAGCCGTTCAGCCGCATGGGGTGTCTTTTTTAACGCCTGGAGTGCGAATGGCTACCATTGATCATGCGATGTGGTTTCATCGACCAGTCAATATGAGTGAGTGGCTGTTGTACGCGGTGGATAGTCCAAATGCTTATGGTGGTCGCGGTTTTGTTCGTGGTCAATTCTTTAACCAACAGGGGCTGTTGGTAGCATCTGCTTCGCAGGAAGGACTTATTCGAATGACAAATCCTAAAATGGAAGGATAGAAAAATGCGGATAATGAAATCACTATTGATGGCTGCGAGTGGATTGTGGTTGGCTGGGTGCGTCACAGTAGAACCGCCTGCACCTGTTGTGGTGAATGGTGCGGCCTCTTATCGCGAGAAAATCATGTTACCGGATGGCTGTAGTATCACTATGGCGATCATTGATTTAGACACGCCAGGCGCAATCATTGCTCAAAAGACCTTTAACGTCGCCCGGGTACCGGTGCCATTTAAGTTTATCCTGCCAGCAGACTCGCTGAACAGTAAAACCAACTATGGCGTGGTGGCCATGATCATCTATCAAGGGAAAGTGATTTTTCAGACCTACGATCGTTACCCTGTGATCAATAACGGTAAGTACACTACCGAAGTGATGATGAAAGCTGTGCCCATAGCAAATTTACAACGCTAATCGATAGCACGATAAAAAAGGCGCAGTTAGCGCCTTTTTTATCGTTAATATCAAACCCGGAACACCCCGATTTGGCGTTTTAGCGCTGCGGCTACGTCTGCCAGCTCCTGCGCTGACTTCACTGTCTCATGCGCTCTGGTGTCGCCTTCTCTGGCTAATTCCGTTATCTCATGCAGGTTACGAGTCACTTCATCGGCTACGGCACTTTGTTGTTCAGTCGCACTGGCTATGCTGCTGACAGAGATAGCCAGCGAAGCGATACGCTCAGTGATGGCACTTAGCTGTTGATTGGCAGCTTCACCTTGAGTCGCTGAACTGTTACCGAGTTCATGACTCTGTGTCATACGGGAAGCGGTATCTTTTATCTTTGCTTGTAGATGCACAATGGTTTGACTGATTTCGGAGATCGATGCCTGTGTTCTGCTGGCAAGTGTGCGAACCTCATCGGCAACTACGGCGAAACCACGGCCTTGTTCGCCGGCGCGAGCCGCTTCAATGGCAGCATTCAGTGCTAAAAGGTTAGTTTGTTCAGCAATACCATTGATCACATCAGTGATGGTGTTGATGGCTTCGCTTTCTTTCGCCACGCCTTCAACCGCCTGCTGACTCAAATTGAGTTGCTGTGCCAGTGTTTTAAGGCTATCCACAACCTGCCTAAGTTGCTGGTGACCATCGCGAGAAGCACTGTCTACTTCAGCGCTCTGTTCGGCACTCTGTCCCGCATGGTTGGCAACATCACGAATCGAAGTCGACATCTCTTCAATAGCAGTGGCGATCTGATCGGTTTGACCCATCAGTGCTTTCGCTTCTTCGCCATTGAGTTTAGCAATTTCCTGTGCTTGTTCTGCCTGATAATCTACGGTCTGTACAGAGTTGAGCAGTTCTTGAATCAATTGCCGTAAGTTTTGTGTCATGTGACGCGCACTGGCGGTGATACGACTGACTTCATTATTGCTTTGACTATCTGTGGCCGGAAGGTCGACACTTAAATCGCCTTTACCTAACTCTTCCATATGTAGTTGCAGACGCCGCAGTGGCTTGACCGTGTTAAGCAATACCAATGATAAAAATGCGGTAATTGCCAAAATACCGACAAATGACGCCGCAGTATTTATCAGCAATAACGTTGTGCTTTCTTCATTCAATTCTTTGGCTTTTACCTTGCCAACCAGTAGCCACTGCCATCCTGGAATAACGTCACTCATCGCGTACATTGGTGTCCCATCAGCGCTTTGGTATTGTTGTAGGTTGTGGTCGTTGAGTAATGCTTGTAGTGGCAGTCCATCCAATTGGGCGGCTGTAGGCTTTTCTCCTTCAGGTAAGATGTTATCAGCCACAACTGACTGCTCCTGATTTAACAGACTATAGCTGCCGCTTTCTTCTATGCGCAATTGTTTAACTGCTTGTTTGATTTGGGCCAACGATTCACTGATATCAAAACCTGTGTAGAGTATGCCCACCACGGTGCCTTGTTTATCTTTAATGGCGCGATACTCAGTCATATAATCTTTACCGAATAAATTGGCATAGCCTTTATAATTTTCGCCATTGAGCAGCTTGTTGTAACCAGGGTGATTTTTCCCAAGATAGGTCCCGACTGCGCGTGTCCCATCGGCTTTTTTCAGTGAGGTAGAGATCCGCAGGAAGTCATCTCCATCTTTTACAAAGACGGTGGCATTTCCGCCGGTAAGGTTGGCAAAACGGTCCACTTTGCTGATAGATGAATTCACCAGCTCATTGTTGTGTTTCAGTGTCGGGGTCGCTTTACCCATCACGTCGGTGGTTTCACCAACGGGTTTAGAAAACTCACCGGGATACATCTCGTTGAATACACTTGCATTACGATCTGCAATTACCAATAAAGATTTGTACTGCAGTTCCAGCAGGTCATTTACGCTGTGCATTTCCTTGGCCATCGCGGAAAGCGCCTTATCTTTTAGCGCCTGCGCTGCGGTTTTGTAGGAAAAGACCCCAACGATACCAAACACCAGTACCGTGAGTATAAATGCGAGCGTCCCAATCTGTTTGGCTATTGGCCAGTTGCGAAAATTCATCTGTTTATCTCTAGTTATAAGTGGTGTTATGCCTGTTTTTCATGTCCCCATCATGCTCATTAAGAACATATTGAATGGAAAACAGGAGGTTGCTCAGGAACGGATGATCACCGTCATTATAGTCTGTATCGGCAGCCGCTTTATTTTCTTGGATCAAATTAGACGCTACTTGATGACAACCGGTCATTTTACAGACAAATGATGCTGCTAGATTGATAAATTTCTTAATATTTATATAAATAACAGTTGGTTATAATGTGGCTAAAGGCTTCGTTAAGTAGGGTGATCTTATGACAGCCACTGCGAATCGAAAATATGGACCACATTTGCATTGTTCTGCAAATCATCGCCACATGTGTTCAGAAATTTATCAGCGTTATCGCGCAGTTGGTGATGGCGCTTTTTATTGTCGGTGTTTACCTTAATGGTAAGGTTGGCGTACAGAAGTCATGTTGTAGTGAGGTGCCGGCCCTGCAATTTCACACTCGTTGTTGAGCGCTGCTGTACTGCAGGGTCTCCAACGTTATTGACCGAGCATTTCTTTTTTCAAACTTTTTTGTGCGGGCTCATCACCTAACCAGATTTTTAACAAGGCTTCTCGAAAGTCTTCACCGGCAATGGTGTCTTTGGCTACGCCGTTTTTGTATGCGGTAACCCCGTGCTGTTTATTCGTGACTAATAAAAACTCATCGCCGACTTTGATTTCATCTTCAAACAATGCTGTGAAGTGCTTTATTTCCTCGGCAATTGGCTGAGTTTTACCTTCTGTTGCATCATCGAATCCTTCTTCAATGGCGTTACGCATCTTCTCTGATGTAATCAAACCTGAAACTATTTTCAGGCTTACCACTGCGGAGTTCTCAGATAACACAGTGGTAGTGGTGGTCGCTTTCTCTGGTAAATACAAACCGCCAACATACAAATCCATAAAAAACTTGCTGCGAACTCCGGCACCATTCAATTGTAGTTGTTGGCTATCGATGGATAAGGTTTCAGGAACTTCAACCCCAGATATTTCCCTCGCAGAGGCAGATACTGACATCAATAGAAACACTAAGCTCAACGGCAACAATTTCATAAAAATCCCCATAAATAATCAGCTGCGTAATCCCAGACGATAGTTACCATCCTGGCTAAACCAAACAGCTTGCCGATGTTGGTTGCTGATTAACAGTGGACCATCGTCGCAGAAGAGAAAACACTTCCAGTGTTGTTTAAAAGTGGCCCAACTGGTTTCTATCACTTCATATTTTTCGATACAAAAATAGACCCGAGTGTCATCAGCCCACGGAATAAACTGGGCGAGGGCTTCTGGCAAATCTGGCTGTTCGCTGTCCCATTGTGATTGCCAGTTGTCAGTATGATGCCAGGTAGATTTACGGTCAGCCCAGTCCCCTTTAGTGAATTGTTCAGCGCAGCTACTTTTGTTGCTGATCCAGCAATTCCACAACTCCATGGCACTTTTGCTGGTTAATGGCAAAATATCCGCTTTTTCCTTTTCTGAAACAGGCATTTCATGGTGACTAAAAATCCACTTGCGACGGTATTCAGCAAGTGGAATGTAACTGTAAGACAAGCCATTTCTCCAGAGTCTAAAATGCTGATTATACCTAGTATTGTTGTTAATAGAAGGATGCTACTCAACTACCGGACTCAATGATTGCAATGCAACCCTGGCCGGTATGTTATCTGGCGCTAGCTCCAATACTTGAGTGTATACTGAAATAGCTGCCTGGTGTTGTGTTATGTGCACAAGAAATTCGGCTAGTTTTAATAATATCAATATATCTTTTGGATATTTCTCAATATAATCCAGATAAATATTGAGCGCTTGTTGGTTTTTTCCCTGAATTTTTAAAACCTGTGCGTAAGCAGGTTTAAATTGATCATTTTTTGATTGTAAAAGGCACAAGGTGTTCTCTGTAAGCGGTAAATTATTAGTCTTTAGTGCAAGTTGAGATATATATTTTAGTTCAATTTGTGAACGTTGATCTTCAGGCGTAGTGAGCAATGAATCCAAAGCTTCTTCTGGCTTATTTTCGATGTCTAATTTATAGGCTAGAGCTAAAGAATATAGTTGTTTATATTGCTCATTTTTATCCACTAATAAAGCTAGGTTGCGAGCTAAATAGTCTAACCCCTCGTAATGATGTTTTTGTTGAAGAAATATTATTTTACTAAAAATTTTGTAGTAAAGAGATTCGGGAGATTCTGGGGCAAGATATGTATGATGCTGTTGTTGTTGATATTCTGATAGTAATTCATTACGTAATGTAATAGGACAGCTATCATTGATCAGTTGCTCTCTGATGATAACTCTTCCTGGGGTCATATCTTTACGCCATTGTTGTGCCAATTCTGAAAATGACGTTGCTTTATCCAACTCAGATAGCCTGCTGCTAATGCGGAATAGGGTTTCGTCGAGTAATAGTCGTAAGTTGTGGGCAATAGTGTAATAGGCTTGGTAGTAACTGCTATTCATTAATAAAATTTGTTTCTCTTCCCACTCATCCACTTGGCGACTTGTTAAGAAAAAAGAAAACTCATAAAATCCATACCCTTTAATTAGGTTTGTTAGTGAAAGGTATTTTTTATTTAATTTTGATTCTGTTTTTTCTAACAGTGATGATAATTTTGCATCTAACGCTTCATGTTTTACTGCTTGTTCACATTTGATTTTTGCTTTATATGTTAAATTTTCAATTGCTGACAGTGCTTGTTGAGTGGTTTTCACTTCATTAAAACAATATTGTAGATCTTGTAAATAACTGCATTGGCTCTCTTGTTCCTTAGTTAAAGACATAACCATCGACATCACTGCCATTTTTCGGAATTGAGGCAGTAGAATATCTTCGGGAGCGCGATGAGTTACTGCCGCGATTTTTGCTGCATTCTCTGATAGATTAAAGATTTCTATCTGTTTTTTACTTAATGTTGACGCTTGCTCAGCTATTTGTTGTGCAGCTTGTAATAACTGTGATGGTGATTCAACTTTTTCTCCTTTATAGGTTTCAGTCCACTCTAAGGGTTGTCCAAGATTGGGGCCTAATGTTGCTTCGTCTGTGCCTTTTGTATGACTTAAACCTGAATGGCTATGACATAAATCCACTCCGCTCAATAAAATCTGCTTACAACCAATATATGCGGCAAGGGCTATGGCGCTGTTAGTTACAGTAGGCGCTGCAACAGGCAAATTAGGCATATTATCTTGCCAAGGAAATCTACTCCCCATATAAAGCTTAGGACCTTGCCATTGGCCAATAATAGTATTTGTAGCATGATAGGCATTTACTAATAATAACTTGTCAGAATATTGTATTACCTGACGACTTACATCGAAACTCAGATCTTTAGGATCTACGGTTACCACAAAGTCTGGATTAATGCCTGCTGCTATTAGCTTTCCCGCCACTCGTGATACGGCGATGATCAGTAAAAAGTCTTGATTTTTTTTGATCCAATTTAAGTACTCATCGAGTGATGGCCCACCACCTAGCACCACTGCCATATGATGTTTTAGCTGATTTTTTAGCAATGAAATAGGAAAACGATTTTCAGTAATATTTTGTAGTTGCTTATGAACAAATATTTTTTGCTCATTAGCCTGATTTAGTTCGAATTGTGTTTTTGTTAATAGCGCTTGGATGTTTTTATAGAGTATGCTGTATTCAATAATAGATTGATTAGCAGCTGCTAATGAGAGGTGGAACATGTAGCGTTTTTTAGCGATACAGACAGTACATCCTTCATCTTCTAAAATATCCTCTAACTGAGATTCATCACAAATCTTAATTTTTTGTTTTGTTTGTTTGTCTAATTCAATATTCAGTAGTTGTAAAACCTCTGGAAGCTCTACAAAAATAAAATAGCTGCCAGGAGTATGTTCATGTTGAAGGATATAGTTGGTTAACAGCCCTGAGTCCATGCCAATAAAAATATGCAGCATCTCTTCATATTTAAATAGATCAGAATATTTTTCATTATAAATGGTCTGTGAATCAGCCTTTTCAAATTGCCTGCCATTGATTGCTGGTAAGTAGGTTTCGCCGAAAGGACTGATACTAAACGTCGCTAATACCGCAGAAGTGATAGATTCCATGAACTTTCCTGAATATCGTCGCAATGGTCAAAAATTTGACAGAAAAAGAGCTGTTTTATAGGCAAAACCTGTAGTCAATATACGTGCCAACTATGTCTTTTGCTAATAGGTGGTATGAAGTTTGTATTTTTATTTATAATCATGATGTTATCATGTATTTTATAGCTTAGAATACCTTTAAGTTAGTTGTGAGCTGTTAGCCTAAGTAGTTTGGCGTAAAACTTGTATCATATACATATCAACAATGTGTTAATGGCGACTGTGTATCGTGTATCCATTGGTGAAAACTCATTTGGGATAGGGATAAAAAATGTTCAATAATCAAACAATCCTAATTACCGGTGGAACCGGGTCTTTCGGAAAAAAATATACAAAAACCTTGCTCGAGCGATATAAGCCAAAACGATTGATTATTTTTTCCCGTGATGAGTTAAAACAATACGAGATGCAACAAGAGTTTAATGCTCCATGTATGCGTTATTTTATCGGGGATGTCCGCGATCGTGATCGTTTAACACAGGCCATGAATGGTGTTGATTATGTCATTCACGCTGCGGCGATGAAGCAGGTCCCTGCGGCAGAATATAACCCGATGGAGTGTATTAAAACTAACATTCACGGCGCCGAGAACGTCATCGCCGCCGCCATTGCCAATCAGGTAAAAAAGGTCATCGCTTTATCAACCGATAAAGCCGCCAATCCAATTAATCTCTATGGTGCGACCAAGCTAGCATCTGACAAGCTGTTTATTGCCGCTAATAATGTCGTCGGCAGTGGTACAACTCGCTTCGCTGCCGTACGCTACGGTAACGTGGTGGGGTCGCGGGGCTCTGTCGTGCCCTTCTTTAAAAAGCTCGTTGCCGAAGGTGCTGCGTCATTGCCCATCACCCATGAAAATATGACCCGTTTTTGGATCACTCTGCAACAAGGTGTTGATTTTGTGTTGAAGAATTTTGAACGGATGCAGGGTGGTGAAATCTTCGTGCCGAAGATCCCTTCTGTGCGCATTACTGATTTGGCAGAGGCTTATGGTCCGGGGCTAACTCCGCAGATTATTGGGATACGGCCGGGGGAAAAACTGCATGAAGTGATGTGCCCGGCAGATGATTCTCATCATACGTTGGAGTTTGACGATCACTTTGTCATTACCCCGAGTATCAAGTTCTTTGGTCGCGACAATGATTTTTGTCATAACGCCCTTAATGAAATCGGCCAACAGGTTGATTTAGGATTTGAATATAACTCTGGTAGCAATCCCCATTTCCTTAATGTGGATGAGATCTTGTCAATGGAAGAACGTGCATGATCCCTTATGGAAGGCAGGCGATCAATCAAACCGACATTGATGCCGTTATCGAAGTGCTGAAATCTGATTATCTAACTCAGGGACCCCAAGTTCCCGCTTTTGAGCGAGCCGTTTGTAATTACACCGGGGTTGAATATGCGGTAGCTGTGAGTAACGCAACGGCGGCATTACATATTGCCTGTCTGGCTCTGGGGGTTGGCCCAAATGATTGCGTGTGGACATCACCTATTACGTTTCTAGCGTCTGCCAATTGTGCGCTATATTGCGGCGCTACGGTTGATTTCGTTGATGTTGACCCCGCAACTGGCAATATGAGTGCGAATTCCTTGGCTGAAAAACTGGCGGATGCTAAGCAGAAGGGGTGTTTGCCCAAAGTGATTATTCCCGTGCATCTGGCCGGTCATAGCTGCGATATGCAGCGTATTGCCGAGTTGGCCTATGCCTATGGGGTAAAGGTGATTGAGGACGCATCACATGGTATTGGTGGGAGCTACGGTGGCAGCAAATTAGGCTGTTGTCGCTATTCAGATATTACTGTTTTTAGTTTTCATCCAGTGAAGATTATCACCACGGCAGAAGGTGGTATGGCGACAACTAAGGATGCTGCACTTGCTGAAAAAATGGCACTGTTGAGGGCACACGGTGTGGTACGCGACAAAGCACTGTTAACTCGTCCCGATGAAGGCGATTGGTATTATGAGCAGCAGTTATTAGGGTTTAATTACCGTATGACAGAGCTGCAGGCAGCATTAGGTTGCTCGCAGATGCGGCGTATAGATGAGTTCGTTGACCGTCGTAATCAATTGGCTGAGCGCTATCAACAGCAGTTGCACACTCTCCCTTTAGCTATTGTTAGTCCGCTAAATGATAGTTATAGCGCGCGACATTTGTATATTGTCCGTTTGCCTTCAGAAAAACGTAAAGCTGTGTTTGATAACATGCGCCAGCTCGATATTCAGGTGCATGTGCATTATTTCCCGGTGCATTTGCAACCCTACTATCAATCATTGGGATTTAAGCTCGGCGATTATCCTAATGCGGAGCAGTTTTATAGTGAGATTTTGACTTTACCACTTTTCCCTGGACTAAAAGACGACAATATTGATTTTATTTGTAATAACCTTTCTGCTTTGTTATCAGACAACTAGTTATTACCACTTTAATGATATTTACTAATGTATAAATATTCATAGCCTGTCAGTAAATAAAGGCGATAATAACTTTATCTATGCCACAATTTAATACTTGTCATGAACCATTAAACATTGCTTGGATCTTCTTGCAGAAAATATTTACCCCATCAATGTTTGCAGTTAGTGCCGCTGCATTATCGAGTATTTGTTGTTTAGTATCAGTATCTTTGGCATTAAACACTTGCCGTAAGATTGGTGCTATATCTCGCTCATGCTCACAAATAAAACAGCATTGAAGCTGCTTTAAAAACCGTAACTCATTACTGCTGGTCAATTGTTTCGCTGGCAGTAATATGGTGAGCGCTTTAGATGCGATAGCCTCAAATAAAGATAACCCATAGCAACTGATGATGGTTGCAGACTCTGCAACTAATGTCGGTAGGTTTGCAGGATTTTGAAGTTTTTTCCAATGGGAACTTTCAGGTAATTGTGGCGCTTCCGCATAGGGTCCTTGGATCCAAATGCGCTCGATCTCGGCAGGTACGCAGGCATCGATGGTCTCGGCTAACCATGCACCATATTTGAGCGCATCACTACCGCCTGTAAGTACCAATAGTTGATTTTTCTTGGTTGCGGTTTGTGGTGTGAAAAGATAGTTCTCCCAGCCAAAACTCAAATTGGGGTGTGCAAGTTCGCAAAAAAATGAAGGTACAAATAGTAGATCGATGTGTGGCAGTAAAAAGTCACATTTGTCTATAGCAATGACTCTTTGCTGGTTTGCCTTTGCTGTGCAACAAAAATCGATCAGCTGTTGCTGTGGCACAAACGCTGGATGTAAATCGACGATCCATAGATCAGCGTTGAGTTCTTTAAGTACAGTGAGTGCTTCGGTGATATCGGTATGCCATTGTGTCAGGTTCGCTTGTAGCCACGGTAGTGCTCTGGATTCACCAATGATATGCAGTTGCACTCCGATAGAAAGCTGCTCCATCAAGGCATTTGCCAAGAGTACACTTCGACGTAAATGCCCCATACCAACATCAGCACCAACCTGGCAAAGTATTACGGCTTTACGGTACTTCACATTGGGCAATTTCTGGTGCACATGCGCATTTATTTGCCGTAACTGCGGATCAATGAGTAATTGCTGCTGAACCCAACTGAGACTGACGATCGTTGATTCGCCATGATGTTGATACCAGCGGCGATATATTTCACTCATAAAGCGGTAATCGGCATCAGTATCTACAGAAATTCTATGTTTTATTTTGCTGAAATCGGCGCAATCCTCAATTTCTAAGGCATCCAGCACTGGCGTGAGTTTATTGCCATAGCCAACATGTTCACGAGCCAAATCCGATGTGCTGATCGCCACTAATTTTTGCCAACCATGATGGCTGTATACTGCAATACCTTCATGGATGGTCTCCGTTCCTGGGGCAAGCTTGATGCTGTCCTTTTGCGGATGGGCGATAAGTTGCGTTAGCGCATGATCGATAAAGGCTGGTTCAATAAGTGGGCAGTCTCCGCAGATGTAGACAATATAATCAGCGTTATATTGTTGCACTACAGTGTCGATACGGCCTACCAGGTCATCCACATTGCCGCTATAGGCCATCACCTCTACGGCGTGGCTATGGGCCCAATCCACTAACGGCTGGTTGAATGTATCAGCGGTGGTTGCCAGTACCCTAGTATTTATCTGCTGACATTGTTGTAGTCGCTGAAAAATATGGTGGATCATCGGCTGGCCTGCCAGCGATAGTAGATGCTTCCCCGGTAGCCGACTGGAATTTAATCGAGCGCCTACTACTGCAAGAATGTTCATAAAGATTCCTCGGGCAATGAGCAAGGCTCGATCTGGAAACTGAAATCAGGCAGATAGCCACCTGCTTTCAATGTCTCGTCAGCTTCTGCTAGCGAAAACCATAAGCGGTTGAGATAAGTATCATTAATTTTTTTACAGGAAAGCATCGGCAGTGCCGCACCATTGGCGGGATCCCAAGTCAATTTAATCCCATTACTATTAACCCCAAAGCGTACTTCCCCAGTGGTTGCCCCAACAGCACAATTGGCAGAGACGATGGATGAGACCGGTGTCCCATGGTCAAAATCACTGTCGGCATGAAAGTGTTCGGCAGTATCACCCCCAAGATGGGTTTCATACCAACAGCGGCCATGGCAGTTAAGTAGGGTGATAAATCCTAATCTTATTGATGCTTCAGGCCGTAGGTGTTGCTCAAACAGAAATCCGCAGGTGACCGATTCGCCATTGAGTCGGAAATACTTAATGACCTTACCAATTTTTAAGGATAGTTCTGTGCTGATAATTAGTGCGTCTCCCTCTTGCCATAGCTGGTAGGATACCCGCTCTAGATCAGTCACTCTATCTCGATGAGTAAAGCGCTCTATCACCATGTGGTTGGTATAGAAATCTGCACCATAACTGATGTGGTCAAAAAAACCGTGGGAAAGCGTACCAACAATCGGTACAAATTGTTGTGAGTCAAATGCGAGTAATTCGACGGCCAATCCGCGGTTAGCATTGAGTTTCAGATGCACTGAATCTGTTTTTACCAATAATCGCCGCCGTTCTTCATCATAGCTGATATGCCAGTCATGGCATTGGTGGTTATAAACTTGCCATCGGGGGCACGGTTTATTCGGCGCCACCAGTGCCAGTTTTTGATAGCGGGTAGGCGTCAGATGGGTACGTAAATCACTGGCCCACAGGCGACATAAGTTACGCCAGTCTTCATCAGTTGTTATGTTATTGGCTATTAGTTGCTGGTAATCTCGGTAACAAAGACTATTGAGCAGTACATCATTACGGCCACTCAGCCCCCAACGCGTGATGTTGTATTTTGCCTGCTTTTTTACAGCGACGGGATGAGCCGCTGTTGCGAGTTTCAATTTCTCGCCGTTTTGCCATAGCGTTAAGGTTTCACTAGGTAGCAACCATTTGTGTCCTTGGCTTAGCGCCTGCTTAAACAGCATTGCGATTCGTTGCCATTCGCCGTTAATTTTTTCTGCTTCAGTGCCATAACGTCCCGGGCGATAATCAAACACTTCGGCATCACTGCCATAAACTGGGAAAACTTCAATACCGGCATTAGTAATTTTTTGCAGGTACTGTAGATAGTCTTGTAGCACTAGCTCCCCATGGACATAACGCTGAAATTTTTGAAAGCCAATAGCATGATTCCAGATCACTTTTATGCAGTGGCCCGACGCCGTTGCCAGCGTTGCAGGGCGATTAAGTGCCTGGTGATCCCAATGCTCATTATGAGAAAAAGGGTTATCCCACTCGACGATTACAGCATCAAATCCGGCATCAAGGTAGATATCCAGTAAGCTCTCTGACACCGCTTGTTCATTAATATAGGCGATAGTGGGTGTTGTACCGATGAGCGCTTGATAACCCTGCTGACCTAATCTCAGGTTATGTCGATTGACATCTGCGGGCACCAACGGTCCGATAATTTGGCTATCACCACTGGCAATAAGTTCGCAGCAGCCTTGTTTAATAAGCGTTGAGAGCTCTTCTAGCCATTGTGGGGCGACTTTTGCTATGGCTTCTAAGGTATAAACGGTTGCTTCAATGCCTATAGGGTAGCCAGATTTTGCCAGTTGCAGAATTGGCTCATAACAACAGTTCACCACATCGGCATGATTTTGCTCATCGATGGATGAAAATGCCAGATTCAGATGAAAAACAGTATAAAGTCGCATGAGTTAGTTATGGCTCGTAGCAGATTTTTAATTGTGCTAGCGATGTGTTGGCAACGGCTATCGCATCCTCTTTTGTCGCGGCACAACTGATGACAAAACCAGCACGTTGAGTATGGTTTACTAGCGGTTTGATGATATCGCCAGGTTGAATAAACAGTGATAACAGTTCGACGCCGGCTAAAGCCTTTGCTTTATCCAGATGTTCAATTGCGCTGATTTTCCCAGGAGGAAGATCCAGATAGCGAATGGCTACCCCTTTTTCATATTGAGCGCTGACCTCTTGTTTGGATAAACGTTCTCCTAGTGCTAGCTTAATTGCTTTTTCAATGAAGTTAACACCTGTTGCCAATGGAATTTGCGTAGTTGAAAAGTAACCCCCTGATAAACGTCCCGCAATTTCAATGACTTTGGCCTGTCCATTAGAAAATACCATGTCACCTTTTGCTACGCCGGTTGCAATGCCTAACGCTTTGGCCGCGTGCTCGACTGTCGCAATAACTTGTTGTTTCACTTCTATAGTCTGCGAAGTAGGGCTATCGCCGCCATTTTCAATCATGAACGGTTTGGTTTTTTCTAGCCACTCATAGTTTCGGTCGGCAAAACCCAGCGTAAAGTAGTTGCCACAATCTGCTAATGTTTCAGTGCTGAATTGTGGGCCAGGTAAATATTCCTCCATCATCACCCGCCCAGAGGGGGATTCTCTGGCGGCTAGTTCCCAGGCCTGTGGTAATTGTTCAATACTATCGATGTACTGCACACCGCGGGCACCACGGCTGTCTACTGGTTTGATAACCAGTGGTAACCCAATAAGGCTGGCACATTTTTCAATGTCAGCTTTTTCGGGTACGGCACAATAGGCCGGAATAGGAATATTCATCGCTTTCAGACGATCTTTCATCGCCAATTTATCCGCCACCCAATGTGCAGATTCTAAGCTTAAACCTGGCAGCTGTAGTGCCTTAGCCACAATGGCAACACTCATGGGGACATCGGCGCACATGGCTATTACACCATCAATAGTTATGCCTGTAGCTTTCAACGTCATTGCTTGGTCGACGATAGCCTCGCCATCATAGGTGCTGGCAACAATGATGTGATTCGCCCAAATAAATCCAGGCGCAGATGGATTGCCATCAGCAATAATCAGTCCTAAGCCCATACTTTTGGCGATTTTGATGCCTTCACAGGCTTCAATGCCAGCCCCAATAATCAGTATGTTTTTCATTTAATGGGCCTTGGTATCATCAACATTATGCAGGCGTAATGTGTTGACTTGCTTATCTCTTAGCCATTGCAGGGCATCAAATATCTCTTTTTCTGAGGCGTATGAAGATATTAATACTGCATCACCCTGCTGCCATTCAACGGCATCAGGTGGTACGCAATGCCAATTGCCTTGCTTTAATCCCCACTTTAATTCCGAGGTATCTGTTAAACCAGTAATAATAACTTTTTCTAGAAGATTGGTGTTTGCCACAAGTTGACTTGTGTGAATTCCAGCGCCCCAAAGATAAACACGTTTAGCTTGTTGTAACTGAGGTAAAATAACATCTAGTCTTTGCTGCCAATATTCAACTTCTTGGCGGCGGTACGCTTGAACTCTATTCCTGTTTTTAGAGTACTGGTTAACAAAATCATCGGTGTGATATTGTGGTTTTGTGCTGGCTAAAACACCAATGATTGGTGAAAGATTACTCCTATAATGTTCGATAACAGAAATTGGATAATAATCTGAATTCAAAAGACTCTTTAGTAAGTTTTCTCTCGTATAGTAGTTGATGTGTTCAAAAGCGAAAAAACCAGGGAAAAGACTCTTTGGCGGTGCCAATAATGGAACTTCTACATAGATAAAGCCTTCCGCCAAGGAATCTTGAATTTTTCGACATTTATTTAAAGTTTGCTGCGGTTCGTAGAGGTGTTCGAGTACATGGGTCAGAATAATTAATTCAAAAGCTTCAGTTGTTTTGAAGTTTTCAGCTGTGTCATTAATGCATTCTACATTGTACAGTTTTTTAGCTAACGCCACGGATGCTTTACCGGGTTCAACCCCCAAAACCCGATCGATACCCGCACTTTTAAATCTTGAAAGTGTATAGCCATCTGAACTGCCAATTTGTAGGGCTGATGAAGGTAAATTACCGATCCCTCTTTTTATAAACTGGATCTGCTCATCTAAATCTCTGATTTTTGCTTCAGACGGTTTCTCTTTTCGTCCTGGGTTAGTATAAACGGCCATAGAGCTGTAAAAACGCATCATGTCGTCAAAAGTCACTGTTGGGCTTTGGCATACGGAACCACAGTGTGGACATATTGAAAAACCAATATTAGTTGGTGCCAATCCCGGTAATACCCAATTAGCATCATAAAGTAGTTCTGTTTGGTTTTCACATAAAAAGCAGTTTCTAATCATTAGGTTACCCTTGTTAGCCTAAATACATCCCACCGTTAGCATTGAGCGTCTGACCGCTGAGATAACCACAATTATCACCGGCAAGAAATAGCGCCAGTGCAGCAATCTCATTACTGCTGCCCAAACGTTGCATCGGAATCGAAGCCACTTTGCGTTTACCCGCTTCAGAGTTAAGTTCTCGAGCGGTCATTTCTGTTGCGACTAAGCCAATGGCTATGGTGTTGCAGTAAATGCCATCTTTAGAATAAATTTTGGCAATAGATTGGCTGAGGTTAATAAGCCCCGCTTTCGCCGCAGCATAATGTACCTGATTAAATCCTCCCCACTGACCGCCAACAGAGCTGATATTGATGATGCGCCCCCATTGCTGTTGCTGCATGTGGGCAATACAGCCTTGAGCCAGTAAAAATGGACCTCGTAAATTCGTCTCCATCATGATGGAAAAATCATCGGCGGAAATTTCATCAAACGGCTTTTCTTGGGCAATAGCACCGTTGTTGATGAGAATGTCGGGGAGTTGTCCGAAGTGCTTTTTTATGCTTACCAGACACTCAGTAATGCTTTGTGGCTGGGCTTGATCCAATGCGAAACAGGCAATATCACCACTCAGTTTCTGTTGTAACGCTTGAGCCTGTAATTGGTTATGACAATAACTGAAAGCAACCCGAAATCCAGCATTGGCAAAAGCATCAACCAGCGTTGCCCCTATACCGCGGTTGCCCCCGGTTATCATCACCAATTTAGTCATCGTTTAAATCCCGAGGTTCGCCTTGCATATCGTAAAATGGCCACATTTTATCAATGGCTTGCCCACCAAGGAGCATCGGCAGAACATCGTGGCGTTCATCCAGTTCTAGATGTAGCAGCATGGGCCCTTTATGAGAGGCAAATTGCTCGGCAATGCCATCAAAGTCAGCAGCGGAATCACAATGCAGTGCGTCGATACCATATCCCTTAGCGATGGTTACAAAATCGGGTGATTGTTTGTGACCACAGGCGGTATCGGTATCCCAATTCATCAATTGAAATTGAGATACTAGCGCTAAGCGGTGGTTGTCCATCACCACAATCTTCAGATCCAAATCAAGTTCGCGGATCATAGCCAGTTCTTGGATATTCATTTGGAATGAGCCATCGCCAACGAAACATAACACGCTGTAATCTGGTGCATGAATGGCTGCGCCAACTGCGGTTGGCAAGTCAAATCCCATAGCCCCATGTCCCGCCGAGGTAAGCAAACGGCGGTTGGGCAGGGCAAAGCGGAAGTGGCGAGCAGCCCAATGCTGGTGAGCGCCAACACCGGTAGTTACTATGGTTTTTTCTGGAAATAAATTACTGAGACGCTCTACTACTGTATCGGGCCGTAGCCCATATGATCGAGGATAAGGCCACGGATATTGCTCACGCCATGAGGTTATTTGTTGAAACCAAGGCGCAAGGCTTGTTACTGTAACTGAGGGGAGTTGCGTTTGCCATAATGCTAAAAAGTCATCCAGATTAGCCACTAATGTTTCATCGTGACGAATTTTGCTGCAACTGAGTTCCCCTTCATCAAAATCCACACGAAATATTTTGGCTTTTGAACCAAAAGTGTCACGTAATGTGCCTGTCTGACGAATATCCAGCCGACTGCCGAGCACCAAAATTAAATCGGCTTCGGCAATCGCTTTGCCACTGATTTGGCTACCTGTATGGCCGTGATATCCTAAGGTGCCGTTGTCGGCAGAGTCTGCAACACCTACCCCCAATAAACTGTGACTTACTGGCGCTGGCCACTGTTGGCGAATATTTGCTAGTTGTTGGGCCCTAAGAGTAGTGGACATGCCATTACCACAGATAATCAACGGCCTAGACGCTGTATTGATAGCATCATTCAATGTCGCTATAAACTGCTGGCAAGCGATTTTGTCAAATTGCCGTGTTGTTGGTGGCAACGGCTTAATCGCTTGGGTAAAAGGGGCCCGTTGAACGCTCATTGGTAAGTCAATAGACACTGGCCCTGGCCGACCTTCCACTGCTATAAGCCACGCTTTCGGTAAGATGTCCGCTAATTCCTCAACAGTATGCGGTTGAAATTGTGCTTTAGTAACTGGCACCATCAAGGCTGGCGTGTCAACTTCCTGAAAGCCGTTTTGGCGCACCGGCTTATCACTCCGCAGATCACTTACACCAACTTGTCCGGTAAATACCAGCATGGGCACACTGTCAAAATATGCGTCACTCACGGGGGTTATTACGTTGGTCACCCCTGGGCCTGAGGTGACGGCCACTATTCCGGGTAACCCACTGATTTTAGCTTGAGCAAATGCCGCATAACCGGCACCTTGTTCATTTCTCGAGGTATACACCTTGATGCTGAAGCGACTACAAGCATCCAGCAGCGGGGCAATTGTGCCTCCCGGATAATTATGCAAGCTGGTGTGTCCTTGTTGTGCCAAAAATGCTATGACAGCATCGGCCGCAACGTTGATAGTATGCTGTGTCATTGAGGTTATTCTCCAAAACTACTTCTGATGGATCTCATCGGCCGTAAACCATCGCTAGGATCGGCGCGCCAGTCACGATCATCGGCTTCGCTGGGCACAAATTGTTTATTACCTGAGCCGTCGATGATAGTGCTACGTTTAGCTGCGGCAATAACGGGTGCCATCTGTTGTGGCAACCAACAGTGTCCGGCTGCATATTCTGCTCCGGTTTTATCTAAGTCGATATGGAATTCAATGCAATCTGCTTGCCAGTGATGTATTGCTCGGTTAATGACTGCGCTCGAGACCGAATGATCTGACCAACCGACCTTAACGTTGTAACGTTCGCGGAACGTTCCCAGTACTGCCAAGTTGCACTCGTTCTCTGGTGTTGGATAAGCTGACACGCAATGCAGTAGCGTAATATCGTTACATCCTGCATTTTTCAGTACCATAACGGCGTGGTCTATCTCATCAATCGTGGCCATGCCCGTAGAAATAACTACCGGTAATCCAGTTGCTGCACAGGTAATTAGCAGTTCATCCCATAACAGTTCGTATGAAGCGATTTTATAAAAGTCTACGTAAGGTTTTAGCTCGGCAACTGCTTGCAGATAAAATGGCGTGCAAGAAAATTGGATTTGGTACTGATCACAGGCTTGTTTCAGCTCCGGTAGAAAGGAAACCGGTAGTTCCCACTCTTTGCGTTTGCGGTGCATTTCACTTCTACTGAGAATTTCCGGAGCAAAAAGTTCATCGATTTTAAATAGCTGAAATTTCACCGAATCGCACCCGATATCGGCCGCCGCTTTGATAAATTCAATACAACGCGCCAAATCACGGTGGTGATTGCTGGAAACTTCGGCGATAAAATGGGGCTGACTCATGACGCTGATATCCTTAAAATTGCTACAGCCTTGTTATCGGCACAACGATACAATTCCTGATAGTTTGTTAGTTTACACCTTTGAAAATATTGGCATAACCTCATATTCAATGGTGTCTGCTAACCCCAGCCAGTCTCTGTTTTCCTGAGCATTTAATAGCATCGGCATCAATGGTATTAACTGCTTGGCTAACGGCGGTTTCTGTAATGCGAGCTGTAATTGGTCAATGCACTTACCGAACATTTCAGATGCTTTTACTTCTTGACCGATACGGAAAGTGTTGGCCGTTTCAATAAATAATTGGCAAATATCTGACATCAGATCAGAGCTCCTTGAATTGAGTGCCAAGAATATCGGCACCTGCGAGGCTGGAACGGTAAAACTTAACGTGACTCGCTTTCGCAATATAGTTTTCCAGGTTTCGCAGATAGGCGCATAAATTGAGTGATGTTGCCACTTTTTCACCAACACCGTTGATTACCCAGTGACCGCTTTCATTGACTGATTTTTGTAGATTAGTTGTCCAGGCTTTAGTCTGTTCATCGCTGGATGTAGCCGCAAAATCTTGCCAGAAAGCATGTGATTTATTATTGCAAAAACAAAAATCTGCACCACATAAGGTTATTTCCTTACATCCCAGTTTAACTGCAAGATCTACTGCTGGGTGCAGTACACTGCCATTGGTGTAAAGCCTGGTTTTTTCAGGGTATGTTTCTGCTTGTTTATCATAGAGATGACTATGGCCCAATGCGTTATATCGGGGGCCTTGCCATTGCTGGATAATTTCTGGTCTTAATCTCGGTTGGTAGACGAGGCTAATACCTGTCGTCTGTTGTAATGGCAGATGGTATTCCGATATAAGACTGTCGATAGCGACTACAATATCAGGTTTTATCCCGTGGTGTAGCAGTCCGTGTAGTGCGGTGTCTACCGTTACAATAACGGGGCGTTGTGAGCGAACGCTGATTTCAGCCAGTCTTTCATAATGTTCTTCTAAAGATGGCCCTGAAGCAATGACAATAGCTTTGTCTTGAGTAACGCGTGACTTTAACGCCATGACATCTGGATCTTGCTCGAAAGCTTCTTTATTGGCCTCAAAACGCTCGATGATGGCGGTGTCATCTGCTCTATGCCTGCGATTAGCATGTTCTCGGTTGAGCTCGTACTGTAACAGATCCCGCAGTCTAGCATTGTCATCTGACACCAATTCTAAATCCGGTGTTATAGCAATATAAGGCTTTTTTAGCTGCATCTGCGAAGGCTGTAAGTCCAGTTCTACGCCTGAATGCTGTAGCCATGGGGTATGGTCGGTGTAGCTTAAGACTAGGGCAAAAATTGCCGGATTAAGAATACAGATCGTCAGCTTGGTTAATCTGGCTTCATCCAACGCAATATACGGTACGTCTCCCATACCAAAACCGTACATAGTGGCCTGGGTTGCTGATGTTGGTAAAGTGCTGAGAAACAGCTGTGCTTCTGCTAATCGATTATGGCGGCTACTTAATTGAATGCCATTTACGCTGATAGTTTGATTGGCTCCACTAACCAACGCTGCGTCAATATTCTCAATCTGCTGGCGTTGAAGAATTTCCGCAGCCTCTGGCCAACGCTGCTTTATGATATTGAAGTTAGCTTGGAATAGTTCAGTCATTTATTAGCCTTTATTGGTACGTCTATTACATTGTGGCATTGCTGACTGGTCTCCCCACAGGGACTCGAACCCCGATCGGTCGCTTAGGAGGCGGCTGCTCTATCCTGTTGAGCTATGAGGAGACGGCAGTGATTATACTGTTTTTGGCCTCTATTAAAAGGGCTCAAATCTAACTGCTTAATTCTTCAGCGCAATATCGTTGACTTGGATGCTTCGTGCTGCGCTTTCTCCGTTGAGCATTGCTGTGGATGTGCTTTCAGATGTCTGCGCTATTTCAACATCAACAGTGGTGGCGACTGCAATTGCGCGGGTTTTACTGATCTGATCCATGATGTTATGTTGCAATACTATTTTAAATTTATCGCCTTTTTTTACGCCATTTTTTCTTCCGATATTAAGCACTACCTGGCTGTCATTTAGAGCAATAATCTGAGCCAGTAACGGACGGCAGCTGAGTGTTTCATCAATATCTCTAACGGCTTCTGTAATTATTTGCTCGGCAGACTCACCATATTCCGACTGCCAAAATTCACTGGAAGTAGGATTGACCATAGCGGTTTTAGCAAACTCCCATTCGCTCGGTTGACTATATTCGTGTTGCCAGACAATTTCGCCACTAATGCCATGATATAAAGTTAACTTCAGTTGAAATTGTCTGATAGGTGCATGTTGCCACAATCCAAGAATGGCAGAAGTGGGTTCTGCAACTGAGATGTCGGTGAGTTCAGGTATCAACAGGTATTGGCTATTGGTCATTTCACTGATCAATGTTGGTGCTCTAAATCCGCCATCTGAATTCGTTAATGCTGGAATATTAACCTCTTGATTTATAAGCGATACTGGAACGCTCAACGCTGAATTTTGTTGCAATGCGTTGACTAAGTGTTCTGAAACAACCGTTGGTAACTGTTCAAGACGACCATAGCGTAATTGGCTGCGATCACGAATAGTGGCACGTGGGATCAAAATTGCGGCTTTCAGCCCATCATTACTACATTTTTCTTGATCTTGATGTAGCAGATCGATTTTGACGGTAACTGTTAGCCGATTACCTTGTTTTTGCTCATTTAATAATTGAATCGATGAGATATTGTTTGCTGCTGATAGCGTTAGAGCCTGGTCAGTCAGTTGACCATTATTTGTTGTCTGGCTTGCCTGAAACTTACCACCGTTTTGTAAAAGGGCCATTCTGACGGCGTTTTTCACCGCAACTTCTCGCGCATTGTCGCTATCACCATTGATAATCTTTGCTTCACCTGTTGCTTCTACCCAGTATGCCTGGCAAGGCAGGCTAAGGCTGAGTAATGTCAGTAAGCAAACGAGAGATTTCATGGTGATTTTCCTGTAGCAACCAATGGCCAAATATCTGTCGAAACGTCAGATATACGGAGTAATTATTCAAAATTTATGCCAGTGAATTGGTCTGGTGCTAAGTAAAAGCGCTTAAGTGTTGTGGTCAATTGCCGATAACTGAAAGACAAGAAATAAATTGAGCTCCGTTTCATAGCCGTTCGGAGCGTTAGCTGATGGACTAGATATGAAAAAAGCAATGGTTTTGATGGCGCTAATGCTGGTGGGCTGCAAATCCCCCCAGCCCGTTGAGCCCGTGGCTGCTCCCGTCGCAACGACTAAGGCTGGGATCATTGACGTGACCCAGAAGCTCGCCAAGGATCTGGTGCGTTATAGTGACGTGCTGGATCTGAATCAACCATTGTTAGTCGCAACGCCTGTCATGGTAGAAGATATGCAGAGCACAGATAATCTGGCGGCGCAGTTACAACAGGGATTAATGGCGGGCATGCAGCAGGTGGGGTTTCACCTAGTCGATTTAAATGTGGCTGATTCGGTCAGAGTAACGCCGCAAGGGGACTTTCTGTTGAGCCGCGATTGGCAAAAAGTGCCGAGCAATATTGCGGTTGATCAAGTATTAGTCTCCACTGTTAGCTTGGCCCGTAACGGCATTGTGATTAACAGTCGCATCGTGACCTTGACAGGCAATAAAGTCATCTCTACTGCACAACTGTATGTACCGCAGCAGGCGCTGCCAGACTATTTGTTGCCTTCTCAGTTGGTCGTTTCTAAAGCAAGTTTACTGTACCGCAATAGTGCTACTGGTGAAGCGAAGGTACATCCGGTTGGAGAATCAAAATGAGATTATGGTTTTCGTTAGTCATCCTGATACTGATTTCCGGTTGTACGAGTCGTGATCGCTATGTGCAGTGGGAAACCGTGCCACCACCAACCTTTCCCAAATTAACTGCCGTTGGGTACGCGCCATTAGCGTCACAACCTTCAAAAAATCCATCTGAACGGGTATTGATGGCAATGCAGGCATCGAAAATTGACGCCTATCGAGAGCTTGCTGAACAAGTTTATGGTCAGCAGTTGACATCACAAAGTAAGGTCGGTGATTGGATGTTGAAGTCAGATGAGGTAAAGGTTTCCGTGAGCGGCGTTATTCGCGGCGCCAAAGTTGTTCGTAGTTATCCTGCCGGAGATCATTACGTTACCGAATTAGAACTGGATTTTTCCAATGTGTGGCAATTGTATCAGCAGCAAAATCGTCCACAGCGAGTTAAGCAGATCACTTATTTCTAAATTTACTCGTACCCAATGAATTTGGCGGCAAGGCGGCAGTCTTTTGCCGCTTTAATTTTGTGTCATAGTGGATGATTTTACTTGGGTAAAACTGAGGTTATGCTTCTAGATCGTTACCCAGAGTAGAAATAGTGGAAGTTTTACCTTTACCATCGTAAGTGAGGCTATGAGCATTACGGCTCATTTGTAAGGCTTGCGCTAAACGATTGGTGCTTGCTGAGCAAAGCTCAATCAATTTACCGTTTGCTTGATTTTTTTGCTGGCATTCAGCTAGCAGCGCTTTGATTTGACTAACTTGTTGTGACAGCGGTGTCTGTTTTAACTGTTCTTTCAGCGGGTGCTCTGCCAGCGTTTTATCCAGCTTAGCCACTTGTTCTAACGTTTGCTGCTTATCGGCTGCCAATTGCAGTAGACCGTCGGCATCACGTTCAATCAATGCCTTAGTTTCTGCCTCAATCAACGACAAAAGGCGACCAAGCGTCGCCGCCTGTCGCTGTAAGGTGATTTCCAGATCATGTACTTGAGTCATCAAGAATCCTGATCAAGATCGACCATGTTGCTTTCAAACTGAGCGATGTTATTCGCGAGTTTTTCCGGATCCACTTTATAGCGTCCTTCAGAAATTGCCTGCTTTATTTCAGCGACTTTTTTCATATCCACATCAGGCATAGACGCAATTTTACTTTGCATCCCTTGTAATTGCTGAGCCTGGGCAGAAACAACGACGGAATCGTCATTGTTAGCAACGCTGCTAGTCTCGGTATCTTGTTCAGCTTTACCACTGCTTCGGGTAACTGAATTAGTATTCACCCGAGGTTGATTTTGCAGTTGTTTAATGTCCATAGCCTTTTGGCTCCAACACTTTCAAATAAACTCTAGTTCTATTATCGGCACACAACAGTCTAGCTTGAGACTTTTTTTACATATTTACCCGCACTTCACCTACATGGGTGACTACGGCTTCTATCATCTTGTTAGATTGAGCGTTTTTTACCCGTATCTGTTCACCAAGGTTACCATCTTCTTCGGCTACGCCAACCGTTTTTATTTGGAATTGTGCCGTTTTAGCAATGATAGACACTGAATCGCCCTTACAGACAAAGCAAATATTACTCACAAAAATGGGGTAATCTTTGCTGACTCGCCGTTTGAGTCGGGTCCCAATTAGTTGGTCAACGTTGCTGAATTGCTCACCGTTAACACTGTATTGGTCAATGTACCGTACTTCCAATTGCGCTGCGCTTAATAGCTCTCCGGGCGCCAATGTCTCTTTGGCAACCACTACAGGATAACTGATGTCGACTCTTACGGAGAGGTATATTTGCCAGGGATAATCTAAATCAGGGCTATCACAGCTAATTTTTACCGTATTGTTGCGACTTATCTCTCTGTCCGAAGCGAGTTCTGCTCTAACTGGCGATGCGCAACGGGGAATGAGTATGCGGCTATCGATAGTCTGTGGCGTGATCGTGACGTTGGCAGACGCCGGTGCCTCCAGCTTTTTTGCAACTGTTTCTTTAGCCAATGCCTGAATGGCCGATATATCAGGAACAACCGCTGGTTGTGCTAACGTTTTGCTGGAGAACGCCAAAATCGCTAAAAAAATGTATGCTAAATTTAGTTTCATCATATACAAAGTGGTGTAGTTAACCGATTTACACGTATACTTCATCCGTTCCAAACGCCTTAATTGGCAACGAGTTTGATGGCGTCAGAACTTTGACTGAAACACCAGATGGAACGATCACAGCAAGTTACATGCCTTTCCGTAAATAGTGGTAAGGTGAGTTTATTTCGTCGAACAACAAGGCAGGCTTATGTCAGGTATTCTTGAATCAGTCAACAAAAGAACCCAATTGGTAGGGCAGAACCGCCTTGAATTACTGTTATTCAAACTAAATGGTCGCCAACGGTTTGGCATCAACGTGTTTAAGGTTAAGGAGGTTTTACAGTGTCCTCCGTTAACGATGCTGCCTAAGTTGAATCCTTATGTGAAAGGCGTGGCGCACATTCGCGGAACAACTATTTCGGTCATTGATTTAGGGGCCGCTACCGGTGGCCGGCCGATAGAAGATCTCAAAAACTGTTTTATCATCATCTCCGAATATAACCGCAGTGTTCAGGGCTTTTTGGTGCAATCAGTTGAACGTATTATCAATATGAACTGGTCCGCCATTATGCCGCCCCCACAGGGTGCTGGACGGTATTCCTATCTCACCGCGGTGACTGAAATTGATGGTGAGTTAGTGGAGATATTGGACGTCGAAAAAATTCTGGACGAGATTTCACCTGCTAAAACTGAAATCAGTGAAGAAGTTGATAAAGCGATCAATATCGACCGTGAGCAGAATTTCCATATTATGGTCGTGGATGACTCCGCGGTGGCACGCAAACAAATTGTCAGAGCCTTGTCATCACTGAACTTGCAGATCGACACTGCGAAAGATGGCAAAGAAGCACTTGATCGGCTGAAACTAATCGCCAGTGAAATGGATAATGTCGCCAAGGAAATTCCGTTAATCATTTCCGATATTGAGATGCCAGAAATGGATGGTTATACCTTGACGGCCGAGATTAGAGATGATCCAAAACTTAAGAATATCAAGGTAGTACTACATACATCATTGAGTGGCGTATTCAATCACGCAATGGTACAAAAAGTGGGTGCCAACGACTTTATTGCTAAATTCAATCCAGACGAATTGGCAGCGGCAGTTGATAAACATCTAACTTTGTCATGATTTACTAACCGTGCCGATGATATAAAGAGTGTTGATAGTGACTTGTGTTGTCTGTGATGCTGCGGTATAACGCGGCGTCTTACCGGTATTAGCTGTCGCTCAGTACCAACAAGTTTTATAAAATGGGATATCAAGGTGCCAGATAAATCTCTTGCAGAAACCGAGTACAATCAGTTCCGGCTGTTCTTGGAACAACACAGTGGTATTGTGCTGGGTGAAAATAAGCAATATCTGGTGCGCAGTAGACTCGCGCCGTTGATGGGCAAATATGGGCTGCCGTCATTATCCGAAGTGGTGAAGCAGTCCATGCGTCCCACTGAGAGACAGTTACGGGCTGAAGTCATTGATGCCATGACTACCAACGAAACCCTCTGGTTCCGTGACCGTTATCCATTTGAATTGTTGCCAAACAATATCTTACCGCAGTTTGCCAAACTCGGAAGGCCCCTCAAAATTTGGTCGGCGGCCTGTTCTTCTGGACAGGAGCCTTATTCCTTGGCAATGACCATTCTTGAATATCAGCAACGTCGTCCGGGTGGATTACCTGGAAGTGCTTCAATCCTGGCAACGGATTTATCACCTTCAATGCTGGAGCGTTGTAAGAACGCGGAATATGACAGCTTGGCATTGGGGAGAGGCCTATCTGACGAGCGTAAACGTCAGTTTTTTGATGCTTTACCAAGTGGCAATATGCGAGTGAAAGACAATGTCAGGCGTTTAGTCAGCTTCAGAGCGCATAATCTACTGGAAAGCTATACCTTGCTCGGTAAGTTCGACATTATCTTTTGCCGAAATGTTTTGATCTATTTTGCTCCTGAAGCCAAGGCAAAAATCCTGCGGCAATTTGCTGCCGCCCTGAACCCCAAAGGCATCCTGTTTTTGGGTGCGTCAGAGTCTATTGCGGGTTTATCTGATGAGTTTGATATGATTCGCTGCAATCCAGGGATCTATTACCAACGCAAAATCTGATATTAATTTATTGATTTTAAACAATATAAAAATGCCAGCTAAAAAGCTGGCATTTTTATTGCTGCTGTTTCACTCGTTGGGTTTTATCAGACACATATAGCCTGCTATATGGCACATAGTTTGCTTGCACATAAAAACTATCCATTGAGAGGCGGTTTTATGGCGATCAGTTTTGATAAGGCTCTGGGCGTTCATCAATACACCCTAGGGATCCGTGCACAGCGTGCGGAAGTGCTGTCCAGTAATATCGCCAATGCCGATACTCCCAACTATAAAGCCAGAGATGTGGATTTTAATGCGGCATTGCAGGGTGCCATGGGAAAACAGCAAGGCATGCAAATGGCGGCTACTTCCGAAAAGCATTTTGATATGAAGTCATTGGTCCAGGAAAACGTCAGGTTCCGCGTGCCAGATCAACCTGACACCGGTGATGGAAATACCGTAGACATGCAGGAAGAACAACAGGCGTTTATGCAAAATGCGTTGGAATATCAAATGTCTCTCGGGTTTCTTGATGGTAAGTTTTCCGGCATGAAAAAGGCGATAAGAGGAGACTGATCATGGGGCTATTCAATATTTTTAATATTGCCGGTTCTGGCATGTCTGCCCAGTCTGTGCGGTTGAATACCACTGCCAGCAACATCGCCAACGCGGATTCGGTGTCCAGTAGTGTGGATACCACCTATAAAGCCCGGCACCCAGTATTTGAAGCCGAGCTGGCGAAGGCGACCAATGGGCAGCAGCAACAAGATGGTTATTCGGTCAAGGTATCGGGGATTGTAGAGAGCGATAAGCCGCTGGTGAAGGAATATGCGCCTGATCACCCGTTAGCAGATGCCGATGGCTACATATATAAACCCAATGTCAACGTGGTAGAGGAGATGGCAGATATGATCTCTGCATCGCGCTCGTACCAGATGAATGTTCAGGTAGCTGATGCTACCAAGTCCATGCTGCAGCAAACGCTGCAGTTAGGTAAATGATAGGAGATAGGCCGTGAGTACTATCGGTTCGGTGACATCTTCAACAACTGATACTTCCAGTACCAGTTCAACCAGCAACAATCAGTCCTTAACACAGGCAGATTTCTTTTCGTTGCTGAGTACTCAGTTGTCAATGCAGGATCCTTCAAATCCCGTAGACAATGACCAGATGATTTCGCAGATGGCATCATTCTCTACAGTAGACGGGATCGGCAAGTTAAATGACGAGATCACCAGTCTCAATACTGTAATGACCTCTAGCCAGGCATTGCAGGCATCAGGTCTGGTCGGCCAAAAAGTGTTGGTGCCCTCTGGCACCGGTTATGTATCCACGGATGATCCTACACTAAAAGGGGTTATCAGCACTTCGACACCAATTAACAGTATTAAAGTGGCGGTGCAGGATGCTTCCGGTCAGGTAGTCAGAAACTTTACTGTTGATGGCAGTGCGGGTGGCAACGTCGATGTTGACTGGGATGGTCTGGATAACAGCGGCAATGCTGTGGCACCTGGTCAATATACGCTTACCGCCAATGGTGTGGTCGATGGCACGTCTGAGGATCTATACGTCAGCACCTATGGCCATGTCAGCAGTGTTTCGCTCAATTCCAGTACCGGGGCCGTACTCAACGTTAGAGGCGTTGGCGGTGTAGCACTGTCGGATGTGTTGGCGGTTTCTGAAGGTTAACGTATGCGCCGGGATTGACCGGACAGAAGTAAAAATTACAAGAGGTGGATTATGTCTTTTAACATCGCTCTTAGCGGGATCAATGCGGCGCAAAAAGATCTCAATACAACAGCAAATAACATTGCCAACGTGAACACTACTGGTTTTAAGGAATCACGGGCAGAATTTGCCGATGTTTATGCAAACTCGATTTTCTCCAACAGCAAGACAGCGGTTGGTGGCGGTGTCACTACCACCCAGGTCGCGCAACAGTTCCATCAGGGCAATTTGCAGTCTACCAATAACGCGCTGGATATGGCGATCAGTGGTAATGGCTTCTTCGTGACTTCGTCTTCTATTGATACCCAGGACTTCTCATTTACTCGTGCCGGGGCATTCAAGCGTGATGAAAATGGTTTCTTGGTGGATTCACAAGGTAACTACTTGCAATGTTTTCAGGTGGATTCCGATGGCAACTCGGCATCGGTCAGCTTGAGTACCACTAAACCAGTACAGATCCCTGATACCGCTGGTAGTCCGCAAGCCACTCAAAATGTATCCATGAGTATGAACCTGAATTCAAACTCCACTGCATTAGATCCGGCAGCGTTTGATCCAACGGATTCATCCACATTTAATAACTCAACCGCGGTAACTATCTATGACTCGTTGGGTGAGTCACACACATTGACTTCCTACTTCGTTAAACCTCAGGATGGTGCTTACACCGGTGAAAGTAACTGGGTGGTCTATTATGCCGTGGATGGCCAGCAGGTTAATCTGGACAGCGCTGCGGGTACTTATCAAATGGATACTACGGGTGATGGCAGTGCAGACAGCACAGGCACAGCCCAAACCACGGGTGGCTGGACTGGCGCCGTCCTGACTTTCGACGCCACCGGTGCTTATAAAGGTTCTAGCCCCGCCACGATCACGACTCAACAGCTAGGTATCTCTGGTGCTAATGTACTCAGTGCGGCGGCTGAAGGTTCTCAGCAGATTTCCATCGGATTCAATCAACCGACACAATACGCTGAGAGCTTTAGTACGACGGAGTTAACTCAAGACGGTATTACAGTGGGGCGTTTAACTAACGTCGAAGTGGGCAGTGATGGTCTGATCTCGGCGAAATACAGTAATGGTTCCACTGTCCCGTTAGCAAGAGTTGCATTGGCGCGTTTTTCCAATGAGCAGGGGCTGACTCAAGTCGGGAATACGTCTTGGAAAGCCAGTTTGGAGTCTGGTGAAGCGCTGGCGGGTGAAGCCAATAGCGGTGTGTTTGGTGGGATTAAATCTTCTTATCTGGAAAGCTCAAACGTCGACCTGACAACTGAGCTGGTAGATCTGATTTCTGCACAGCGTAATTTCCAGGCAAACTCTCGGACACTGGAAGTGAATAATACGCTGCAACAGACCGTATTACAGATCCGTTAAGTTCTCTCTCCGAGCGGTAACTGTATTGTCGTGAGCGGCAATACTTTGCCGCTCACCTTTTTGCGCTGCGCCAATAAACTGTTTTTCTTCTTTTTTACCTCGCAAAATCCCAATCTTTTAGTGGCATGAAGTTTGCTTTGTTCAGCATAAGCTCAATTTTTGACGGAGCAACGGGTGGACAAATTTCTCTACATTGCGATGACGGGTGCCAAGCAAAATATGGATGCTTTGGCGGTCAGGGCAAACAATTTAGCTAACGCAAATACTGATGGCTTCAAAGCCGATATGGAGCAAGCGCGGGCGATGCAAGCGTTTGGCGAGGGATTGCCAACCAGAGTATTCGCGATGACGGAATTGCCGTCTTCCGATTTTAAGTCTGGCCCTATTCAGACCACCGGTCGCAATCTTGATATCGCGGTGAAGGATCAAGGTTGGATAGCAGTACAGGCTGATGATGGTAGCGAAGCGTATACCCGGGCGGGCAGCCTGAATATTGACGTTAATGGCATGCTGCGCAATAGCAGCGGTCATTTGGTGATGGGGCAGAATGGTCCAATCAACATTCCTTTGCCGGTTCAAAAACTTGATATTGCAACTGATGGAACCATCTCGGTCACCCCACAGGGGGCAACGCCGGAAGTCAAAGAGAATGTCGGTAAAATCAAGTTGACGAATCCCGGAAATCAAAATTTGATGCGCGGCGAAGATGGTCTGTTCCGTACCTTAAGTGGTCAGCCTGCCGCCGCCGATCCGGCTGTGAGCGTGGTGAGTGGCGCGGTTGAAGGTAGTAATGTCAGCCCAGTAGAAGAGATGGTCAGTATGATCAGTTTGCAGCGCCAATTTGAACTGCAAGTAAAAATGATGAAAACGGCAGAGGAAAACGATAAGTCATCTGCCGCTTTGGTTCGCATTAGCTAGGAGTAACGATTATGCATCCCGCTTTATGGATCAGTAAGACTGGCCTTGATGCCCAGCAGACCGATATATCGGTGATTTCTAACAACATCGCTAATGCGAGCACCGTCGGCTACAAGAAAGGGCGGGCGGTGTTTGAAGATCTGTTGTACCAAACCGTGAATCAGGCAGGGGGCATCAGTGCCGCCAACACTAAGTTGCCTAACGGGCTGAATCTGGGCGCGGGTACCAAAGTGGTTGCCACCCAGAAGATCTTCTCCCAAGGCAATATGGAAACTACGGATAACTCGATGGATTTGATGATCCAGGGGCCGGGGTTCTTCGAAATCCAGATGCCTGATGGTACCACCGCATATACCCGTAACGGTCAGTTTTCTCTGGACGATACCGGACAGATGGTTACCTCCGGTGAAGGTTATGTATTGCAACCCGGCATTACCATCCCGGATAACGCCACCAGTATTACCGTCTCCGAAGAAGGTGAAGTATCCGTAAAAATTCCGGGAACGGCTGACAACCAGGTGGTAGGACAGTTGACCATGGCGGATTTTATCAATCCATCCGGTCTGCAACCTATCGGTCAGAACCTGTATCTGGAAACTGGCGCTAGTGGTACTCCCGTCGAAGGAACACCGTCTTTAGATGGCATGGGCAGTATCAAGCAAGGCTCACTGGAAACCTCCAACGTGAACGTTACGGAGGAGCTAGTGAATCTTATCGAAACTCAGCGCGTGTACGAGATGAACTCCAAGGTTATTTCAGCCGTAGACCAAATGCTGGGATACGTGAATCAGAACCTCTAGTAGGGTAAGGCTATGAAGCTGATACTAAAACTGTTGCCGTTGTTGCTGCTGGGAGCCTGTGCTGCCAACCAGCAAAAGCCAATCCCGGATGATCCTTATTACGCGCCTGTCTATCCAGATGATGGCAACAGCGGTTTAGTGCCAACCGGTTCCATATTTGAACATAATCGGGCCACACCTTTATTTTCTGATCTGAAAGCCCATCGGGTTGGGGACATCGTTACTATCCAATTAGTGGAGTCGACCCAAGCGAAAAAAAGCGCGGCTAATCAGATATCGAAAGGCTCTGATCTTACCGTCAATCCGCTGACAGCCGCTGGCAGTAACGTGACGATTAATGGTAAGTCGCTGGACTTGGGGTATAGCGACAGCATGGATACCAAACGTTCAGCGGGAACGGACCAAAGCAATAGTCTTTCAGGCGAAATCTCTGCCAATGTGATTCAGGTATTGGGCAACGGCAACCTAGTGGTTCGCGGCGAAAAATGGATCACCATCAACAACGGTGATGAGTTCATTCGTATCACCGGTATTGTTCGTCCACAAGACATTACTACCAGCAATACCGTGCAATCGCCCCGAGTGGCGAATGCCCGCATTCAATATAGCGGCACCGGTACCTTTGCCGATTCGCAAAAAGTTGGCTGGTTGAGCAAATTCTTTATGTCTGACTGGTGGCCTTTCTAAGGAGCAAAAATAATGAAAAACCAATGGTGGCTGCTACTTGGATTGCTGCTGTGCCTCCCGGTAAAGGCTGAACGCATTAAAGATATCGCTGATATTCAGGGCGTACGTGAAAACCAGTTGATTGGTTATGGTCTGGTCGTCGGTTTGCCTGGAACCGGCGAGAAGACGCGCTACACCGAACAGACCTTCAAAACCATGCTGAAAAACTTCGGTATCACGCTGGATGATACCATCAGACCAAAAATCAAAAACAGTGCGGTAGTGGCAGTTCATGCGGACATGCCAGCGTTTATCAAACCCGGACAAACGATTGATGTGACGGTATCCAGTATTGGTGAAGCTAAAAGCCTACGCGGTGGGAGTTTACTACAAACCTTTATGCGCGGGGTGGACGGTAATGTGTATGCGATTGCTCAAGGGAGCCTGGTAGTCAGCGGGTTCAGCGCCGATGGTATGGACGGTTCTAAGGTGGTGAACAACACCCCTACTGTTGGGCGTATTCCCAACGGTGCCATTGTCGAACGTGAAGTCGCTTCCCCCTTTGATGCCGGGGATTACTTGACCTTTAATTTGCGGCGGGCCGATTTTGATACCGCTAAGCGTACTGCCGATGCCATTAACAATCTGCTGGGCCCGGATGTGGCAAAACCACTGGATGCGGCGTCTATTCGGGTCAGTGCCCCACGAGATCCGGGGCAACGCGTATCATTTCTTGCCACGCTGGAAAATATTCAGGTACAGCCGGCTGATGAAGCCGCCAAGGTCATCGTCAATTCCCGGACGGGTACCATTGTCGTTGGCAAAGACGTCAGGTTGTTGCCTGCCGCGATTACCCATGGCGGTCTCACCGTCACCATCGCTGAAAATCCTCAGGTATCGCAGCCCAATGCGTTGGCTGCGGGTAACACAACGGTGACACCAAACAGCACTATCGGCGTGTCTCAGTCGAATCAGCGGATGTTCCTGTTTAACCCCGGCACCACTCTGGATGAATTAGTCCGGGCGGTGAATATGGTGGGCGCGGCACCTTCGGATGTGTTGGCCATCCTTGAAGCATTAAAGGTGGCCGGCGCTTTGCATGGTGAGCTTATTGTCATCTGATTTCTGACGCTAGCCGGACTTCACAATGGACCAACTTTCCAACTCATCACAATTTCTGGATCTTTCCGGCCTGGATAACTTGCGTATCAAGGCCCAGAAAGATCAGAAGTCAGCGCTCAAACAGGTGGCGCAGCAGTTTGAAAGCATTTTTGTGCAGATGCTGATGAAGAGCATGCGTGATGCCAACGCTGCATTTGAATCAGACAGTCCGTTTAACTCGCAGTACACCAAATTTTATGAACAGATGCACGACCAGCAGATGTCCGTGGATCTCTCGCAAAAAGGCATGTTGGGCCTGGCGGATTTGATGGTGCAACAACTGGATCCTCAGGACTCCGGGATCACGCCCGCTTCAGTGATGCGCAGTACCAACGGTGAGCCTTTGTTATCTGCTGAGGCCCCAACGCCGAAGGTATCTGATAAGGCAGCTGTTGCGTCAGATACCTCGATGACGTTTAACGTGCCGGTGAAACAGCGCGTTGCTGCTGAGACCAGCGATGCCAGCAGGGTACAGACCCAGATCCCAGCCGTAAGTCAGCAGCCAAAAACTGCCGGAACGCTGGATTATGACACGCTGGACAGTATTTTAAGCGGCAAAGTGTTGCCGGACAACACCGGCGCGATTGGCTCGCAGGAAGATTTTGTCAAAGTGCTGTACCCCTATGCTCGCGATGCAGCGGAGAAATTGGGGACGACACCGGAAGTCATACTGGCACAATCGGCGTTGGAAACCGGCTGGGGCCAGAAAATGGTGAAAACATCAGATGGTCAGCCTAGCAATAATTTGTTCAATATCAAGGCTGACCCACGTTGGTCAGGCGCGAGTACTAATGCGTCTACCACCGAATATGAACAGGGGACTCCGGTCCGTGAGAATGCCATATTCCGGGTCTATGACAATCTAAAAGAGAGCTTCAACGATTATGTGTCGTTGATTTCCCAAAATGGTCGCTATAGCAAGGCGAGAGCTGCCGCAGCCGATCCGGTGCAGTATGTGCGCGGTCTGGCTGAAGCGGGTTATGCCACCGATCCGCAGTATGCGAGCAAGGTGATCAAGGTGATGCAGAGCATCAAAAGTGACTTGGGGCAGTTTACACAAGGGGCTGGCAGTCAGTAACTGCCACCGGTTAAGGAGCGAGTGTCATGTCGGTTGATTTGTTGAATATCGCACGGTCTGGGGTGCTGGCAGCGCAGTCCCAGATTGGCGTGACCAGTAATAATATCAGCAATGTCAACACTGACGGCTATAGCCGTCAGGTCGCGACGCAAGCCACCCAGGACTCTCAATATCTTGGGGGAAATTACTATGGCACTGGCACTTATGTCGCGGATGTTAAACGGATATATAACGATTTTGCTGCCAGAGAATTACGCATAGGCCAGACGACACTGAGCACCGCTGAGATGAGTTACAACAAACTGAGTGGCTTGGATCAGATGCTCTCCAATACCGGCAGTACATTGACGTCTTCGCTCGACGGCTTTTTCTCGAGTCTTAATGACTTAGCTGATCAACCTTCTGATACCGGAATCCGTCAGACGGTACTCAGTTCCGCACAACAACTTGCGGCCAATTTTAATCAGATGGATGGCTATCTCGACAGTGAGATGAACCAAACCAATGATGAAATTTCCGGCATCACTGATCGCATCAATGAGATCAGTAAAGAGATGGCTAACATCAACCAGGAACTGATGAAAACAGACACACCCGATCCGCAGTTACTGGATAAACAGGACTCGTTGATCAAAGAGCTGAGTCAATATGCCGAAGTTAACGTCATTCCGTTAGACAACGGCGGTCGTAGCATCATGATGGGCAGCTCCTTTATGTTGGTGTCCGGTGAAGTTGCCATGTCGATGGGCACCACGACGGGCGATCCCTATCCGACAAAGTCAGCGTTAACCTATACCCTCGGCAACACCACCTTAAAAGTGGATCCATCAAAACTCGGCGGGCAGTTGGGAGCCCTGTATGACTATCGCGATAATACCCTGCAGCCAGCATCTCAGCAGTTAGGGCAAATGGCGCTTGGTGTTGCCGATGCTTTTAATACGCTGCAGTCACAAGGCTTCGATCTGAACGGTCAGGTCGGCCAGAATATTTTTACCGATATCAACGATCCGCTGATGGCGCAGGGACGGGTTGGGGCGTATACCGGTAATGGTGGCACTGCCGTCCTCAGTGCGACTATTGATGATGTCGGTGCATTGACCGGCGATAGCTATCAGCTACGTTACACCACTAGCGGGACATACGAGCTAACCAATAATCAGACCGGCGCCGTTGCTAATCTCACACTGAATGGTTCCGCGTTGCAAAGTGCTGACGGTTTTACCCTCAATATTGATACGGGCGCTTTAGCTGCTGGCGATCGCTTTGAAATCAGACCGACCGCCAATGCTGCCGGAACTCTGCAGGTGGAAATGACCGATCCGAAAGGATTGGCCGCTGCATCACCTAAAATCACTGCCGGCACGGCTAACGCGAGCAGTGCGGTGGCATCACTGGTCAGTATCGATAACCGTGCCGACACTAATTTCCCCGGGACCGGTAGTGAACTCACTTACACCATCGATGCGTTGGGAAACTACACCGCAACGGATGCCTATGGTGCAGTCGTTACTACCGGCACAACAACCGGTACCCCGCCACAAATCAGCGACAACGGTTTTACTTTTCAAGTAGATGCTTTACCGGCCAGTGGTACCAATAGTTACACCTTCGATCTCAGTCTTGCGGTTGGTGATAACAGCAACGCTATCGCAATGGCAGACCTTGCTGACAGCAAAATCATGGAAGGCGGTAACGCAACCTTGGCGGACGTGTTCCAGCAAACCAAATTGGATGTGGGCAGCCAGACTAAAGCGGCTGAAGTCAGTATGAATTCTGCCCAGAGCATCTACGACCAGGCATATAACCGGATGCAGTCTGAATCCGGCGTCAACCTTGATGAAGAAGCGGCCAACCTGATGAAGTTTCAGCAGGCGTATATGGCCTCAGCACGGGTGATGACTACCGCCAATTCGATTTTTGACACCTTATTCAATGCCGTGCAATAGGAGTGGTGATTATGCGTATATCCACCGCACAGATGTATAACCAGAACATCAGCAGCCTCAATAAAAATCAGACGCAAACCAGCAAACTGATGGATCAAATCGCCAGTGGTCAGCGGGTCAATACTGCGGGGGATGATCCGGTCGCGGCGATTGGAATCGATAATCTGACACAACAGAATTCGTTAATTCAGCAATTCCAGAAAAACATCAATTATGCCAACCAGCATTTATCGTTGACCGAAAGCCAGCTAAGTGATGCCGAAACCTTATCCATGTCAATTCGTGATCGGATGCTGGCGGCTGTTAACGGTACTTACACCGATGACGAGCGGCAAAGTATTGCCGATGAATTGCGTCAAAGCCTCGACCAACTGCAAACCATTGCCAATTCTCAGGACGAGGCCGGTAACTATCTGTTTGCCGGGACTAAAAGTGATACCCAGCCATTTGCGTTCGATAACAATGGCAACATGGTGTACAGCGGCAACAGTGATGTGCGTACTGCATTAGTGGCCGCGGGCGTGGCGATGCCAACCAATGTTGCTGGCGATGCGGCGTTTATGAATGCTCCCAATGCGATGGGTGACTTTAGCGTCAATTATTCGGCGGCCCAGAGCGGTGATTTTTCCGTAACGTCAGCAAAGATAACCGATCCAACCAGTTATATCCCCGATGACTACAGCTTTAATTTTCTTGATAACGGCAGTGGTGGCATTGATGTGCAAATTCTGGATGGTGCTAGCAATCTGGTTAAAACCATCAATAACTATGACCCTACAACGCCAATCTCGGTTAATGGCGTAGACCTGACGCTTAACGGAACCCCAAGTGCCGGTGACAGTTTTTCCATACAACCACAGTCGACCACCAGCATTTTTGACACAGTACAACAAGCCATCACCTTGTTTGAAGACGGCGACACTATCAATACCGCAGCCGGTCAATCACAGTTGGCACAGCTTTTGAATAATTTCGATAGTGGCGTAGATCAGATCCGTATTGGTCGCAGTCAGGCGGGAACGAGTCTCAGTGCACTGGATAACTATGCCAGTAACCACTCAGACACTGAACTGGTAAACAACTCTGCTTTGTCAGTGTTACAGGATCTGGATTATGCCTCGGCAGTGTCCGAATACCAGAAACAACAACTGGCCATGAATGCGGTATCAACCCTATTTAGTCAGGTCGGCACAGTGTCGTTATTTGATTATTTGTCGTGATGAGTTAACAGCTTTATAGCCGATTGATTGCGTCACAGACACACAAACAACTTGTTAACTTAAGGTAGCCAAGCTCCAAGTCTTGGCGTAAAAACTAGGAAGAGGAACTTTACATGGCTATTACTGTTAATACCAATGTGACTTCTATGAAGGCACAGAAAAATCTAAATACTTCCAAAGATGCTTTGTCCACTTCAATGGAGCGTTTGTCATCTGGTCTGCGGATCAATAGCGCCAAAGATGATGCGGCTGGGCTGGCAATCTCCGATCGACTGAATAGTCAGGTCCGTGGCTTGGATGTTGGGATTCGTAATGCTAACGATGCTATCTCCATCGCGCAGATCTCTGAAGGTGCGATGCAGGAGCAAACCAACATGCTGCAACGTATGCGTGATTTGACGGTACAAGCAGCTAACGGTGCTAACAGTACCGCAGATTTGTCTTCCATCCAGGAGGAAATGAATGCGTTACGTGATGAAATCTCTGCAATCGGTGGCAGTACCGCTTTTGGCGATACCAAGTTATTAAATGGTGATTTTGCGTCTGGCAAAGTGTTCCAGGTTGGCCATCAAGGTGATGAAGTCATTTCTGTCTCTGTTGGTAAAATGGACTCAACTTCTTTGTCTGTTGCTTCTCTAGCGGTCAACTCAGCCGCGGGTAGAAGTGCCGCACTGACCAAAATCGATGCCGCAATTAAATCCATCGATACCCAGCGTGGTAAGTTAGGTGCGGTACAGAACCGCTTGTCCTATAATATTAGCAATAGCCAAAATACCCAAGCGAACGTCGCAGATGCTAAGAGCCGTATTGTGGACGTAGATTTTGCCAAAGAAACTTCCGCTATGACTAAGAATCAGGTGCTTCAGCAAACGGGGGCTGCTATGTTGTCGCAAGCAAATCAGTTACCACAGATTGCCTTAAGCTTACTACAGTAATAAATGGGTAGTCTTTGTATTTAGTCCATGGTGAACAACCATGGACTATTTGTTTGGATACAAAGAATTAAAAAGTTTTAAAATTTCTCTATAAAAATTTCTAAAGCTCTGGAAGTTAATGCCGTTATATAAACTGTAACCCGTTAGATCCGCCTGGCTCAAGTTAGAAGACAGGCTCGTTTTCCCAAAGTCAGGTAGAAGAGGAAATTATTATGGCAATTACAGTTAATACCAACGTCACTTCTTTGAAGGCCCAGAAAAACTTAAATCACACCAACAGTGCTCTGGCAACTTCTATGGAGCGTTTGTCATCTGGTCTGCGTATCAACAGTGCTAAAGACGACGCAGCAGGTTTAGCGATATCTGACCGCTTGAGTAGCCAAGTGAGTGGTCTGGATGTTGGTATGCGTAACGCCAATGATGCTATCTCTATCGCGCAGATCTCTGAAGGCGCGATGCAGGAGCAAACCAACATGCTGCAACGTATGCGTGATTTGACCGTACAATCAGCTAACGGTGCTAACAGTAGCGCAGATTTGTCTTCCATCCAGGAGGAAATGAATGCGTTACGTGATGAAATCAATGCAATCGGTGGCAGTACCGCTTTTGGCGATACCAAGTTATTAAATGGTGATTTTGCGTCTGGCAAAGTGTTTCAGGTTGGCCATCAGGGTGATGAAGTCATTTCTGTATCTGTCGCTAAAATGGATTCAACCTCTCTTTCAGTTGCCTCTTTGGCGATCGGCACAGCCGCGGGTAGAAGTGCCGCACTGACCAAAATTGATGCCGCAATTAGTGCCATCGATTCCCAGCGTGGTAAGTTAGGTGCGGTACAGAACCGCTTGTCTTATAACATCAGTAACAGTCAGAACGTACAGGCGAATGTCGCTGATGCTAAGAGCCGTATTGTGGATGTGGATTTTGCCAAAGAAACTTCTTCTATGACCAAGAGTCAAGTATTGCAGCAGACTGGTGCGGCCATGTTGTCGCAAGCGAACCAGTTGCCTCAAATTGCGCTGTCTCTGCTGTAAGTCATTAGCTTCAGGATTATTCTGAAACAAGTAATGAGGGAGGTTCGGTGACGCGAAGCTCCCTTTTCGCTTTTTTGCTAATATCAGTATTTGATACTGAAATGGAGATAATGATGAGTGATCTGAGCATCAGTGCGTCCAATGCGGTAGCTGTAAACACCGGTGTGAATATAGCTTCATCTGGAGCTACAATTGCGGCAGGGCAGGATTCGCAAAATCAGCAAAAGACAAAGAATGTAAATGCAAATGAGGGTTCAACTCAGGCGCAAAATCAGCAAAGTGGGGCGAAATCACAAGATAATTTGCAAAGTGTTACAGAGCAATTATCTCAGACGATGGAAATGATGCGTAAGGGATTGCAGTTTCGTGTGGATGAGCAGTCTGGGGAAAATGTTGTCAGTGTTTTCGATATTGAGTCCGGGGATGTAATCCGACAGATACCTTCGGATGAAGCGTTAAAATTGGCAGCTAAACTTTCAGAGGTTGCCGACGGTCTACTGATGAAAACGCAGGCATAGAGAGTATTAAAGAGAGGAATTTATGGCTCTTACAGCAACGGGAATTGGTTCTGGACTGGATATTTCGACTATCGTGCAAACTTTGGTGGATGCGGAACGTACCCCCAAGAAAACCTTACTCGATAATAAAGAAAGTACCATCGACTCCAAGGTATCAGCCATAGGTACTCTTAAAAGCGCTCTGTCATCCTTCCAAGATGCTATAGATAAGTTGAATTCTGGTGCTGCTTTAAATTTACGCACTGTTACTCAAAGTAGTGACAGTTATTTTACGGCTACCGCAGATGAAAACTCTAAAGCTGGCTCTTACAATATAAGTGTTGACACATTGGCAAGATCCCAGAAGCTTGCTGGTGTCTCTGCAATAGATTCATCTTCTACAGTAGGTGCCGGGAGTTTGGCCTTTTCTGTCAACGGGAATAGCTTTTCCGTTGATATAGCCAGTACTGATACATTGTCAGATATTGCAGATAAAATTAACCGTGCTTCTGATAATGCTGGCGTTACGGCAACCATTATCAATACAGATAGTGGCAGTCGGTTAGTGTTTACTTCAGATAACACAGGCACCGATAATCAAATGTCAGTAACAGCAACTGATACTTCAGGGACTGGTTTATCTGATATGTTTGGCACCGGAAATCTCCAAGAACTGCAATCCGCCCAAGATGCCGTTGTATATATTGATGGGCAGAAGCTGACATCTCAGAGTAATACCATAGAAAATGCTATTTCGGGTGTCACACTCGATCTTACCAGTGCCGATTCAGGCCAAACGACAACCTTGACCATCGCTCAGGATAATGATGGTGTAAAGACTAATATCCAAAACTTTGTAGATGCTTACAACACCTTGATGGATAAAATCAGCTCTCTTTCCTCTTACGATGCTGATACCGACACTGCAGGCGCTTTGCAAGGAGACTCGCTTGTTCGTTCCTTGGAGTCACAATTACGCAGCAGATTAAGCAATCGAATTTCCACTGATAGTGGTTCAATTGCATTATATGACATCGGCATCTCCACTGACCGATACGGTAAGTTGTCTGTTGACTCCACTAAGCTGGATGACGCTCTTTCAAATAATATGAATGGAATAGAGTCTTTGTTTGCATCAAGTGATGGTGGTATTGCGACTTCACTTGATAGTTTGGTCGAGGGATATGTTAAATCTGGCGGATTAATTGATAGCCGCAATACTTCCTATACTAACGAAACAAATCGTATTCAAGATCAGCGCGATGCTCTGGATAGGCAGATGGAACTATTACAGGCGCGTCTGACAAAGCAATTCAATGCTATGGACTTAGTTGTCGCACAGTTGAATTCTCAAAGTTCAAGTGTTACTAGTGCGTTAGCATCATTGCCTGGTGTTGTGAGTGGTTAAGTTATAAAGGTATAAAATGGTTAACGAAACGCAGTTAGATGAGCTTAACAAAGAGTTAGGCATTCTTATGGATGAAATACTTTCGTTGCCTGTTGATGATGAAAATACAGAAGTATTGGTCTCAAATTTGCAAGATGTGGTTAGCAGGCGTCAAAATTTGCTGTCAATGTATCTGAGTGAAATTAAAGACAAGCAACTACTTAAAAGGCAGTTGCTGCTATCAAAAAAATTCGAAGAAAAAGCAAAGAAGATTTTACAGCAACGTCAAGATTTACTCTCAGTGATGCAAAAAGGTAAACGCCAGCTCAATGTCTATAAATCAGTTGATGCGAACAGGTAGGTACATATGAGAGGTTCACTGCAGTCATATCGTAAAGTCTCATTGGAAAGCGAAATTGCAGTAGCTTCGCCACATCGAGTTATTCAATTGATGTTTAATGGCGCATTAGAGCGATTGGCTCAAGGACGTTTTGCTATCGAACAGAATAATCTTGAGGCTAAAGGGCTTTATATCAATAAAGCTATTGGGATAATCACCGGTCTGAAAAACAGTCTCAATATGGATGCTGGTGGCGATATTGCTGGCAATCTGGATCGCTTGTATGATTTTTCGCTAAGAAAGATTTCCGAAGCCAATATTAACAATGATCCTCAGGCACTGGATGATGTGTCCGCTATCTTGCGCGAAATAAAAGAAGCGTGGGACGCGATTCCGGCAGACAAGCATTATATTACGGCGAATAAAGAGCCGGCATAATCTCAAAATTTCCATGATACAGGCGCCATAATCGGCGCCTGTATTTTAACAAGCGTCGAGATTTTGACACTGTGGCCGGTAAGCGCTTTCAAAATGGTCTAAAATCTCTCTGTTTGAGACATAAAAGCGATTGCGGGGTTGCTAATGTCTTGCTGATAATACAATATTCAGCATGGCTGTGGCTTTCGCTATAAACGTGAATAATAAGTTGTGTCTCGCGCTAAGTTTTGGACACACAAAAACAACTAGATTAATAATTTCCTATAATTATCAGACCGTAGCGGCCTACTGAATGATGCAAACAGATCAACGAATTTTACTTGTCGGCAATCCATCGGAGCGTTCCAGTCGCTTGTCTTGTGTGTTGGAGTTCATTGGGGAACAGGTGGATGTTATTGCCGCAGATGTGGCAGAAAAGCTGACTCCAGAGTTGCGTTGCCGGGCACTGATTTTACTGCCTGAGTGTCTCACCGAAGCGCAGATCACTATGCTGCTCACCCGTATTCCGTGGCAACCATTTCTGAGTTTTGGCAAGGTGACGCCCAGTGCGTCCAATGTCTTAGGTATCATTGAAGAGCCGCTGAGTTACACGCAAGTCACCGAACTGTTGCATTACTGCCAGGTGTTCGGTCAGATTAAACGCCCTCAAGTGCCCACCAGTGCTAACCAGACCAAATTGTTCCGTAGTCTTGTCGGCCGCAGTGATGGTATTGCCCAGGTTCGTCATCTGATTAATCAAGTCGCCGAATCCGGTGCGACCGTATTAGTGACCGGGCCTTCCGGTACCGGTAAAGAAGTCGTCGCACGTAATATTCATTATCTTTCTGATCGTCGTGATGGGCCGTTTATTCCGGTTAACTGCGGTGCTATTCCGCCGGACTTGTTGGAAAGCGAACTATTTGGTCATGAAAAAGGCTCGTTTACCGGTGCCATCAGTGCCCGTAAAGGCCGTTTTGAACTTGCCGAAGGTGGCACGCTGTTTTTAGATGAAATCGGTGATATGCCGTTACAGATGCAAGTAAAACTGTTACGGGTATTGCAGGAAAGAGTATTTGAACGCGTGGGAAGTGCCAAAGCGATTCAAGCCAATGTCCGGGTTGTTGCTGCCACTCATCGAAATTTAGAAGCCATGATTGAAGCGGGTGAGTTCCGCGAAGATCTGTATTATCGGCTTAATGTTTTCCCGATTGAAATGCCGCCGTTAACGCAGCGCAAAGACGACATTCCATTATTACTGCAAGAATTGGTCAGCCGGGTATTTAATGAAGGCAAAGGCCGTGTGCGCTTTACTCAGCGAGCCATTGATTCGTTGAAGGAACATGACTGGGCCGGTAACGTGCGCGAGCTGTCTAATTTGGTTGAGCGCTTAACTATCCTCTATCCCGGTGGTTTGGTCGATGTTAACGATTTGCCGATTAAGTATCGCCATATTGATGTGCCGGAGTACTCCGTTGATGTCAATGAAGAGATGCAGGAGCGTGATGCGCTGGCGTCAATCTTCAATGATGAAGAACCGGTAGAAATTCCAGAAACCCGCTTCCCCAGTGAATTACCTCCGGAAGGGGTGAATCTGAAAGACCTGTTGGCTGAGCTGGAGATTGATATGATCCGCCAAGCCTTGGATCAACAAGACAATGTGGTTGCCCGCGCCGCGGAAATGCTCGGGATCCGTCGTACTACGCTGGTAGAAAAGATGCGCAAGTATGGCATGACCAAAGAATAATCAGCATTTACTTGATTCATAAAGATTATTTTTTGGCATAGATTCTGCTTTTACCTCGTTAATAGCATTTTTTTGACGGGGTTGATATGGCAGCCAATTCGCTTGCACAACTGGAAACCATTTCCCATCGTGGGCATGAATGGATTCAGGTCAAGGCAGCCGCCAATATGTCCAATCGAATGGAACATATTCTGCAGGCGATGCCTTCTGGGGTGGTTATCCTCAATGGCGACGGCATTGTCACTGATGCTAATCCTGTGGCGGCGTCACTGCTGGATATTCCGCTGGTGGGCGAGCGTTGGCTCAGCATCATTAACCGTTCATTTGCGCCGCGCAAGGATGATGGTCATGAAGTCTCTCTGCGCAATGGCCGTCGCGTAAAACTCGCAATTACCCCCCTCACACCGGAACCTGGTCAGCTGATTATGATCACTGACTTAACCGAAACCCGTTTACTGCAGCAAAATTTATCGCACTTACAGCGGTTATCGGCGCTAGGGAAAATGGTTGCCAATTTGGCGCATCAGATCCGCACGCCATTATCCTCGGCTTTGCTATATGCAGCGAATCTTGGCAATCCTCGTCTGGATGAGCCTTCTCGTCATCGCTTTCAGGAAAAACTGCTCGATCGCCTTGGAGAGCTGGAACGACAAGTCAACGATATGTTGCTGATCGCGCGCGGTAAACAGGAGCAGGTTGGTGAACGCGTGGCGATGTCGGAAGTGGTGAATCGAGTGATGGCTAACTGTGAAGCCATTTGTGAGAAAAAACGGGTGGTTCTCGAGGCTGATTTACAGCACGACGGTGAAGTCCTCGCTAATCTTTATGGCCTCAGTTCCGCCATTAATAATCTGGTGATGAACAGCATTGAAGCCGAAGCCAATCACATTGTGTTACGCCTGACGCGTGATGCTCAATATGTCAGCCTGACCGTCATCGATAATGGTCATGGTCTCGAAAAGAAATTACAGCGCAAAGTGCTGGAACCGTTTTATACCACGAAAACCCATGGTACCGGACTCGGATTGGCGGTGGTGCAATCGGTAATAAAAAGTCATGGCGGCCAGCTATCGCTCAGTTGTGAGCCACAAAAAGGCTGCAGTTTTACCCTCTCGTTACCCATGGTCGACAGCAACGACAATGCCAATGGAGACCGCACGGTATGAATGATATCAGGATCCTGTTAGTCGAAGACGATGCATCCCTGCGCGAAGCCTTATTGGATACATTGCTGATTGCAAGCTACCAGTGTGTGGATGTTGCCAACGCCGAAGAAGCCATCATGGCGTTAAAAAAATGCCAGTTTGATATGGTGATCAGTGACATACAGATGCCGGGAATTGGCGGTATGGGCTTGTTAGATTATCTGCAGCAGCATCACTCGCAGATACCGGTGTTGCTGATGACTGCTTATGCCACCATTGATAGTGCGGTAAGTGCAATTAAATTAGGCGCGGTCGATTATCTGGCAAAACCGTTTGCCCCAGAAGTGCTGCTGAACCAGGTCAGTCGTTATTTGCGACCCAAAGCAGATGCCGGTGAACCGGTGGTGGCCGATGACAAGAGTGTCGCACTGCTGGAGCTCGCAGCTCGCGTGGCAGCGTCTGAAGCCTCGGTCATGATCCTCGGCCCGAGTGGTTCCGGTAAAGAAGTGCTGGCGCGTTATATTCATCAGAAAAGTCCCAGAAGTGAAGCGCCATTTGTTGCGATTAACTGTGCGGCCATTCCGGAGAATATGCTGGAAGCGACCCTGTTTGGTTATGAAAAAGGGGCCTTTACCGGGGCTTATCAGGCCTGTCCCGGCAAGTTTGAGCAGGCACAGTCCGGGACTTTGTTATTGGATGAAATCTCGGAGATGGACCTTGGCTTGCAGGCAAAACTTCTGCGCGTATTGCAAGAGCGAGAAGTTGAGCGACTCGGCGGCCGTAAAACCATCAAGCTGGATGTCAGGGTTCTGGCAACCTCCAACCGTGATTTGAAGGAAATGGCGGCCAAGGGGGATTTTCGCGAGGATCTCTATTATCGCATCAACGTATTCCCATTATCCTGGCCTGCGCTGAATCAACGTCCGGGCGACATTGTGCCATTAGCAAAACATCTGCTGTCGCGTCATGCGCGCAGCGGCGGTATTCATCCAGTACCGACTTTTTCAGATACCGCCATTCGTCGATTGTTGAGCCATCGCTGGCCGGGTAACGTGCGCGAACTGGATAATGTTATTCAGCGAGCACTGATTTTGCAGCGCAATAACGTCATTGAAGCGGCGGATATTATTATTGATCTGCAAGACGTAAATCTGACGTCAGAACCTCAGGCATATGATGGGCCGGAGGGGTTGGGGGACGAACTCAAGGCGCAGGAACATATGATCATCCTGGAAACCCTTAACCAGTGTAATGGCAGTCGTAAACTGGTCGCCGAAAAACTCGGGATCAGTGCCAGAACCTTACGCTATAAAATGGCGCGCATGCGAGAGATGGGCATCGAACTTCCCGCCTAACCTCAGCATCAATGATACCGGCAGCCATCGCGCTGCCGCTTTCTTATGCAGTCAACGCGTCGATGTTGCATAGGTGTAACCATTGGCAACCTTTTTGCATTACCTCCGTTATCAATAGCTAAGCCGTCAAATGGCTGACGACGGGAGACCAAAGCATGCAGATCGGTGGCAACCCTCTACTGCAGGAAATGCAGTCAATTAAAGGTGAAATATCACCTAATTCCATTGCCCCTTCATCGCTGCGGCAGGTGGGTAACACCAGCGGAGCAGATTTTGCGGACTTGTTGAGTCAGGCCGTTGGCCATGTCAGTGAACTGCAAAATACCTCGTCTAACCTGGCTACTCGTCTGGACATGGGCGATACCAGCGTCAGTCTGTCAGATACCGTCATTGCCAGAGAGAAAGCCAGCGTGGCTTTTGAAGCAACCGTGCAGGTGCGCAATAAGCTGGTGGAAGCTTACAAAGAAATCATGAGTATGCCGGTTTAAACCGGCTAGCCACGAAAGCAGGAATCCAACGTGAGTACAGAATTAGTAGCGGAAAACAGCGCCTCTCTTCCTACTACCAGCAGCGGTGCACAGCAGGAAAATAAATCCGGTGTGATGGGGATGCTGGGCAGTGTCGATATGCTGCGTCAGGTCACGATGATCCTGGCGCTGGCGATTTGCCTGGCGCTGGCGGTATTTATCATGATCTGGGCCCAGGAGCCTGAGTATCGACCATTGGGCAAAATGGATACCGATCAGCAGGTTCAGGTGCTGGATGTCCTCGATAAAAACCGTATTCCTTACAAGATTGATGTCGACGTTATTAAAGTCCCGGAAGATCAATACCAACAGGTCAAATTGCTGCTCAGTCGCTCCGGGGTTTCTACCAGCAATGAAGACAAAGATTTTCTGAACCAAGACTCAGGTTTTGGTGTTAGTCAGCGGATGGAGCAGGCGCGTCTGCAACACAGCCAGGAAATGAATCTGGCTCATGCCATTGAAGAGCTGAACAGTGTCAGTCGCGCCAAAGTGATCCTGGCGCTGCCGAAGGAAAACGTATTTGCGCGTACCCGTGCCGAACCCAGTGCCACGGTGGTGGTAACCACCCGTAAAGGTGGCTTGGGCCAGGAAGAAGTTGATTCCATTGTAGATATCGTGGCCTCTGCGGTTCATGGCATGGACCCAAGTAAAGTCACCGTGACTGACGCCAGTGGTCGGCTATTGAATTCTGGCAGTCAGGATGCGGTATCCGCCCGCGCTCGTCGTGAGCTGGACCTGATCCAGCAGAAAGAACAGGAATATCGCAATAAAATCGATTCCATTTTGATCCCAATCCTCGGCCCGGAGAACTTTACCTCACAGGTCGATGTGAATATGGACTTTACGGCGGTTGAGCAGACCGCCAAACATTTCAACCCGGATTTGCCGGCACTGCGCAGTGAAATGACCGTCGATAACAAATCGGTTAATGGCGTTAACGGCGGCGTTCCTGGGGCTCTCAGCAATCAACCGCCAGCGGCCTCGAATATTCCCCAAAAAGCCACCGGTGACAGCACTGAAAAGCCCACATCCAGCAGCAGTCACAACGAGGCGACTCGTAACTATGAGCTCGACACCACAATCAGCCACACCAAGCAGCAGGTGGGGAATGTCCGCCGTGTGAGTGTCTCGGTCGCGATAGACTTCAAATCCGGTTCCGCCGATGCGAACGGCAACACCACTCGGGTGCCGCGTACTGAAGCCGAAATGGCGAATATCCGGCGTTTGCTGGAAGGCGCCATCGGTTATAACAGTGAACGCGGTGATGTTATTGAGGTGGTGACGGTTCCGTTCATGGATCAGTTAGTGGAGCCGTTACCGCCAGTGCCTTTGTGGGAACAGGAGTGGTTTTGGCGCGCCATGAAAATGGTGTTAGGCGGGTTAGCCATATTGATGCTGGTGTTATTCGTGGTGAAACCCGTGGTGAAAAAACTCCTTTTCGCTGACGATTCAAAAATGCCGGATGAGCCTCAAATAGGCCATGAGCTAGCGGACATTGAAGATCAGTATGCTGCTGATACTTTGGGAATGCTGCATAAGCCGGATGCTGAATACAGTTACGCCGAAGATGGTTCCATCTTAATCCCGGATCTGCACAAAGATGATGATATGATTAAGGCCATCCGGGCGCTGGTGGCAAATGAACCTGAACTCTCCACTCAAGTCGTGAAAAACTGGTTACAAGACGATGGCAAATAACGAAGAGGCCAGAGTGCCTAGCAATTTTGATGTGAAGTCTCTCAGTGGCGTCGATAAAACTGCGATATTGCTGTTGAGCCTGAGTGAAGCAGATGCGGCATCGATCCTTAAACATCTGGAACCCAAACAGGTACAGAAAGTGGGGATGGCGATGGCCAATATGCAGGAGTTTGGTCAGGAACGCGTGACAGCAGTGCACAAGTTATTCCTGGACGACATTCAGAAGTATTCTTCTATCGGCTTCAATAGCCAGGAGTTTATCCGTAAAGCGTTAACCGCCGCCTTGGGTGAAGATAAAGCCGGCAATCTGATTGAACAGATTGTGATGGGCAGTGGTGCTAAAGGTCTGGATTCGCTGAAATGGATGGATGCACGTCAGGTTGCCAGCATCATTCAGAATGAACATCCGCAAATTCAAACTATTGTGCTGTCCTATCTGGAACCGGATCAGGCGGCGCAGATCTTTGCGCAGTTCCCGGAAAATACGCGCCTCGATCTGATGATGCGCATTGCTAACCTCGAAGAAGTTCAACCGGCGGCGTTGCAGGAACTGAACGATATCATGGAAAAACAGTTCGCTGGTCAGGGCGGCGCACAGGCCGCAAAGATGGGTGGCCTCAAGGCGGCTGCCAATATCATGAACTACCTGGATACCGCCGTCGAAAGTCAGTTGATGGAAACGCTGCGCGAATCCGACGAAGAGATGGCACAGCAGATCCAGGATCTGATGTTTGTCTTCGAAAACCTTATCGATGTCGACGATCGTGGTATGCAAGCCTTGCTGCGTGAAGTTCAGCAGGATGTATTGATGAAAGCGCTGAAGGGGACCGATGATCAGTTGCGCGAGAAGATCTTTAATAACATGTCAAAACGTGCTGCAGAATTGATGCGTGATGATCTGGAAGCGATGGGCCCTGTGAGGGTCAGTGAAGTGGAAGTGGCACAGAAAGAGATCCTGTCTATTGCCCGCCGCCTGTCAGATGCCGGCGAAATTATGCTCGGCGGTGGCGGTAGCGAAGAGTTCCTGTAAGGGGCTGCCCTATGGCTGATCAGATACCATCAAAAAATATTATCCCGCCAGAAGCGGTCACGGATTTTGACGCATGGCCTTTACCGGATGTCGGAGCATCGTTACCCCCGAAAACGGAGAGTAATCTCTTTGGCCGTAAAGCTCCGGAATATCGGGCGGCTAAGGTTGATAAACCCGTAGCACCGCCAACCATGGCTGAAATTGAAGCCATTCGGGCAGATGCTGAGCAGGAAGGTTTTGCAGAAGGCAAAACTGCTGGTTTTAATGAAGGGTTGGAACAAGGACGACTACAAGGCCTGGAGCAAGGTCACGCCGAAGGTTTTGCGCAAGGACTTGAGCAAGGAAAATCGGAGGGCTTACAACAAGCGCAGACACTGTTAACGCGTTTCGAGCAGTTGCTCGCACAATTCAACGCACCGTTGGCGCTGTTGGACCTGCAGATAGAACAATCATTGCTGACGCTGACTGAACAGTTGAGCCGTAGCGTTATCGCACACGAACTGGCAACCCATCCCGAACATATTCTGGCCGCGATGCGCCAGGGCATCGACGCGCTGCCGATCAAAGAACAAAAAGTGGTTATCAGATTGCACCCTGACGATGTGGCATTGGTTGAATCACTGTATGGTGCGGAACAGCTAGCTCGGAACCATTGGCAATTGGAGAACGATCCCGGATTAAGCGCCGGTGACTGTCTTGTCAGCTGTCAACGTTCACAAGTGGATATGCGCCTGGAGATGCGGTTACAGCAAGTGTTTGCTGAGGTTTGGCATCGTCAGCAGCTGTTAGCCAGAGAAGAACAGCAACAGACACAGCAATTGCAAGCCAAAGCCACAAACACCCAAGCTGACGCCCCATCAACGGATATCGCTCATGGTGCAGGAGAGGTTGATGGAACATCGCAGACACCATCTGCTTAACGAGCTTAGCCAGCTCAAGCAACATATTGGCCCTTACCAGGCGGTTGCCTGCGGGCAATTAGTGCGCGTTGTCGGATTAACGCTGGAGGCGACAGGTTGCCGGGCGCCGGTGGGCAGTCTCTGCGCAATTGACACCAGCGCTGGGGCCTTGGTTGCCGAGGTGGTGGGGTTTGACGATGAACTGCTATATCTGATGCCTGTTGAAGAGTTGCGCGGTGTGGTGCCGGGTGCCCGAGTTATGCCGTTAGGTGAACAAACCGGACTTAACGTCGGCATGAAGCTTTTAGGCCGGGTACTGGACGGTAATGGTCAACCCTTGGATGGTTTGGGGCCTATTAGCAGCCAGGAAAAAGCCACGCGGCACAGTGAACCGATTAATCCGTTGGCACGTCGCGCCATTACTGAACCTTTAGATGTCGGCGTTCGTGCGATCAATGCCATGCTAACCGTGGGAAAAGGCCAACGAATGGGGTTGTTTGCCGGCTCCGGTGTCGGTAAAAGTGTGTTGCTGGGGATGATGACTCGCGGCACCACTGCCGACATTATTGTGGTTGGTCTGGTGGGAGAGCGTGGTCGCGAAGTAAAAGAGTTCATTGAAGAGATCCTCGGTCAAGAGGGGCGAGCGCGTTCGGTAGTGGTTGCTGCGCCAGCGGATACTTCGCCGTTGATGCGGTTACGGGCATGTGAAACCTCTACCCGCATTGCCGAGTATTTTCGCGATTTAGGCTATGACGTGTTGCTACTAATGGATAGTCTGACCCGTTACGCTCAGGCGCAGCGTGAAATTGCGTTAGCGGTGGGGGAGCCTCCCGCAACCAAAGGGTATCCGCCGTCAGTATTTGCACGATTGCCACGCCTGGTTGAGCGTGCAGGGAATGGCAGCGACAAGCAGGGATCAATCACGGCGTTCTATACGGTATTGACGGAAGGCGATGATCAGCAAGATCCCATTGCTGATGCTTCGCGTGCCATTCTTGATGGTCACATAGTGTTGTCACGTACCTTGGCCGATTCCGGGCACTATCCTGCGATTGATATTGAAGCCTCCATCAGTCGTGTTGCGCCGATGGTGATCTCGGCTGAGCACCTGGAGTCGATGCGCCGCGTTAAACAGATGTATTCCCTGTATCAGCAAAATCGTGATCTGATTTCTATTGGGGCTTATGCGCAGGGTAGTGATCCTCGTATTGATAATGCTATTCGCTTGCAGACGGCGACCAATGCATTTTTACGGCAAAGGATGCATGAATCGGTAAGTTTTTCCGACAGTGAAAAGATGTTGGGACAGTTGGCCGCGCAGTGCCGGGTGTAGGATAAAAAGATGGCAACTAAGGATCCGTTATTTACGGTATTGAAACTAGCCAAAGATGCGGAAGAACAAGCTGCCTTGAAACTCAAAGCCGCGCAGTTTGAACATCAGAAACGGCTTAATCAATTGCAAGCATTACGTGACTATCGCCTCGATTATATGCGGCAACTTGCCGCACAACAGGGACAGCCAATTCGCGCCGATTACTATCAACAATTTCATCGATTTGTGCGGCAGGTAGATGAAGCGATTAAGCAGCAACTGGCGGTGGTGGCTGAGGCTGACCGGCAGAAGCAGCATCGCCAACAACACTGGATGGAAAAACAACAAAAGCGGAAAGCCGTGGAAATGTTACTAGAGAAAAAAGCGTCGCAAAGACAACAACGTGCCGACAAACAAGAGCAAAAACTAATCGACGAATTTGCCGCTCAACAATTTTTACGCAGAAAGCTGACCAACGGGATATAAATCGCCATCTAATAGCTGGCCTGGTTTTTGCTTTCTCATCGCTATATCAATAGACTTCGCCAAATTTCGGGTCGCAGTAATCTCGCACTCCAAAGAGTGTTCTGCCCCCCTGCTGGAGGACAGCATGCAACAGCTCGCCAACAACGTTATATTGGGAACCCAGAGTGCTAAAGGGACTGCCGTGTCAGACGCGGCAAAACTCAATGATAATGCTGGTTTTTTTGACGCACTTCAGCAAGCTCAATCCAAACTGCAGGGCTCAGATCAAAGTCCTACTGGCCAACTGAAAACTGACACTAAAGCTGTTACTGATAATGCTAATGAGGTGACTGGCAATGATGCTGGCGCAGACGACCAAGTCGCGACAGTGCTGGGACAGATCTCAATGGGCAAAAAGTTGCCGCCTGATGCCAAATTACAAAAGGCGGTGACAAAATTGGCAGAATTAGCTGGGCTGGACCAGCAACAGTTGCAACAATTAGCCGATAGCAAAGATCCCAAACAATTGTTGCAGCAATTAGCTGCAATGATGACCCAAAACCTCAAGGCCGCCAATCAGACTGGTGATACTGCGGATTCGGTGACTAACACCACTGCTGTCACTGATGACAGTGAAACGGTCGCAGATTCATTAGCAAAATTGATGGCAGCGCTCGCGGCCTTGTTACAGCAAGCAGACAACTCCGCTGAAAATGCTGCTAACACATTACTTGAGGGGAGTGCGAAGGGCGCGGCAAAGAATCCAGACTCAGACGTAAATTTGCTGATATCCGCAACTGACGATAAAGCTGCTGATGACAAAAAAGCGTCAACGACAGACGACGATACCTCTCTCGCTGACGCGCTGGCTGCCTTGTTCGCAGTGTTGCAGCCATCTGCGGCAACTCCAGCTCAAGCGTCAAATACGGGCGATGATGCAGAATCTCTGCAAGCCACTGCCACGACCACGACGCCAACATCACCGTCTGGGCAGTTACAGCAGTTGTTAGCACAGTTGATGGCCGCTGATAAAAGTCAGGATAAACTTCACGCTCACGACCAAAATAAAGCTGACTCTGGGATTGCCGTTGATTTGACAACGTTAAATGTCGGACAGAATGACGGCGAACTTGCTAAGTTTAGCGACAGTGTTAAAGCTGCTTTGGAAAATGCCGCGGCTAATTTCAGCGAAAAAGCGGTTATGGCTCAATCTGCCAACGATAAAGTCGCTCAAGAAACGAGTCCGCTGGAGCTGAAATCGATCCAAGCACTCTCGCCGTTGAATAATGCCGGTGCAATAAATCGCAATGAGATGGCCCAATACCAGTTATCGTTGCGGGCTGCGGGAGAACAACTGCAACCGAATACACAGGAGCTGATCCAGCGCTTTGCACCCGCGATGAAACAGCAGTTGCTGACCATGGTTAATAATGGCGTCCATCATGCTGAGATCCGCTTAGATCCTCCTGAACTGGGGGCCATGACTGTAAAAGTGCAAGTTCAAGGTGAGCATACCCAGGTACAGTTTCATGTGACACAAACACACACCAAAGACTTGTTGGAACAATCCATGCCGCGTTTACGCGATTTATTACAGCAACAAGGTATGCAATTGGCTGATGGTCAGGTATCTCAAGGTGGTGGGCAACAAAGTCATGCTCAAGGAAATGCCAATAGCCGTGGCGATCTCGGGGGAACATCTGGCGAAATTTCCGGCGAAGAACTCACTAGTTCGACGGAACCGACGTTAACTTCGACATCCGCTATAGATTATTATGCCTGAGCAGGTAACCTATGACGGCAGAAACGTTATTGGCGGAATAACAGGAAGATTTCATGGCTGAGCAAGATGAACTGCAATTGCAGGAAATTAAGGATGAAAAAGACAAAAGCAAGAGCAAACGCAAATTGCTAATTTTTGGTGGCATTGGTCTGCTGGTGTTAATTGTCATTGCGGTAGTGCTGTGGTTGTTTTTAGGTGGTGAAAAGAAGGACGCCGCACCGGCCTCTGATGCGGTAAAAACCGAGCAAAAAGACACCACCAGAGAAGCTTATTATGTGGCGATGCCAAGACCGTTTCTGTTTAACCTGCCGGGCAATAATCAGACCCGCGTGGTTGAGATAAAAGTACAGCTGATGGTCCGCGGAAGTGATGATGACACTGTGTTGAAAAAACATATTCCGCTGGTGGAAGATGCGCTGCTGACAACCTTCAGTAGTGCCAGTGTTGACAAACTCAGCACTCAGGCTGGAAAAGATGAATTACGGCAACTGGCATTGTTGAATGTGCAAAACACTTTGCAACCGGTCACCGGACGCAAACTGGTGGAAAAAGTGCTGTTTACCGGTTTTGTGATGCAATAGCCCAGGATTGAACAAGATAGAGGCGATATCGTGAGCGACTTATTAAGCCAGGACGAGATTGACGCGCTGTTACATGGTGTTGATGATATCGATGAGGACGAAGCCGAAGAATCTGGCTTTGAGGCGAAAAGTTACGATTTTTCCTCTCAGGATCGTATCGTTCGTGGGCGCATGCCAACGCTGGAAATTGTGAATGAGCGTTTTGCGCGACACATGCGTATCAGTATGTTCAACATGATGCGCCGCTCTGCAGAAGTGTCGATCAATGGCGTGCAGATGCTGAAATTCGGCGAATATGTGCATACCTTGTTTGTGCCTACCAGTCTGAACATGGTGCGGTTTAATCCGCTGAAAGGCACGGCGCTGATCACCATGGAAGCCAGACTGGTGTTTATTCTGGTGGATAACTTCTTTGGTGGCGATGGGCGTTTTCATGCCAAAATTGAAGGTCGCGAATTTACACCGACAGAACGCCGTATCATTCAGCTACTGATGAAGATTATCTTTGAAGATTACAAAGATGCCTGGGCACCGGTGATGGATGTGGAATTCGATTTTCTGGATTCCGAAGTTAACCCGGCCATGGCCAATATTGTCAGCCCGACCGAAGTGGTGGTGGTGAATTCGTTCCACATTGAAGTTGACGGTGGCGGCGGTGATTTTCATATCACCATGCCATATTCCATGATTGAGCCGATCCGTGAATTGCTGGATGCTGGCGTACAAAGTGATAAGCAGGATACCGACATGCGTTGGTCTCAAGCGCTTAAAGATGAAATCATGGATGTGAAAGTCGGGTTTGATGCAACTGTGGTGCAAAAAGAGCTGTCTCTACGCGATGTGATGCAATTTAAAGCGGGCGATGTCATTCCGATAGATTTACCGGAATATCTGGTGATGCGGATTGAAGATTTGCCAACCTATCGCTGTAAACTGGGGAAAGTACAAGATAACCTAGCATTGCAGATCGCAACCAAAATTCCACGACCAGAGACAGTTAAGACCGAGTTGCAGTTAGTGACGCATAAAAATAAGTCAAAAAATCTCTCAGAAATATAAGGTGCAATACGCATGAGTAACGATGAGATGGACGATTGGGCAGCAGCAATGGCAGAACAAGCCGAACAAGAAGCCCAAGCCGTGGAGCTGGATGAACTGAAAAGCACGGCGACAGCCGCAAATGTGGATGATCCCAAGCTGGACACCATTCTGGACATTCCGGTGACCATATCGATGGAAGTGGGGCGCAGCTTTATCAGTATTCGTAACCTGTTGCAGCTTAACCAGGGCTCGGTGGTTGAACTGGATCGTGTCGCCGGGGAACCTCTGGACGTGATGGTTAACGGTACGCTGGTAGCCCATGGTGAAGTTGTTGTGGTTAACGATAAGTTCGGTATTCGCTTGACTGATGTGATCAGTCAGACTGAACGAATTAAGAAACTCAAGTGAGTCAACTATGAGTCAAACACTTGCCACCACTGCTGATGCCGCACAGGCCGTTACCAGTAAAGGTACACTGGATATCAGTGCCTTTGCCGGGATGTTTGGCGGCCTGTTATTAGTCTTGCTGATCATTTTTGCGCTGGCTTATCTGCTTAAACGTCTGAATCTGGTAAGTGGCACCCACGGGGTCATTAAGACGCTGGCACAAACGCCGGTAGGCCCGAAAGAACGCCTGGTACTAGCAGAGCTTGATGGTCAGCAATATCTGTTGGGCGTGACTTCCAGTCAGATTACGCTGCTCGATAAACTGCAGAATCCGGTCACCGTGGAAGCTAACAGTTTCGCTGACCGACTAAAAATGGTCAGGCAGGATCGACAATGAGATGGTCATTGTTGATAGCGATTTTAGTCGCGTTTTTCGTGCCATCTGTTGCTCAGGCACAGGATGCGTTATTTCCGGCTGTGACCGTGACTACCGGGCCCAATGGCGGTACCGAGTATTCGGTAACCATGCAGATCTTGTTGCTGATGACGGCGCTGAGCTTCCTGCCAGCGATGATCATCATGCTGACCTCTTTTACCCGGATTATCGTGGTGCTGGCGATCCTCAGACAGGCATTGGGGCTGCAACAAACACCTTCTAATCAAGTGCTTATTGGTATTAGCCTGTTTATGACCTTCTTCATTATGTCTCCGGTGTTCGACAAGATTTATGACGAAGCCGTGCAGCCCTACATGAACGATACCATGACGTTGCAACAGGCGGTGAAAGTCGGTGAAGGTCCGCTCAAAAAGTTTATGCTGGCGCAGACACGCAATACTGACCTCAACTCATTTATTGAAATTGCCGGATATAAAGATATCCAGAAGCCGGAAGATACCCCGATTACGGTGGTGATCCCGGCGTTTATTACCAGTGAATTAAAGACGGCATTTCAGATTGGTTTTATGTTGTTTATCCCGTTTCTGGTGCTGGATTTGGTGGTCGCCAGTATCTTGATGGCGATGGGGATGATGATGTTATCGCCAATGATTGTATCGTTGCCATTTAAGATCATGCTGTTTGTGTTGGTGGATGGCTGGACGCTGGTCATGGGCACGCTCGCCAACAGTTTTGGACAATAGGGAGGCAACCTATGACACCGGAAGCTTTTGTCGACGTCCTACGTGAAGCGCTGTCGGTAATTGTTATCATCGTGTCTGCCGTGGTTGTTCCCAGTTTGATTATTGGCTTGATAGTGTCGGTTTTTCAGGCTGCAACTTCCATCAACGAACAGACACTGAGTTTTCTGCCACGCTTGTTAACCACGTTGTTGGCATTAATGTTTCTCGGTCATTGGCTAGTGCAGACGTTAATGGATTTCTTCATGGAAATGGTACAGCGGATCCCGCAAGTGGTGGGATAACCCATGGAGATCCTGTTCGATTCTATTCAACAGGTGCTGGCGGCTTATCTTTGGCCGTTGTTTCGTATTGCCAGTATGTTAATGGTGATGGCGATATTTGGCGCCAGCACCACGCCGACACGGGTGCGGTTATTGATGGCGATAGCCATCACCGTGGCAGTGGCACCAGTGTTACCCGCCATGCCCAAAATAGAATTGTTATCCTTGCAATCGGTGTTTGTGACAATTCAGCAGTTGCTGATTGGCTCTGCGATGGGTTTTGTCACTTTGTTGCTGATGCAGACCTTTGTGCTGACCGGGCAGATCATCGGTATGCAAACCAGTTTGGGCTTTGCCTCGATGGTAGATCCGGCATCTGGGCAACAGACGCCAGTCGTCGGTAACTTCTTTCTGGTACTGACGACCTTGATTTTTCTCAGTGTCGATGGGCATCTGGTGATGATCCGCATGTTGGTTGCCAGCTTTAATACCATTCCGGTATCCACGCAGGGGATCAACATCGCCAGCTATCGTGAATTGGCTGAATGGGGCAGTTACATGTTTGGTGCGGCATTGACGATGTCAATGTCAGCGATTGTAGCGCTGCTAACCATCAACCTGACCTTCGGCGTGATGACCCGTGCGTCGCCACAACTGAATATTTTCTCTATCGGGTTTCCGGTCACTATGATCGGTGGTCTGCTCATTTTGTGGCTAACGCTCAGCCCGGTGATGGCACATTTCGATGATGTGTGGCACGCTGCGCAGGTGCTGCTGTGCGATATTGCGCAACTGCAATGTAAAGTCGACGGAGGGTTCTGATGGCTGAAAATCAGGACGGCCAGGAAAAGACCGAACAGGCGACGTCGAGGCGCTTAGAACAGGCGCGCGAAAAAGGTCAGGTTGCACGTTCTCGCGAGTTAGGTACTTCGGCAGTGTTGTTGGCTTCAGGCATTGGCCTGTTAGTGCTGGGACCCGATATCGCCCTGAGCCTTAAGTCGGCGATGACCGATATTTACACGATGGATCGTAGTCAGATCTTCGACACCAACAGTATGTTTACTGTGTGGCAAACTGTCATCAGTGATCTTGGCTGGCCGATATTGGGCTTTATTGCCATGCTCGGCGTGATCGCCTTCGTCGGTAATATAGCGCTTGGCGGCATCACTATCTCCTCAGAAGCCATCATGCCGAAAGGCAGCAAAATGAACCCGATGACGGGTCTTAAACGTATGTTTGGTATCCAAGCCTTAGTTGAACTCACCAAAGGGATTGCAAAGTTTTCAGTGGTTGGCTTAGCGGCTTATCTGTTACTCACATATTATTTTCCGGAAATCTTAGGCCTGTCGCATGATAATCTGCCCGGAAATGTTGCGCATGGGCTTAAGTTGCTGATTTGGAATTTTATTTTGTTGTGTGCATCGACCCTTCTGATCGTGGTTATCGATGTGCCATATCAGCTGTGGAATCACAATAAGCAGTTACGGATGACCAAGCAGGAAGTGAAAGACGAATACAAAGACACAGAGGGTAAGCCTGAAGTGAAGGGACGTATTCGTCAGTTACAGAGGGAGATGGCACAGCGACGGATGATGTCTGAGGTGCCCAAAGCGGATGTGATTGTGGTTAACCCTGAGCATTTTGCAGTTGCACTCAAATACGATGCGAAAAAGTCTCCGGCGCCATATCTGGTTGCAAAAGGGACTGATGAAATCGCCTTTAAAATCCGAGAAATTGCCCGGGAATATAATGTGCCCATTGTCGCCGCACCATTACTTGCTCGCGCGATTTACCATACTACAAAACTGGAGCAGCAAATTCCTGACGGTTTGTTTACCGCTGTTGCTCAAGTGCTGGCCTATGTTTATCAGTTACGACAATACCAGAAAGGCCGTGGTCGGAAACCTACACCGTTGCCACTTAACCAGCCAATACCTGAAGAATTCCGCCAATATTAAACGGTGATTGGCCTGAATTTTGCCTAATGGGACTAAAGTGTCAAAACTCAGGCTGAAAGATGGATGTAAGAGCGACATTCGGGCAACTGCGTCAGGTTAAACCGGCCACCTTTAAAGGGATTGGTACTCCGCTACTGGTGCTCGCCGTGCTGGCGATGATTGTGCTTCCGATGCCGGCGTTTCTGCTGGATATTCTGTTTTCATTCAACATTGCACTCGCATTGGTGGTGTTGTTGGTGGCGGTGTACACTAGTCGGCCGCTGGATTTTGCCGCATTTCCCACCGTGTTACTGGTCGCCACTTTGCTACGTTTGGCGCTGAACGTTGCCTCTACCCGAGTCGTGTTGCTGGAAGGTCACAACGGTCCGGAGGCGGCCGGTAAGGTGATTGAAGCCTTCGGAACCGTGGTGATTGGTGGCAATTATGCCGTAGGTCTGGTGGTCTTTCTGATCCTCATTATCATCAACTTTGCTGTTGTTACTAAAGGCGCTGGCCGCATTTCTGAAGTCAGTGCCCGCTTTACCTTGGATGCGATGCCTGGCAAGCAGATGGCGATTGATGCCGACCTTAACGCAGGCATTATCAATCAGGATCAAGCCCGTTTGCGCCGTGCGGAAGTCACCAGTGAAGCCGACTTCTACGGGTCTATGGATGGTGCCTCCAAATTTGTCAAAGGCGATGCAATCGCCGGTATTCTGATCCTCTGCATTAACATCGTGGGCGGTTTTATTATCGGGATCGTGCAGCACGGTTTGAGTTTCTCGCAGGCGGTAGAAATTTATACCTTGCTGACCATTGGTGATGGTTTAGTGGCGCAGATCCCAGGCCTTTTATTGTCTATCGCCGCGGCTTTAATGGTGACCCGACAGAATGAGTCTGGCGATATGGGGCAACAAGTCGTTCAGCAGATGTTCGACAATCCTAAGTCACTGATGATCGCTGCCGCCGTGCTGTTCGTTATGGGCATTGTGCCTGGCATGCCACATCTGGCATTTCTTTCCTTTGCGTTGTTGGCCTCTACCGGCGCTTATTTCATTTTTAAACGTAATGACAAGAATAAACAGCAGGCGTTAGAACTGGCCAAAAAAGGTCCAACCGAAAAAAATCTTAATGAACCCAAAGAACTCAGTTGGGATGATGTTCGTCCGGTAGATACCATCGGCTTAGAAGTGGGTTATCGTCTGATCCCGTTGGTGGATAAAGGGCAGGGCGGTGAACTTCTCAGTCGTATTAAAGGCGTACGCAAAAAGTTATCGCAGGAACTGGGATTCCTGGTTCCAGCTGTGCACATTCGCGATAATTTAGATCTGTCACCTAGCGCCTATCGTATCTCACTGATGGGGGTAGCTTGCGGTGAGGCCGAAGTACGCCATGATTGTGAACTGGCAATCAATCCTGGCCAGGTGTTTGGCAAACTTGATGGTGTAGAAACCAAAGATCCGGCGTTTGGCCTTGATGCGGTGTGGATTGCGCCTGAATTACGTGAACATGCGCAGACGCTTGGCTATACCGTGGTGGATACCTCAACTGTTATCGCTACCCATTTAAGTCAGTTGCTTACAAATAATGCGGCCAAGCTACTTGGCTACGAAGAAGTACAACAGCTGCTGGATATGCTGGCCAAACGTGCGCCGAAACTGGTGGATGGTTTTGTGCCTGACGTTATGTCGCTGGGCAACGTTGTTAAGGTGATGCAGAACCTGCTGAATGAAGGTGTTTCGGTGCGCGATCTGCGCACTATCATCCAGACCTTGCTGGAATATGGACCGAAGAGTAACGATACCGAAGTGTTAACGGCTGCGGTGCGTATTGCGCTTAAACGCATGATTGTGCAAGAAATCGCTGGGTCGGAAGCGGAAATCCCTGTCATTACTTTGGCGCCAGAGTTGGAACAGATGTTGCATCAGTCTATGCAAGCGACAGGCGGTGAAGGGCCGAATATTGAACCCGGGTTGGCAGAGCGGATGCAAAAATCCCTTGCCAGCGCAGCACAGAAACAGGAGATGGTGGGACAACCCGCTATTCTGCTGACATCGGGTATGCTGCGCGCCACCTTGTCACGATTCGTCAAGCACACTATCCCGAACTTACGGGTGATCTCATATCAGGAAGTGCCTGATGAAAAGCAGATCCGTATTGTTTCCGCTGTAGGCCAGTAGGAGTAACGAAGAGTGAAAATAAAAAGATTTTTTGCCAAAGATATGCGTGCTGCGCTGGCACAGGTAAAAGACACCCTTGGGGCGGATGCGGTCATTATGTCTAACAAGAAAGTCACTGGCGGCATTGAGATTGTGGCAGCAGTTGACTACGACGAGCCGCAGCCAACGGTGGCACCGGCACCAGTATTTAGCGATCTCAGTGAAGATAAAGTGTCTTTGGGACATATACGTACCGAAAGCAAAGCTAAAACTGCACCCGCTGCAGACTCGTTACAGGCACTACTGGAAAGACAACACAACCGACTGAATCAGCAATTAGCGAAACAACCGCAACCAGGTAAAGATGATGAATTACCCGCCTGGGCACGCGGCCTAGCAAATGACGCCAGCAGTAAGCCAAAGCAAAATCAGCCGGATATTGGTGCAGCGTCTACACTCAGTAGCAAAAATAACAATGTCAAACAACAGCAGGAGCTGGAAGCCATGCGTCAGGAGCTATCCTCTTTACGCAATCTGCTGACTCATCAGATGAACGAGTTAATGATGGATTATAAGAATCGCCATGATCCAGTGGGCGCAATGCTTGAGCGGCGGCTGCTGGAAGCGGAATTCGCCCCTCAGGTTGCTAATAAATTAGCGTCATTATCACAGCATTATTCTCCGGCTGATCTGGTAAAAGCGTTGCCACAGTCACTTGCTAATCTGCTGAGTAACCAAGGTGACGATATTGTACGTCAAGGGGGCATTGTGGCCTTGGTGGGTCCTACTGGTGTTGGTAAAACCACCACTTTGGCGAAAATTGCTGCAAGATTTATTGCGCATCACGGTCCAGATTCCGTGGTGTTGATCACCACCGATCATTATCGAATCGGAGCCTTTGAGCAATTGGCAACTTATGGCAAGATAATGGGATGTCCGGTAAAGCAAGCCCAAGATCTCAATGAGTTGGAGCAGATTGTTTATCAATTCCGCAATCGTAAACTGGTATTGATTGATACAGCTGGTATGGGTCAGCGGGATATGCGCTTGTGTCAGCAACTTGACAGTCTAACTGCCAACAGCCGCTTGCCTATCCGCAGCTTTTTAGTGCTGCCATCTACTGGACAACGGCGGGTGTTGCAAGAAGCTATCAGCCAATTCAAGCGGATTCCACTGGCTGGCGCTATATTAACTAAGCTGGATGAATCAGTGTCCTTGGGGGCGGCGTTAAGTGTGTTAATCCAAAGTGGTTTATCGTTGAGTTATACCACTGATGGACAAAGAGTGCCGGAAGATATGCAAGTCGCCGATACGTTAGGATTGGCAAAGCAGGCTCTGGCTGTTTTAAACCGGACAGAAGCGACAGATTTTAACCCTGAATCCAGGTCACCCGAAATGACCTATGCATTTGAGTAAAGCTATGACCCGGGATCAAGCGAGTGGTTTACGAATGATAAATCAACAACAAAACGATAAAGTAAAAGTAATTGCCGTTACCGGTGGCAAAGGTGGCGTTGGCAAAACCAACGTTGCAATTAATACTGCCGTGGCGCTCGCAGAAAAGGGCAAGCGGGTAATGGTGCTGGATGCGGATTTGGGGCTGGCGAACGTCGATGTGATGCTGGGACTCAGAGCCGAACGCAACCTTTCCCACGTGTTGTCCGGTGAAGCTGAACTCGATGACATTATAGTGCGTGGTCCTAAAGGTATTGGGATTATTCCCGCTACTTCAGGTACTCAGGCCATGGTTGAGTTGAGCCCGGCACAACATGCCGGGTTAATTCGTGCCTTCAGCGAAATGAAAACTCAGTTTGATGTACTCATTGTGGATACTGCTGCTGGTATTTCCGACATGGTGCTGAGTTTTTCCCGGGCCTCACAAGATGTGCTGGTGGTGGTTTGTGACGAACCGACATCAATTACTGACGCCTATGCGCTGATTAAAATTCTTAGCCGCGAGCATGGCGTTTTCCGCTTTAAAATTGTGGCGAATATGGTGCGCAGTTTGCGAGAAGGGATGGAACTTTTTGCCAAACTCAGTAAAGTCACCGACCGCTTTCTGGACGTTGCGCTGGAGTTGGTCGCGACTATTCCCTTTGATGAAAACTTACGCAAGTCGGTTCGTAAGCAGAAACTTATTGTGGAAGCCTTTCCCAAATCCCCAGCCAGTATCGCTTATCAGGGATTAGCCAATAAAGTGATTAGCTGGCCGATACCGCAGCAACCGGGCGGCCATCTCGAATTCTTTGTTGAACGTTTGGTACAGAAACCTGAATATCAGGAGGAAGGTACCAGTGAATAAAATGGCCGCAGCGTATGCAGGTTTTGACGATAAAAGCTCAATCGTTAACCAGTATGCGCCGCTGGTGAAACGGATTGCGCATCATTTACTGGCACGCTTACCGGCTTCTGTCCAACTGGATGACCTCCTGCAAGCTGGCATGATGGGGTTGCTGGAAGCAGCCGCAAAGTTTGATGGTAGCAAAGGCGCCAAGTTTGAGACTTTTGCCGGGATCCGTATTCGAGGCGCGATGATTGACGAGATTCGTCGCGGTGATTGGCTACCACGGTCGGTGCATCGTAATCAACGGCGCATTGCCCAAGTCATTGATGAACTCGAACAGGAGTTGGGGCGCGATGCTCGCGATGTCGAGATTGCGGAGCGACTGGAAATGCCACTTGATGAATATCATCACATTCTAAGTGACGTATCTTGCGGTAAAATCATAGGAATTGAAGATCTTGGTGGTGCGCCTGATGCTTTTTTCGCCGATGAAATGGCGGCAGATGATACCTATGAGATGCTGGCAAATAATCAGTTTCGTGATGCTTTGGCTGAGGCGATCAAACTTCTGCCGGAAAGAGATGCGCTTGTTCTGTCGCTTTATTATGATGAAGCACTCAATTTGAAAGAAATTGGTGCTATTTTGGATGTCAGTGAGTCTAGAGTCAGTCAGATCCACAGTCAGGCGATGCTACGACTCAAAGCTAAGCTCAGGCATTGGACACAGAATTAAGCAGTTTTTGAGCGGTTTTAAAAATTCAGCTCTGCGGAGGAAACTTTGGATAAAAACATGAAAATTCTTATTGTTGACGATTTTTCAACGATGAGAAGAATTATCAAAAACCTGTTGCGGGATCTTGGGTTTAACAACACCCAGGAAGCCGATGATGGGTCAACTGCGCTACCAATGCTGCAGAAAGGTGATTTCGATTTTGTTGTCACCGATTGGAATATGCCGGGAATGCAGGGCATTGACCTGTTAAGAGCGATTCGAGCTGACGAAAATCTGAAAAATATTCCAGTGTTAATGGTAACTGCTGAAGCTAAACGCGAACAGATCATCGCCGCCGCTCAAGCAGGGGTCAACGGCTATGTCGTTAAACCATTTACCGCGGCAACCCTGAAAGAGAAGTTGGACAAAATTTTTGAACGACTTGGTTGATTTCGGGGGAGATATGAAGGCAGAAGAAAATGCGCTCATTACGCTAGAACAAGCTCAGTATTTGGTCGAACTGCTATCGGCCGGACAACAACAACAAGCGGATGAAGTCGTTCGTGAGTTATGCCAGCCCATCCAACAGGAACTGTTTGCCGAAGTCGGTAAACTGACCCGGCAGTTACACAATTCGTTAAATGAATTTCCGATCGACAGTCGTTTGGTGGAGCTGACCAATAACGATATTCCTGATGCGAAGGAGCGTTTGAGTTTTGTCATCGATATGACGGAACAGGCGGCCAACAAAACGATGGATGCCGTAGAAGAGTGCCTGCCACTTTCCGATGCACTCAGTGTCAGCCTGACCAATATCAAACCTTCGTGGGACAGACTGATGCGCAGAAATCTTTCCCTTGGAGAGTTCAAAACGCTTTGCCATGACGTACAGCATTTCATGGCACAAACTGAAGCAGACTCAGGTCGTTTACATGAGTTGCTGAACCAGATTTTGTTAGCGCAAGATTTCCAGGATCTCACCGGGCAGATGATCCGCCGTGTGATTGATTTAGTAAAAGAAGTCGAAAGTAATTTAGTGTCATTGTTGACCATGTTTGGGGCGCAGCCCAATGAGAGCCTTACCAGTGTCAGAGAAAATAATATCGATGCTGAAGGCCCTATTCATAATGCCAGTAGCCGACAGGATGTAGTGGCAGGCCAAGATGAAGTGGACGATTTGCTCTCAAGTCTTGGGTTCTGATGAGGAGTCATATTGATGGCCTTTGATGTTGATGAAGAGATCCTGCAGGATTTTTTAATCGAAGCCGGAGAGATTTTGGAATTGCTTCAGGAACAGTTAGTTCAGCTGGAGAATAATCCAGATGACACCGACTTATTAAACGCAATTTTTCGTGGCTTTCATACCGTAAAGGGCGGCGCCGGCTTTTTGGGACTGGCCCCTATGGTGGATGTCTGCCACGAAGCAGAAAATACCTTTGATTTATTGCGTACCGGCAAACGCAGTGTCAGCGCAGAATTAATGGATATCATCCTGCAAGCGCTGGATGCCATAAATGTGATGTTTGGTCAGACTCAGGCAGGAGAAGAGCAACAACCCGCAGATCCGCAGCTGCTGGCCAGTCTCAAACTGTTGAGTTCCGGCGCACCTTTGCCTTCCGAATCCGGGGCTAGTGCAGCTATTGACGTCGCTAACGAAACTGCCATCGCTGATATGGCCGAAACTGATGCTGTTGACAGCGCTGATGCATTATTTGACGAGATGTTGGCGTCAGTTTCTCCGGTGGAAACGCCTTCTGCTTCCGCACCGGAGCCTGCTGCGGACAGCGGCAGTATTGACGATATCGATGAAACCGAATTTGAAGCGTTACTGGATGCCTTGCATGGTCAGGGCAAGGGGCCATCTACCGCGGTAACACCAGTTAAGGTCACCCCCGCAGCCCCCAAAACCGCTGATGATATTACAGATGATGAATTTGAAGCCTTATTAGATGAGCTACATGGCAAAGGCAAATTCTCCAATAATCCTGAAGCCAAGCCAGTCGCGGTTGAAACCAGTAGCCATCAGGTGGATTCAGATGAGATATCTGAAGATGAATTTGAAGCATTGTTAGATCAACTGCATGGCAAGGGTAAGGCTCCAGGACTAGAAGTCGCCGCTGAAAAACCACCAGTGGCCGCGGCAGCTAAAGCACCTGTAACACCCAAAGCGGCTGAAACCATCGTATCTGCTGCTAAAGCCGTCCCCGCGGAAACTAAAGCTCCGGTTCCCGTCAAAGAAGTTGTAACCAGCAAAGCAGTTGCCAGCCATCCTGGTAATAGTGCGCCGCAAGCGGAAACCACTGTACGTGTAGATACCGCGCGACTTGACCAGATTATGAATATGGTGGGTGAGCTGGTACTGGTTCGTAATCGACTGGTGAGTCTTGGCGTTTCTCGTGAAGATGAGGATATGAGTAAGGCGCTGGCAAACCTGGATCTGGTGACATCAGATCTGCAAGGTGCCGTAATGAAAACCCGAATGCAGCCAATTAAAAAGGTGTTCGGGCGCTTTCCGCGAGTTGTACGCGACCTGGCGCGTAGCCTCAATAAAGATATTGAATTACGCATGGTGGGTGAAGAAACCGACCTGGATAAAAACTTAGTAGAAGCTCTGGCAGATCCGCTGGTACACCTGGTCCGTAACTCTGTAGACCATGGGATTGAGATGCCGGAGGTGCGCGAAGCCTGTGGCAAGTCTCGTACGGGGATCATTACCCTGGCAGCGAGTCAGGAAGGCGACCACATCCTCTTGAAAATTGAGGATGATGGTGCGGGTATGGATCCGGAAAAGCTGAAGGCAATTGCCATCAAGCGTGGTGTGCTGGATGAAGATACTGCCGCCAGAATGTCGAATCAGGATGCCTATAACCTGATCTTCGCCCCCGGATTTTCCACAAAAACCGAAATTTCTGATATCTCCGGGCGTGGCGTGGGCATGGATGTGGTGAAAACCCGCATTACGCAGCTTAATGGCTCCGTGCATATTGATTCAGAGAAAGGCAAAGGCACTCGCCTTGAAATTAAAGTGCCGTTGACTTTGGCGATTATGCCAACGTTGATGGTCGAGGTGGCAAAGCAAGTGTTTGCGCTACCTTTGTCCAGCGTGAATGAAATCTTCCATCTAGATCTGGGTAAAACCAATGTGGTGGATGGCCAGCTGACCGTGATTGTCAGAGACAAAGCAATACCACTTTTTTATCTGGAACAATGGCTTAATCGTCATCCCCGGAGTATTAAATCAGGTGAAAAGCGCCTGGGTCATGTAGTCATTGTGCAGTTGGGGTTAAAGCATGTCGGCTTTGTTGTTGATGCATTAATTGGTCAGGAAGAAGTGGTGATCAAGCCATTGGGTACCCTGTTGCATGGAACTCCAGGGATGGCCGGTGCCACCATTACGTCTGACGGAGGAATTGCGCTGATCCTGGACGTACCGGGATTGCTAAAGCATTACGCTTCCCGCTCCAGACGCTGAATCGTATTTAAGGATTTGAATGGCTATTAAAGTGCTAATCGTCGACGATTCTGGTTTTTTTCGTCGGCGAGTAAGTGAGATCGTGAATCAAGACCCAGAGCTTGAAGTTGTCGGGATGGCAGCCAATGGTCTGGAAGCGGTGCGGATGACCGCAGAATTAAAACCCAATGTCATCACCATGGATATCGAAATGCCGGTGATGGACGGGATTACCGCTGTGCGTAAAATTATGGAAAGTACTCCGACGCCGATTCTGATGTTTTCATCGTTAACCCATGAGGGCGCTAAAGCAACATTGGATGCTCTGGATGCGGGGGCGTTGGATTTCCTGCCTAAGCGATTTGAAGATATTGCGACCAATAAAGAAGCTGCGGTGCAGCTGTTACAACAGCGCGTACGCGCATTAGGACGTCGCCGGGTCTTTCGGCCGGTTTCCCGACCGGTTACACCGGCACGAAGCACCTTCAGTAGCGGGTTATCGAGCACGCAAGCGCAGGTGGAGGCTCCCCGGCCGGCTGAACGCAATGTGGGGCTTGGTGTAGTGCCAACGCGTGCCAGTGGTAAGCCGTATAAGTTGTTATTGATCGGTACCTCCACTGGCGGTCCGGTCGCGTTACAACGGATTTTAACGCGTTTCCCCGCGGATTATCCTCACCCTATTGTGCTGATCCAACACATGCCAGCGGCTTTTACTCCAGCGTTCGCCGCTCGACTCAATAGCTTATGTCAGATTGAGGTCAAAGAAGCGACTAATGGTGATGCTATGCGGCCGGGATGTGCGTATTTGGCACCAGGTGGCATGCAAATGATGGTCGAACGAGCCGGTGTCAGTGGGCGGATCAAGGTCGTTGCTGGCACACCCGATATGAATTACAAACCCTCCGTGGATATCACCTTTGCTTCAGCAGCTAAGGCGTTTGGGGGCGATGTGTTGAGTGTAATATTGACGGGGATGGGCGCGGATGGTCGCGAGGGTGCGCGGTTATTAAAAAGTGCTGGTGCTACCATCTGGGCACAAGATGAAGCTTCTTGTGTGGTATATGGTATGCCTCAGGCCGTGACTGTCGCCGGTATTTCTAGCCACTCCATCCCGCTTGATAATATGGCAGAAGCGATTTTGCGGGAATCCGGTCGTGGCTAAAACTGCTGACAGGCAGACGGGATATCTGCTCGGGATATTTCTGCTGTCGTTAGCAGTTTTGGTATTAGCCGCATTTAGTTGGCAGTTACATCGAAAGAATTTAGCGTTGCAGCAAGAAGTTAAGCAGCTTCAGGATTCGCAGGTGGTATTGATGGTTCCTGATGCGCAAGCAGAAAAAATTGCAGATTGGATGGTCAAACACCCGGAACAGACGGCATCTTTGCTGGATGTGGTTAAGCCGGTGCAAGAGGGCAAAATGTCATTGCAGCAGTCTTTGGATAATGCCAAACAGCAGCCATCAGCTTCGGACTCTAAGCCTGAACAAACAAAGGCGCCGACTCAGCGGAGCCCTGCTGAGCGACATAACGATATTCAGTCAGCACCAACTGTGCCGACATCACTGAATTCACCGGTAATAGTTGAACAGTTAAAAGATGGCGTTAAAGTAATACGTTTGCCGCATGGCGGGATCCGCGTGACCACCCGTGATGTGAAAGAGCAGTAACCTCCGGCTAAAACCACGCGTGTAAGGCAAAAGAGGGGCCAAATGTGAGAGTCTGGACCATTGCGAATCAGAAAGGTGGCGTAGGCAAAACGACCTCGGTGGTGAGCCTTGCCGGTGTGCTGGTGAGACGTGGCAAACGGGTGTTGATGATTGACACCGACCCTCACGCATCGCTGGGATATTATCTTGGCATTGATTCTGAAGAAGTCCCCGCTTCGCTCTATGATGTGTTTGTTGCTCATGACCGTTTGTCTCGCGATCTGGTCAAACAACATATCGTGCCCACTTCTGTCGATGGTTTAGATCTGTTGCCTGCGACGATGGCATTGGCAACACTCGACCGGGCGCTGGGACATCATGAAGGGATGGGCTTAGTCCTGCGCAATCTGCTGAATTTACTCGAATCAGATTATGACGTCGCGTTGGTGGATTGCCCCCCGGTGCTTGGCGTATTAATGGTGAATGCGTTAGCGGCTAGCCAGCATATCATTGTGCCGGTACAAACAGAATTTCTGGCAATCAAAGGCCTGGAGCGCATGATTAAGACTATGGAATTGATGGGACGCTCTAAAAATACTCGCTACAGCTATTCAGTCGTTCCCACTATGTATGACAAGCGAACAAAGGCATCTCCGGTGGCGTTACAGTATCTTGGTGATACTTATGGTGAGCGCTTGTGGTTGGATGTTATTCCCGTGGATACCAAATTCAGAGATGCCAGCCTGGCACATCTGCCAGCCAGCCACTATGCACCGCACTCACGAGGTGTTCATGCTTATGAACGATTGTTGGATTTTCTGCTGAAGGGAGCATTTGCACATGCCAAAATCGGTTGATGAAACTGTTTTTGACTATTTTAGTGTACTGTTGCGTGAACCTGTGGCGGCTGAAGTTGTTCCTGCGGAAAATAACGTTGCGACAGCGACCATGAAAGCCGCCGCTGTGGTGCCAGAGAGAGCTGCGACTATAGCTGCTAGGCAAGAGACAAAATCGTCACTGGATAAGCGCGCATTGCAGCAACTGCTGGCTCAAGTCACAACGGCTGAAGTTAGTCCTCATATTGTGGATGTTTCAGCATTATCCCCTGTAGAAACTGTTCAAGAAAGTCAGCGGCTTGAAATTAAAGCTTCAGTCGTTACAGATATTGAGCTCCAAGCCTCTGTTACTGCAGAGCCTCAAGCGGGTAGTGAGCCACCAAAGAATATCGTGCCATTGGCAGAGCTGCTCGATGATGAATTTCAGGTATTATTTTTTAATGTGGCAGGCCTGACGTTAGCGGTTCCGTTGCTCAGTTTGGGGGGAATTGTGCCGGTGGAACATATTAACCATATCATCGGCAGACCCCGTTGGTTTAAGGGTGTGCAGAGTTATCGTGACACTCAATTGAATATCGTGGACACCGGTGCGTGGGTTATGCCGGAAAAATATGATGATAAGCTGGTAAAATCCATAAATTATCAATATCTTGTAGTGCTAGAAGATAGCAATTGGGGATTAGCCTGCGAATCGCTGGTTAATGCCGTCAAAATTGATAAGTCCCAGGTCAATTGGCGTGGGAAAGCGGGGAAGCGCCCCTGGTTAGCCGGGGTGGTTAAGGAACAAATGTGTGGCATTTTGCATGTGCGGGCACTTGTTGAAATGCTCAATGCCGGATTGGGATGTCAGGATCCAATAAACTGAGGTAAATATGACAGAATCAAGAAATGTCGCTGCTGTAGCTGCAGGTAAAGACGATGCAGTACTGCAGTGGGTCACATTCAAGTTAGACAATGAGACCTATGGCATCAACGTGATGCAGGTCCAGGAAGTGTTACGCTATACCGAAATTGCTCCAGTGCCTGGTGCGCCGCATTATGTGCTGGGGATCATTAACTTACGTGGCAATGTGGTGACAGTCATTGACACCCGCAGTCGTTTTGGCCTTGCTGCTGCAGAGGTAGATGATTCCACTCGTATTGTGATTATTGAAGCAGAAAAGCAGGTTATCGGTATTCTGGTAGACAGCGTTGCCGAAGTGGTTTATCTGCGTCGCTCTGAAATTGATAACGCGCCGAATGTTGGTACTGAAGAAAGCGCTAAGTTCATTCAGGGCGTCAGTAACCGCGGTGATGAACTGCTCATTCTGGTGGATTTGGATAAATTGCTGTCAGATGAAGAATGGGCTGAGCTCGCCCAGCTGTAATGTTGCATTGAGGGATATTTACCGTATTGCCGTTAGTCGTAAGGAGTGATCACCGATGATAGGCGATGGTTTTATGATCGCAGCGCTGGTGTACATTGTTGCCTGTCTCGGTCTGGTGTTGTTTTTGCAAAAGCAGGGCAACCGGTTGCGAAACAAAGTCGACGCGTTGACCGTGTTGGTAAAAGAAGGCGATCGGCAACGGGAAGCGTTAAAAAGAGAACTCCAGGAACTGCGTAGTGGCACTATCGGTGTAGGACGCCGGTTGTTGTCGTTGGAGCGTAAGCTTGTGGAGCAAGACGTAAAATTGGATGAGTCGATGCAGCAAGAGCCGCAAGCTAAGTTATACAGTCGCGCGATAAAAATGGTGCAGTTGGGCGCGGGTGTTGATGAGTTAATGCGGGAATGTGAACTACCTAAAGCAGAAGCTGAGTTATTGATCCGCATGCATAGTAAACACTAACCGAGTGCAAAAAAGGAGGCTTTTGCCTCCTTTTTACTATACTTGCTCGGTAATTTTTTTATGCACATTATCCCATTGATCGGGAAATTTTCCATCAAGCATATAGACAAACGCGATTAATTCAGCGATTAACAAATACAACTCTTTCGGAATGGTCTCGCCTAATTCTAACATCTGCAGAAAGTTGCTGAGATGTTCGTCCTGGTGGATATAAACGCCGGCTTCTTTGGCGACAGCAATAATCTCTTCTGCCAGCAGGTCTCGTCCCTTCGCCGTAATTGTGGGAGCAGACTTACCATCATAACTTAAGGCGACAGCTTGCTTTGGTGGCGCTTTGGCTTCGTCAGACATTGGCATTCCTCAGGCTTTAATTTGCACTAGATAGTGATCGCCCGGTAATAAGGTGGCTGGTACCGGGGCGACATGTGCTGATAACTCTGCTGGCGTCAATCCTATCTGAGTTAACTTCGTGGATAATGCTGCGAAGTGGTTACTTACTTTATCAATCAATAGCTGACTACTGCCGATAAAATGCAGGTTAACGCTATGATTTTGCATCTGTGCCTTGGCTAGCAGTGCACCACCACTCAGATTAAATTTTAGCTGTAGTTGCCATTGGCTGCGTTTATCGGCACCTTCTGAACCTTGAGCGGTATGCTCGAATTTTGCTTCCAGCTGCTCTTGGCGTTGATCGAGGTAATAGGGCAAGGTGACATACCAACATTGCCCTTGATTATCGGCGCTGGCTTGCTGGTAAAGGCGGATACTCTGCGCCATATGGTTAACATTTTCTAAAGAATCATTGTTCTGTAAGGCTTGCAGTAACTGTGGCGCGATATTGATGCGAGTCTGCAGCGCTTGAATATACTGGCGAAGCCTAGGACTGATGTGTTGTTGCTGACTAAAGGCTTTTACCCCAATCAGCAACTGCAAGATAGTGCTTACCGCATCTGACTGTGTGGCATTGGGGGCGGTAACTGGCGCACTGGGTTGAAAGCGCATTTGTGCCGCCATCTCTGCCATTAGCGTTACCGGTTCGGCAAGGTTACTTAGTGGTTTAGGTTGCAATGCTGGCAGAAGTTTAAGCAACTCCGACGCAACATTCTGCTTTACTTCCATCGCATGCAGCTCTGTTCTTGGCACGGCCCCTAATTTATTGAATGCTTTTTGTAAAAAGTTAAGAGAGGCTGGTAGGGTGCCTGCTGTTTGTGCGGGAGGCTCCGCTACATTTACTGGTGTTTCAGCTGTTTGCTGCGGTGATGGAATATCAACAGGCTTATTGATTTGGCTCGAAGGCTGCGATTGACTCGATAATGGTAGCGGTTTATCTAGGGGGATCGCTGCAGTATCCGCTTTTACGGTTGTTCCCTGTGTGTTGCTAGCGGTAGCCATCTTTATCATATCAACTGATTGTGTAGCGGACGCTGGGGTACTAGTCGCTGGCGATACGGAAACAGTGCTGCTGGTTGTTATGGGGATTGCTGAAGCCGTGTCTGCCGTACTTTTTATTGGCGGTGCCGGCACCTGTTCTAACGATTTTATCCAGTGGCTGAATATAGCGCTTATATCGGGTTTACTGGTCACGATGGCGGCTTGCGCGGGCGTGGCTGGTGTTGCAGTAACAGCATTGGCTGTGGCCTTTAAGCTAATATCAAAGCGATGTGTTACTGGTTCTAGTTTTAACTGTAGCGTTTCACCATCTGCCACCACCTTTGCCAGATATTGTCCGGTAGGAAGCTTAACGTTTTGTGGAATGGTGATGACCGTTCCGCCGGCAAAGCGCATATCATTTTTTTCTACTGTCACCGGCGGTAATGGATAGCCTTGTGGCCGACTGGCTAATTGCATCAATAATGGCATTGGAATGCCATTTTGTGATGCCAATTGCGTAAGGGCGTCCGGTAATTTTATCTGGATCGCTTCAGCGAGTACCAATAACTGACTAGCACGGCCCTGCATCACCTCTGGAAGCGGATTTTGCAGCTCTAATGCGGCAGCTTTTCCTTGTTGTAGCATTAATTTGAGTTGTTGCTGTACGTCGATTGTTTGCAGGGTAAATTGCTTCCCCTGTAGCGTTATCTGTAACTCATCGCCGGATATATCAATATTGACGGGCAATACCGTGCTGTTACCGGCAACCGGTGGTACTGAATCTGGCAGATCAGGCGGTATTGTGCCATTTATTGGATTCATTGTTTCAATCCAGGGTTTTAATGTGTATTTTCGAACAATACATTCTAAATATGAATTTGATCTATTTTGCCAGCGCAGTATCCTTACAGCCAAGGAACAGGTCAATGGACAGACTTTTGACGTTTACTACGCGCTTTGATTACCACTGTATCGGCCTGAACAGTTATATCCTTTAGCCAATCCCAACTAATATTCAGAATAGGTTACCCCAGAAGAGAAAGACATGAAGTATCCGTGGCTTCCAATGGTTTTCGCTCTAACGTATGCGTCCACTGCATTAGCGGGGGAGAAGCCTGCACAGGGTGATATTACTCAACCAACTGATAAACAAGTTTCTATTACCTATAAAGACCCGCGAGATCCTTGGGAAGGCTTCAACCGGGCAATGTGGAATTTTAACTACAATTATTTAGATAGATATGTCGCACGACCAGTAGCTCATGGGTATCGGGACTATGTGCCTGAACCGATAAAAACGGGGTTGGATAACTTTGTCCAAAATCTGGATGAGCCACATAGCGTAGTGAATAACACCCTACAGGGTAAATGGCACTGGGCGCTGAATGCTGGTGGTCGTTTTGTGGTTAACTCTACTGTTGGGATTTTGGGCTTGATTGATGTGGCTGACATGATGGGAATGCCACGTAAGCAAGATGATTTCAACGAGGTATTGGGATATTACGGCGTGCCCAATGGTCCATATTTTATGGCACCGTTTGCTGGTCCCTTTGTGACTCGAGAAATCGCGACTGACTGGGTGGATGGTCTATACTTTCCCATGGCAGAATTTACCTTGTGGCAAAAAGTTCTCAAATGGGGAATTCAAGGCCTGAATGCCCGAGCTGCCGCAATTGAACAAGAACGTTTGGTAGACAACGCACTCGACCCATACAGCTTTGTCAAGGACGCTTATATCCAGTATGTGGATTACAAGGTGTATGACGGAAAGGTTCCATCAAAAAAGGATGATGATGAGTTGCTTGACGAATATATGCAGGAGCTGGAGTAGCCTTTAGCTGCCGTCTAAAACTACCTGATATGCCTAGATGCATTTCGGTGGCGGCGCCAGTGTAACGGTTCTTGCCGGGAAGTTTATATGGCGCTTGAAGCTTTAAATATCTTATTGGTGGAAGATGATCCGGTATTTCGGGATATGATCGCAAGGTTTCTGCGAACTCGCGGAGCTTTAGTCACCGAAGCTGGAGATGGCCGTGATGGTCTGGAACAGTTCGTTAAAAAACGTTTCGACATCATCCTTGCCGATCTGAATATGCCCAACATGGATGGGCTGACGATGTTACGTCATATCTATAACAGTGGTTCCTCAATTCCCTCTATTATTCTATCCGGTAATCAGCGTATGGCACTGGTTACTGAAGCCTTACGTCTTGGCGCCAGCGACTATCTGGTTAAGCCGCTTAGTGATTTGCATGCCGTTGAATACGCTATTAACCAGTGTCTGGCATCTACAGGCGTAGCCCCCACTGGACTAAATGACGATATTGATGAGTTGTCTTATCTTGAACTCAACCAGAATCTGGCACTACTTGAGCAAAATACAGAGGCAGCCAAATGTGTCCAACAGCAGTTGTTTCCGGGCTCCGCCATTGATTATCCCAAAGTGCATGTTGATTACACCTTGCTAACCCATAACCGGGTAAGCCCTTACTTCATTGATTCCGCGATGGTGGGGGGGGAGCATTTCATCATGTATATGGCACATTTTTATCCTGAAGATAATCGTGCGGCTTTTGCCTGTGTCTTGCTGAAGAGTTTCGTCAATCAAAAAGTGAAAGACAGTAATAATCGTATTGATGACACTGTGACCAACCCTCAGTCCATGTTGAAATATCTTAACGAGCGTCTGGTCAATGCCGGGGTCGATCTCTACTGCGATATTATCTATGTGGCGCTGCATTTAAAGCATAATGAATTACAGGTGGCGCAGGCAGGGAGAGGGCTACGCTGTTATCTGCGTCATGGTGAAGCGTTAACCCGTCTGGCATTAGCGGATAGCATGCAACTAGGACTCTTTGCGTGGGGGCATCCGTCGATGCAATCACGTCAATTAAACGGTGATGACACGTTGTGCTTGGTTACCGGTATTCCCGCCCATAAGCAAATGTTAATGGCAAATGATTTTCATGGGCTGGTGTATTCGCCTGATACTGTTGAAGGCGGATTTGTGCAGATGCATATTGGGTAACCATAGTAAAAGGCTGCATGAACGCAGCCTTTTACGAGATAATCAGTGTTTATTGATGACTTCATGTGTTGCTGTTACGGCCAGTTCCTGCTCTAGCACTTCTTCCTCGCGGCGGGTATGAAGATTGGTTTCTGCACCATGCATCCAGTCCACCAGTTTATCGGCCATAAAATGGAGAATAATTCCGGCAATCACCGCAGCAATGGCAATTCCAGCAAAAATGGCCAGAACATTATTCAGCTGCATATTCTGGTCGTCGCTATTACCAATCAATGACCCCACCATGCCGGCGGTATAATTGCCGATGAAGGTAAAGACAAACCAACTTCCCATCATCAAGGAAATCAAACGCAGGGGGGCCAGTTTGGTCACCATGGACAATCCTATCGGCGACAGGCTCAATTCGCCTAGAGTATGAAAGAAGTAAGCCGCCACCAGCCATAACATGCTCGCTTTGGCTGAGGTGCTTTCATCGACTTGCAGTACTGCCGCGATCATGAACAGAAAGCCTATTGCCAGAAATCCTAATGCCATAGCGAATTTCACCGGTGAATTAGGCTCACGTTCACCACAGCGGATCCACACCGATGCGACTATCGGAGCTAATATAAAAATAAACAGTGAGTTGAGTGACTGAAACCATTCCGTCGGTACTTCCCAGTCACCAATCATGCGGTCGGTAAAATTCAGTGCAAACAGATTAAATAGACCTCCCGCTTGTTCAAAACCTGCCCAAAATATCGCGGTAAACATGCCCATGATTAAAATCACTTTGATACGATCCCGTTCTACTTTAGTGAGTGGCGTTTTTTGAGCACTGATCTGTTGTCCTAGCTTGAGTCTTTCTAACTTGGCGGATGGTAAGGTTCCTATATCGCCGAGTAATTTCTGCGCAAACAGAAACTGTAATAACAGTGATAACAGCATGCCGATGCCAGCACAGACAAAACCGGCCTGATAATCGCCATCAAAGTAACGAACCACGGTACCGACAACGATTGCCGACAGAAAGGCGCCCAGATTGATGCCCATATAGAAAATGGTAAATGCACCATCACGCCGATGATCGCCTTTCGGGTACAGATCCCCGACCATAGTGGAGATATTCGGTTTGAATAAACCATTACCCAGCACAAGCCCAGCCAAACCGAGATAAAACATCACTGTTTCATAGCCTGAAATCCAGTGGTGAGGAAGTCCCAAAGAAAACTGGCCTAAGGCCATCAAGGTACCACCAAGATAGATTGCTTTCCGCTGCCCTAGCACATTGTCTGCCAGCCAGCCACCAAACAAAGGCGTCAAATAGAACAGACCAGTAAATGCCGCGTAGAGGCGTAGCGCGTCATCCTGATCCCAACCAAGCCCATAGCCGCCTTCGTTGCGGACTTTGTCGACCAAGTACAACACCAAAATGGCACGCATCGCGTAATAGCTGAAACGTTCCCATAACTCGGTAGTAAACAGCAGATATAGGCCCTGAGGGTGCCCTAAAAAGGTCTTGTCAGTTGCGGCTGGACTCATAAATTGTTCCGTATTCTTTACTTGTTAAATGAAACTTACTGTTCTACCGTGTCGTTTATGTCGGTTTGACAATTCTCGTGATTAAAATATTGGCAATTTGTTACCAAGATTATTGCGAGTATAAAGTGTACATTTTTTACAGCCTATTCATTTCTATTCTGTTACCCTTTGAAATTTCAAAAATTCTAAAATTGTACGCATCATAATTATCGTCAAGATGGCCAATTAACACACTGTATTGTGACTGTTTATCTAATAGACATATTAAAAATATGTTAACAATGGATTTGATTTGAGACAATTTGTCTCGGAATTTTGCTTTTAATCGTAAAGCTGATTTTGCTATCATTCCCCCGCGTGATAGGACGTCACTTAATCCAGAAGTAGAGATTCAGCATGAAGGCCTGGTACCTATTGTACTGTAAGCCCCGCAGCGAAGTGCGGGCACAACAACATCTCACTATGCAGCAGCTAGAAACCTATCTGCCGATGTTGCGAATGGAAAAGAAAGAAAAAGGTCTGCTTGTTGTAAAGAAACAACCCTTGTTTCCTAACTACCTATTCATAAAATTTGACCCTACAATCACTAGCGTTCGGCAACTGCATTCTACTCGCGGTGTGGCTCGATTAGTGAATTGTCGGGAAGAATTGAGTGCCATTGACGAACGTTTGATTTCTCATCTCAAATACCGAGAAATGAACGAGCCTATAGTGGTACCCAAAGCATTAGCGAATGGTGATAAAGTCAAATTTACTGACGGGCCATTTGCTGATCTAGAGGGTGTCTTTCAAGAGCAATGTGGTGATAAGCGGTGTCGGATTTTGTTTAATTTCCTCGGACAAATGCAATCACTCATTGTCGATAAAACTTCACTGATATCTGCGGTATGTGCCTGATTATGCTCTCTTAGAGATAGATACTGCATGGATGGAGTTTTATCGCTTGAATTATGAAAACCGTATGATGTTATCTATAAATGCATTCCATTTATTGTGCAATGTATGGCTTTCTTTTGTTTTTTATAAGAAATATATAATTTTTAGCAATTGGATGCATATTTGAACTGACTTGCTTAGGGCGTTGAAGTAAAATCAAGCTCTTGTGTGCATTTTTGTTTTTCAAAAATAATAAAAAACAAATAGTTATATCTAAAATTTGAAATTGTTAGGCAGTTTGGAGGCCGTAATCCATGGGCGGTAGCGTGCTTCTTTTCTAAATGTGTCAGTGTTTTGCTGAGTGTCAGTATTTTGGCGCAATATTAAGTTTAATGATGAAGTTGTAATGTTTTATTTGTGCAGCATTTTTTCGATGGAGAGTTTTTGAGTGTCATTCATTAAAAGAAAGATAATACTTGCGCTGGCAGCACTTCTGTCTTTCGGATTGGTTCAGGCCGAAGCCGTTACAATTTCGCCGCAGATGGTCGAACAGTTCAAAAGTTTGCCCAAGTCAGAGCAGCTCCGTTTAGCCGAGCAATATGGTATCGATCCGTCCCAGTTAACTTCGGCGAAGAGTCAATCCTCAACTCAAAACCAAAATAACTACAACACCCCGGTCGTTCAGCCTAGGAATGACCAATCAGATGATTCCCAAAAGCAAGATGATGATTTGGGCTTCATTAAAGACGATCAGAACCAGCCATTAAAGCGGTTTGGATATGAGATGTTTGCGGGGTCTCCAACCACATTTGCTCCAGTTTCTGATGCGCCAGTGCCTTCTAATTATATGGTGGGGCCTGGAGACTCGATTAAAGTGCAACTTTATGGTAAGGATAATGAACAGTACGAATTGACTGTGACCAGAGAAGGTATATTGCAATTCCCTGGACTTGGACCTATCAACGTTAATGGTTTGTCCTTCTCAGAGCTTAGAGATGTATTATCAAAGCAAATTAAACAACAGATGATTGGTGTTGATATCAACATCACTATGGGTGAATTGCGTTCCATTAGAGTTTTTCTTGCTGGAGATGCATACAAACCAGGTTCTTATACCGTATCTAGTCTGTCTACCATCACGCAGGCGCTATTTGTATCAGGTGGTGTTAGTGATATAGGCTCATTGCGTAATATCCAGTTGAAACGTCAGGGCAAAGTTGTTGCGACGTTTGATCTTTATGATCTTTTACTGAATGGTGATTCTTCAAAGGACTTGTCACTCCGATCTGGCGATGTTGTGTTTATCCCCGCAATGGGACCCACCATCAGTGTGTCCGGAGATGTGCAACGGCCCGCAATATATGAGTTGAAGCCAAACGAAAATCTAATCGATGTGGTGAAAATGGCAGCTGGGTTAAAGCCTGGAGCCTACCCCAGAAGTAGTACAATTGAGCGCTATAATCGTGATGGATTGAAATCAATCATTAACGTCGACCTTACAACTTCAGCAGGCCAGAAATTTGTCGCTAAAGATGGAGATTATCTGCGAGTAAAGAGTGCTTCTTCAGAATATGATAATGCTATCACTTTGGTTGGTGCAGCGGTAAGACCTGGTATATATCAATGGGTTAAAGGCCAAAAAATCAGCAGTCTCATACCGACTATAAATGGTGATTTATTAGCGGGGGCCGATCTTAAATACGCATTAGTTGTGCGGCAGATTAATGATGTAGGTGATATCAAAGTACTGCAATTTTCTCCTGCAAGAGCCATTACAGACACTGCATCGCAAGATAACGTGCTTTTAATGCCTAAAGATAAAGTAGTTATTTTTAATGCAAGCAATAATATCAGAAATCGCTACGAGCTAAACAGACTAGTAAAAGACCGAGTTAATAAGATTCAGAAAATTAGTAAAACCAAAGGAAATAACTCTGACAACTCGTTAGTTAATACCGATCTCTTCCAGTCAGGTTTTAGTCAACTTGGGCAAGAAAAATTGGGGCAGAGACATCAGTTAGCGGGTGTAGTACTTGCTATAGACGATGCCGCCCCACAAGAATCAGATTTAGTGTCAACTGAAGTGGAAAAGATGTTACTACAACTTTTCAATGACAGAGGATTAATCAAACTAAGTTCGGAATTTAATCGTCAGGAATTACTCTATCCAATTATTGCAACACTTAAGACTCAGAGCCGCGCAGGCAAAGAAGCCAAAGTGGTCGCCATTAATGGCGAGATACAATATGACGGTATATACCCGCTTGCTGAAAAGGCCACTGTAAGTGATCTTATTGCGGCGGCTGGTGGATTGAAAGAAGGCGCTTACATTCAGAGAGCAGAATTGACCCGTACCTATATGGATGCTGACTCTTCTTCAATCGCGCATCTTAATGTAAATGTGAAGCAGGCGATGGATCATGAAGCGGGAGCTGATATCAGCTTGCAACCTCGAGATGTTCTGACCGTTTTGAAAACACCAGAGTGGCAAGAGACTCAGTCTGTTGAAATTCGGGGTGAAGTTAAGTTCCCTGGTATTTACAGTATTCGTCGCGGCGAAACACTGGAACAGGTGTTAACTCGCGCAGGCGGCTTTACTGATAATGCTTATCTGCCATCTGCAGTCTTTGTGCGTGATTCAATCAAAAAGCAGGAAGAGATTGAAATCAAGCAGATGGCTGATCAACTGCGTCGAGACATCGCCACGAGAGGTATTTCCAAAGACGGTACCGTGGTGAATTACGATGATGCGCAGAAAATGCTGACTGATTTAGAACATATCAAGGCTGTTGGACGTTTAGTTATCGATCTGCCAGCAATCTCCCTAGGAATAAAGCAGGCTGATCTGCAACTTGAGGATAAAGATGTGCTGTATGTGCCGGCACAAAAGCAAATCATTTCTGTAGTAGGCGAAGTACAACATCCCTCAACTCACAGATTTAAGAGTGGCATGACGCTAAATCAGTATTTAGAGATGGCTGGCGGCGCTAGGAAACGTGCAGATACTGACCGCATTTATGTCATAAAGGCAGATGGTTCAGTGATGATGCCACATAATTCTTTCTGGTTTTCGAGTGAGGATAACCTCTCTGCTGGCGATACCATTGTGGTACCTCTCGATACTGAGTACAAAGATAATCTGACGTTATGGTCGCAAGTCACATCAATCTTTTATAACTCAGCAGTTGCACTTGCGGCCATTGCCAATTTGTAGTTGTAACTAGCTTTATGCCGCGTACATAAATTTATGTGCGCGGCACGCGAAAAAGAGGATTGGCCTGTGAGTGTTTAAGTTATTTCCGCTAGACCATCACATGCTGCCATTGGCATAACGTTTGTACCTTGGTACTTGAGTTACCTTTTTATTTTTATCTCTAGCTGATGCAATATTGCTTAGCTTTTCTTACAACTTATAGCTACGGCTTAGCACTATATTTTTATGTCAAATACCATTTCTAATCCGCAAGATGCTGAATTTGCCCCGCGGCAGTTTGAGACAAGTGACGAAATCGACCTGAGAGAACTCTTTAGCGTTATTTGGGCCGGAAAGATACTCATTATCGCCATCACTCTAGTATTTGCTATAGGCGCGGTTGCTTTAGCATTGTGGATGCCGAATATTTATAAGTCAGAGGCATTGTTGGCGCCCGCAGAAGAGGCTCAAGGTGGTGGGCTATCTGCTTTGGCAAACCAGTTTGGTGGACTGGCAAGCCTAGCTGGCATTAATTTGGGAAAAAATGGTGGTGCAGATAAGACTGAATTAGCCATCGAAGTGATGCAGTCTCGAAAATTCACTTCAGATTTCATTGAAAAACACCACATTTTGCCAGAGCTCATGGCGGTTGATAAATGGAGTCTCAGCGATAATAAAATTTCATATGATCCTGAACTCTATGATGCCACCACTAAGGAATGGGTGCGGAAAGTTAAACCTCCTTTGCAGGCTAAGCCCTCTATGCAGGAAGCATACAAAGCGTTTACCAAAATTTTTTCTGTAACCAGTGATAAGCAGTCAGGATTAGTAACGGTATCGATTGAGCACAAATCTCCCTATATCGCCAAACAATGGGTTGACTGGTTGGTTACAGATATCAATCAGGTAATGAAACAACGGGATGTTACAGAAGCAAAGCGCAGTACTGAATATTTGGAAAAACAGATAGAGCAAACCAATGTCGCAGATATCCGAACTGTTTTGTACAAGTTAGTGGAAGAACAAGCAAAGACTATTATGTTTGCTGAAGTCCGCGATGAATATATTTTTAAAACGATCGATCCAGCGCTGGTGCCTGAAGAGAAATTCAAACCAAAGAGAGCGTTGATTTGTGTGCTGGGAACCTTACTGGGCGGCATGTTGGCGGTCTTCATAGTATTGGTAAGATATTTTGTCAAAAAAGGAAACTGAAATTTTCAGTCATAAAGTCATGATGTATTCAAAAAGGACCTTGAAATGGACTATGTAATTCCCTTGATATCGAGTTTTTTGATCTCTTTTTTCGCGGTAAAAATTATTCGCCCAATCGCGGTAAAAGCAGGATTGGTAGATTTACCAAATGAACGAAAATTGCACAATGGTGCTATCCCGTTGGTTGGGGGGATTTGTATCTATATTGGCGTACTAATGGCGTCGATGTTTTTTATCACTGATAGCCAAACGCTTAATATTTATTTTGTGTCAGCGGCCATGCTGCTGTTTTTAGGTGTGCTAGACGATAAGTATGACTTATCGGTCAGATTGCGGTTAGCATCGCAGGTCATTGTGGCATCCATGATGATTTTTGGTGCTGGCTATTATCTTCGTAGCTTAGGATCAATTCTGGGCTTTGAAGTTTATCTGGGGGCTGTCGGAACGATAGTAACCATTATCGCGGTGATTGGTGCCATCAATGCCTTCAACATGGTAGATGGCATCGATGGCTTGGCTGGAATGCTCAGCTTGATTACCTTTGCGGCTTTGGCATTTTTACTCAGCCGCGCTAATAACGACTGGTACATACTACCAGTCCTGTTTATTGCATCGATTGTTGCATACTTGATGTTCAATCTGAGCTGGCCAAAGAACTTTGGCAAAATATTTATGGGCGATGCGGGCAGTATGCTCATCGGGCTCACCGTGGTGTGGCTACTGGTGATTGGGACTGACAGCAGTGTTAAAGCATTCAGACCCGTTACAGCCTTGTATTTGATTGCAATCCCGCTAATGGATATGACGTCCATTATGTATCGGCGCATTAGAAAGGGTGTGTCACCATTTCAGCCTGACCGTAATCATTTGCATCATATTTTCGAACGAGCAGGATTCAATCGTCGTCAGACGTTGGCAATCATCTCTATGATGGGGGCAAGTTTAGCTGTTATTGGTTGTGTATCAGAAATCTACGCCGTTCATGAGTGGATAATGTTCACTTGTTTTATGGTGATGTTCCTGTCTTATACATGGACATTGACTCATATCTGGCAAGTCTTGAGTTGGTTTAGAAAACCAACTAATTGATAATAAATTAAAGAAAAAGATGACCTATTGGGGAGGGGTAGCCTTGGTAGGTAAAATCAATGTATTACAGTAGGTTAGTTGACTTTGACTGTCTCAAAATGAATGAACTCTGTCTCAGTAAACAAGGAATGACTGAGATGTCTTATAAGATCAAACTCCTCGGAACGAGCCAATTATAATAAAAGTTCCTGTCGTTTTAATCGTAGAATTAGAGATTTTAAATGAAAATTTTGGTAACAGGTGGCGCTGGGTTTATTGGCTCCGCAGTTGTAAGACATATTATTAAGAACACCAACGATAGTGTCGTCAACGTAGATAAGCTTACGTATGCGGGTAATTTAGAGTCACTAGCGGAAATTGATTCGAGTGACAGATATGCATTTGAACAAGTGGATATTTGTGACCCAAACGAATTAGAAAGAGTGTTTGCAGAGCATCAACCGGATGCAGTAATGCATTTGGCTGCGGAGTCGCATGTTGACCGTTCAATTGATGGCCCTGCTGCTTTTATCCAAACTAACATCGGTGGTACTTATACGCTTTTAGAAGCAACTCGGTCCTATTGGAATAAACTTAATACCGAACAAAAGTCCACCTTTCGTTTCCACCATATTTCGACCGACGAAGTTTATGGCGACTTGCCCCATCCTGACGAAGTGGCTGGGGAATTGCCACTGTTCACTGAAAAAACGGCATATGCACCGAGTAGCCCTTATTCAGCCTCTAAAGCATCCAGCGACCATTTAGTTCGCGCTTGGCGTCGCACCTACGGTTTACCGACCATCGTCACTAATTGCTCAAACAATTACGGTCCTTATCATTTCCCTGAAAAGCTAATTCCGCTAGTGATCCTTAATGCCCTTGATGGAAAGGATCTGCCTATCTATGGCAAAGGCGATCAAATTCGTGATTGGTTATATGTAGAAGACCACGCGAGGGCTTTATATAAAGTAGTCACTGAAGGAAAAGTAGGGGAGACCTATAACATCGGTGGCCATAACGAGAAGAAAAATATCGAGGTAGTGGAAGCGATTTGTCACATCCTTGATGATATTAAGCCCAAAGCAGATGGCTGTTACAGTGAACAGATCACCTATGTAGCAGACAGACCAGGGCACGATAGACGTTATGCTATTGATGCAACAAAGATTGCGAATGAACTTGGCTGGAAACCACAAGAAACATTCGTAACAGGTCTGTGTAAAACGGTTAACTGGTATCTCGATAACGAGCAGTGGTGGCAACGAGTAAGAAGCGGTGCATATCAGGGTACACGCCTAGGTCTGGGAGTTAGAAAATGAAGGGTATTATTCTAGCCGGTGGCTCCGGTACCCGCCTTTATCCTATTACCCGGGGCGTGTCAAAACAACTGTTGCCAGTTTACGATAAGCCTATGATCTATTATCCGCTCTCAACCTTAATGCTGGCGGGCATTCGGGATATCTTGGTGATCACCACTCCTGAAGATAATGAGAGTTTCATACGCCTATTAGGCGATGGCAGCGATTTTGGAATAAATATTCAATACGCTATTCAGCCACGCCCTGATGGTTTAGCCCAAGCATTTTTAATTGGTGAGCAATTTATTGGAAATGACAGCGTCTGCTTAGTGCTCGGTGACAATATTTTTTATGGTCAGTCCTTTAGCAAAACGTTACGCAGTGCTGCTAGCAGAGAAAGTGGGGCTACTGTGTTTGGTTATCAGGTAAAAGACCCGGAACGCTTTGGTGTTGTTGAGTTTGATAAGAATATGAAGGCTATCTCCATCGAAGAAAAGCCTGCCAAGCCCAAATCAAACTACGCAGTAACAGGTTTGTATTTCTACGACAATCGTGTAGTAGATCTCGCAAAATCGGTTAAGCCATCAGCTCGTGGTGAATTAGAAATCACTACGCTCAATGAAATGTATCTTAATGATGGTGCGCTTAATGTTGAATTGCTTGGTCGTGGCTTTGCGTGGTTAGATACCGGCACTCACGAAAGTCTCCATGAAGCATCCTCATTTGTAGAGACAATTCAGAATGTTCAAGGACTGAAGGTGGCTTGTTTAGAAGAAATAGCGTTTCGTAACGGGTGGCTCAGCTCTGAACAGTTGAAGGAGAAAGCCAGTCCTATGCTGAAAAATGGCTATGGGCGTTATCTTATGCGGCTATTGAGTGAAGCTTAAAATGAAGATCTTAGTTACTGGTAGTAATGGGCAAGTGGGCAGTTGCCTGGTAGACAGATTACAGCAAAAGCCAGAAATTGAATTTTTAGCGTTAACCCGTCAAGAATTAGACATTACAGATCCGGTGCAAGTTGATGCAATAGTTAAGCAATTTACCCCTGATGTAATTATCAATGCAGCCGCCTACACCGCTGTAGACAAAGCAGAACAAGACGTTGAACTTTGTTATGCAATAAACCGTGACGGACCAAGAATTTTGGCTGAAGCTGCGCACAAGAATGGAACACTATTTCTTCACATATCAACGGATTATGTTTTTTCAGGTGATAAAAAAGGGTTATACAGTGAAGACGCCCCTGTAGCTCCACAAGGTGTATATGGGCAGAGTAAACTTGCAGGTGAATTAGCTGTAGCTCGAGCATGTCCTCGTCATATTATCCTCCGCACTGCTTGGGTATTTGGTGAACGTGGTGGCAATTTTGTCAAAACCATGCTGCGCCTAGGTCAAACAAGAGACGTATTAGGTGTTGTTGCAGATCAGTTCGGTGGTCCCACATATGCGGGTGATATTGCAGATGCGTTAATTGCGATTTCTAAACAAGTAGTGAATCAAGGTGTTAATGCTTACGGTGTATTTCACTTCTCAGGTTTACCACATGTTAGCTGGCATACCTTTGCTCAAACTATTTTTGAAAAAGCGATAGAACAGAAATTGTTGAATAAAACAGTTGTAATTAACCCTATTTCAACTGCTGAGTATCCTACTCCCGCAAAGCGTCCAGCAAACTCCAAATTGTCGAATAAAAAAATTAAGCAACTATATGGTATTGAACCTAGCGATTGGCAATTAGCATTAAAAAATCTAACAGCATATAAGTAATTATCATGAATGTAATAGAAACAACCATCCCAGACGTAAAAATCATAGAACCACAACTTTTTGGAGATGAACGTGGCTTCTTTATGGAAACGTGGAATCAGAACCGTTTTGAAGAACTAGTAACAGGAAAGAAAACAAAATTTGTTCAAGATAATCATTCAAAGTCAAAAAAAGGTATTTTAAGAGGGTTACATTATCAAACAGAAAATACACAAGGAAAACTTGTTAGAGTAGTTTCTGGTGAGGTATTCGATGTCGCAGTAGATATAAGGAATGGGTCCCAAACCTATGGTAGGTGGGTCGGAGTATACTTATCTGAGGAAAATAAACGACAATTGTGGATACCTGAGGGGTTCGCTCATGGTTTTTATGTCACTAGCGTTGAAGCAGAGTTCGTTTACAAATGCACCGATTACTATAACCCAAGAGCGGAAGTATCCATTCTTTGGAATGATAAAAATTTAGCAATTGATTGGCCTATTGATAGTGTTCCAATTCTCTCTGAAAAGGACAAAAATGCGAGAGTTTTAGCTGAAATTAATATATAAAATCCAATAATGTGGTGATTTAATGAAATTTTGGATTAAAAGTATAGTATCAAATAACAAGGTTGCATTAACTAATGCAGGTTATTTGAGTATACTTCAGATGCTAAGCCTACTCTTTCCGTTAGTAACCTACCCATATTTGATAAAAGTTATTGGCAGCGAATTATATGGGAAAGTATTATTCTTACAAGGTATTTCATATTTTTTAAGTGCATTCGTTAGTTATGGTTTTAACTTATCCTCTACGAGAAATATATCTTTAAATAAAGGGGATTTGTCGAAAGTCTCCGAAATATTTACATCGACAATAATCTGTAAATCTATTATTTTCCTTCCAACGGTATTAATTTATTTTAGTTATGGCATTTTTACACAAGATAGTGATGTAAGGTTTCTATTTTTTATTTGTATAGGTCCTTTGTTCTATGAACTTCTATTTCCTGTTTGGCTTTATCAGGGAATGGAGAAAATGAAATATATAACAATAGTGAATGTTGTTTCTAAATTCATTTTTCTTGTTTCAATATTTTTACTTATTAAAAATAAAGATGATATCGAACTTTTTGCGATTTTAAATCTATTGTTTTACATCGTTAGCGGTATTTTATCCCAATACGTGGCCTTAAAATATTTGGCAGTTAATTTTACACATATAAGTTGGAATGTTTGTTCGAAATCTTTTGTAGATGGATTTTCAGTTTTTTTATCATCAATATTTATTGCATTGAAAGACAGACTTAATGTTGTTGCTGTTGGGATTATGTTTGGACCCCATGAGGTAGTAATATACGATTTCGCCATGAAACTAATATCGGTTATCTCAATACCTCAAAACATTATTTTTACAGCGTTTTATCCAAGTGTGATAAAAGAAAAATCAATTTCAAAAATATTTAAAATTGGTACTGCGATCACTTTTATGAATATTTCTTTGGTAATCGCTGCATTTATTATTCTACCTTTTATTTATAAATATATGTTGGGGGATTTAAGCAACGACATATATAATCTTTATATTTTATTGTCTACAGTAATTATTGTTGGTATCAGCGGTGTTATTGGAAGATTTATTATGCTTGCTTTTGGCTATGATAAAGCTCTAGCCAAAAGTACATTAATAAACTGTTTAATTTACTTCGTCTCAATTGTTCTTTATATAAGTTATTGTTCAGATAAAAAGTTAGTAGAATTTTCAATTCTAATATTATTCATCTATCTATCGGAACTGGTTATTAGAATTTTTAGTCTGAAGTTTGCAGAGAGCCGAAATGAAAAAATTAATAAAAAAACTAACTAGCAGAACTAAAAGCGGAGTAGATAGAGCAAGAGCTCTGGGCGTTACTGTTGGAAAAGATTGCAGATTGATTGATGTGACTTTTAGTTCTGAACCTTATCTTGTAAAAATAGGTAATCATGTATCTGCTACCAAAACACATTTTGAAACGCATGATGGTGGAATTTGGATATTTAGGGATAAACATCCAGATTGGGATTTAATTAAACCGATTGTCATTGGAAATAATGTATATATTGGAAGCGGGGTAATAATTTTGCCTGGGGTTACTATTGGCGACAATGTAATAATAGGTGCCGGTTCTGTTGTAACTAAGAGCCTTGAAGCTGAAAATGTATATGCTGGTGTACCCGCCAGGAAAATAAAAACTATAAATGAATATTTTGAAAAAATTCAGAGTGATGTAATATTTACTAAAAAAATGAAAAAACAGGATAAGATGGACTTTTTATTAAACAAGTATAAGTAATTTATTATGGAATCCACTATTGTTAATTAATATAAGATAGTTTTTGATGATATCACTTACAATTTATATTGGTGTTATAGTATTAGCCTCTTTAATCCTTTATAGCAAAAAACTTTCACTAACAAAGTGTATTTTTGTTTCTGTTATGTTTTCATTGGTTTTTGGATTTAGAATAAATATTGGTAATGATTATGAAAACTATGTAAATATGTTTTACGCGATCAATATATATGATACCGGCAAGTTGATCGTCGAACCATTTTTTTTTATTTTAAATAAAATTGGTTATATTTTCTCAAATAGATTCGGCTATTTTTTTGTATTTTGTGTTTGTACTTTTTTACAAATATTTTTCCTCTTGTTAGCTGCTAGAAAATTCCAAAGCCACCAGTTTTTTTCTGTATTTATTTTTTTGACAGGTTTGGTATTTTTTCTTAATAATGGCATACGACAAGGTGTAAGTCTTTCTATATTTATATATAGCTTGATATATCTTAATTGTAACAATAAAAAATATATATTATTAAATTTGTTTGGGTTTATGTTTCATTACAGTTCCATATTGATGCTATTTTTGCCATTTTTTAGTTTTTTAAATAAGAATCGTAGCTTGGTATTTCTTATCACATGTTGGTTGATAAGTCTTTTGTTATACAAGTCAAATTTGATAAATCTAATATTTCAAAAATTGGTTCTATATGTTCCTTACTATGGCCAAATCTATTCAGAACGTATCCAAAACTATCAAATTTACGATGCTGGAAGTGGCTTGGTTGTGCTTTTTTGGTATTTAATAGTTCTATATATAATTATAAATAAATCTCATATAGATATTAAGATTTTTAATATTTCAGTATTTGGTAGTTTGTTATATCTAGCTGGAATAAATTTTGAAATGTGGGAGAGAATCTTTATCCCATTTTTTAGTTTAAATTTTTTATCATTATCTATCTGTTTTAAACAATCTCTTTTAAAGAATCGTTATAATTTCATGATTGGATTACTTGTATTTATACTACTACTTACCCTATTTACTTATCAAGTTCTCTTAGACAGAAATAAAAATAAAGCTAGTCCTTTTGAACATGTTACATATGCTACGCCAATAAGTTTATAAGGTTAAAGTATGTCTCTGCTTGTCCGGATAAAACACCTTGACGGAATGCGTGGATTGGCAATTATGTTAGTTGTCATGTATCATTCTTTTTATAGGTGGCATGAAATTGAACCCTACGAACAAATCAAGATTTTAAAAGATATATTTCAATATGGTTGGTTAGGCGTTCAGTTATTTTTTGCTATTTCAGGCTTTGTAATCTTCATGAGTCTTCATAATAGCGAAAATATTTCAGTTTTCTTAACCAAACGTTGGTTGAGATTATTTCCATTGATGTTGATATGTAGTCTTTTTATAATATTCTATCAATTTATAATGGGTGATAATTTTTTTCTTTTTAAGAATGAAATCACAGATATCATTCCAGGGATATTTTTTATCGATCCAGAAACCTTAAACACTATCTTTAATACGGACTTTAATAGTCTAGATGGTGCATTTTGGTCAATATATATTGAGGTTAAGTTCTATATTCTCGTGTCAGTCTTTTATTTCATATTTAGAGATAAAAAACTGTATTCAATTTTTATCTTGTATTTAATTTTTTTCTTTTTAAAGGTCTTAAAATTATTTGATATCAAGTTTACTATCCTCTTAGATTTTTTAGAATATTTAGGAGTTAGTTATTATGCATGGTTCATCGTTGGCATAAGTTTGTATCAATACAAAAATCTTTCCGACAATAGATATATACTATGTTCTATATTCTTCGGGATTTTAGGATGTTTGCAACTTATTGGTAACGGGTTTTTAGTTACGGCAATTGCTTTATTTTTGTTGTTCATATTTGTTTGCTCTTTTTTTAGTTCAATTGTGCAGCGTATTTTAAATTATAATTTTCTCATTTTTTTAGGCGCCGTATCTTATCCTTTATATCTTTTTCATCAAAAGTTTATAATTTCTTTTTCGATATTTTTTGGAAGTAAAAATGATATTCTTGACGGTTATCAAAATTTCTTTCCATTGATTTTTTTATTCTTATCTATATTTATTGCGTTTATATTTTCAAAATTAGAGAGTCCTCTTCGAAAATTCTTTTCTTCAATAATTTACAAGCTAAAGTTAGTTTGATAATTAAACATTAATAAGCTTTAAAATGAAAAATAAAAGGTTGGTTTATACTGTAATATTTGGTGGATATGATACGTTAAATGATTTTGATTTCACGCCTACTGATGTTGATTATGTTTGCATCACCGATGACCCAAATTTGCAGTCCAATAGTTGGAAAATAGTATATGTCGAAAAAGAGTCTATTGAAGATCCGATTCTTTTAAATAGGATGTACAAATTTTTTCCTTACAAGTTTTTTGAATATTCTGAGTCAATATACTTAGATGGTAATATCAGTGTGAAATCAGATTTGAATTTTATTTTTGATAAATATCTTTCTCTCGGGGATATTGCGATACCAAAGCATCCGTTTAGAACTTGTATATATCAAGAAGCTAAGGAGTGCATTTCAATCGGTAAAGCAGATTCACAACAAGTTAATTCTCAGATGTCAAAATACAAGTATGAAGGATTCCCTCAAAACTTCGGTCTGTTTGAGAATAATATTATTGTTAGAAGGCATAGCAAATTAGTAATTAATCTTATGGACTCCTGGTGGGAAGAATTTAATCTGAATGCAAAGCGAGATCAATTAAGTTTAAGTTTCTTGCTATGGAAGTATGATTTAAAATGTTGTCAATTAGTAGAGGGGCCAAGATATTCTTCAAAGTTTTTCAATTTTAAACTTCATAAAAAGGAAGAATGTTTGCCTATCTATAAAAAATGGTTGTCTCTAGTTTTTTTAAGGAGAAAACAAAGTTTTTTTTATTTTGCATTATTTTCATTTTTTAATGCAGTAATTAGAACTGTTAAGTGGATAAAAAAAATTAATTTTTTTTGATTCGATTCTATATTTTCTTGTTAAGAGTAGGTTATGAAAAGTAAATTTTATTTAGTTACAAATTATAATAATCATATACCACAAGTTTTACATGAAACCGTTAGCCTCAATCTTTCAAAAATAAAATCTATAATCGATTCTGATTTTGAGTGTGAAGTATATACATTAGATAGATTTTCCCAACTCTTGTTATCTGGTTGTAAGTTTTACGGTTGCTATGTTTTTTTTGCCTCATCTCAAATTGAAAACTATAAATTGGCCATAATTGATATTGCTTTTGAAGTGTTATCAAGAGGAGGGGTTTTAATTCCTGGTATAGAATTTTATTTATCGCATGAGAATAAATTTTACCAAGAGTTATATAAGTCAAGACTAGAAATTCCCACACCAAAATCTAGTTTGTATACACATTTTTTTTGCGAAAAGGAATATAATCTACCGTTTTCTAAAACTGTAATAAAATCTTATGACGGATTTGGTAGCAACGGAGTCCGTCTTGCTAGCACTAATAATGAATTTGTTGAGGCGTTACAAAAGTCAATGAAACATTATGTTAGAGTTGGATTAGGTAGTATCGCCAAGAATTTAGTTAAGTATTTCTATAAATATAAAAATCTCTATCCTACTCGAATTGGACGTGTAGTGGCCCAAGAATTAATCCCAAACCTAAAATATGATTGGAAGGTTTTGGTCTTTGCAGATAACTTTTTTACGTTGAAAAGATATGTGCGCACTAACGACTTTCGTGCTTCTGGAAGTGGTAAATTTGATTATCAAGCAGATGTTACTGATGGCTTGATTAAATTTGCTGATTCAGTTAGGCAAAAGCTTAATGTGCCTTTCGTCTCCTTGGACATAGCTGAAACAGAAAACGGTGAATTTTTTGTTATTGAATATCAAGCTGTTCACTTTGGAATGGCTACCGCAGTCAATGCAAAGCGTTTTCATAGAATTCATGATGGCAATGTCACTAAGATGGAGCTTGGTAGTCATGTATCCATTGAAAATTTGCTCGCTGATTCAATCTTATGTTTTTTAAAAGAGAAATATTTATGATTTTTTCTATTCTTGTTGTATATAATACTAATCTAGATGAGGTTACTTTAGCTATTGATTCTCTAAAAAGTCAGACGGATTTAGTTGTTATATGTAACAATTCTGACAATGGTTTTGTTATCCCGGAAACAGAAAAAACTAAAGTTTTCAATTTTAATGAAAATTTAGGTATTGCTGAGGCTCAGTCTATTGGTATGTCTTGGGCATTTACAAACGGTGCTGAGTTTATTGTTCAAATGGATCAAGATAGTTTACTCCCACCGAATACTATTTCATTATTACTAGAACGTTATAATCAGTTGACTGCACTTGGATTTAATATTGGGGTCATTGGCCCCCGCCATTACGATAAAGTAACTAATGAGGTTGATGAAGGTCGTATTATAAAAGGAAAAGCAATCGAGAATACTAATTCTGAAATAATTCATGCTACAATCAGTTCAGCAAGTTTAATACCTAAAAAAGCTTTTGATACTGTTGGTAGAATGGATGATGGACTTTTTATCGATTCCGTTGACTGGGAATATTGTTGGCGGTTGAAAAATAGTGGTTTCATAACTATCAGATGTAATGATTTATTGTTAGGGCATCGAGTAGGAAATGGTGTGAAAAAAATTTTTGGCCCCGTTAATGTTAGAGTTCCTAGTCCTATAAGACATTACTACCATACTAGAAATCTATTTTTGCTCTCTTCCAGAAGTTATGTTCCATTTTATTGGAAATTTAGTAACTACCTTAAGTTGTTGTTTAAAATCACCGTATATCCATTTGCTTTCGACGATGGCATGCTTCGTCTAAAGTTTATTCTCAAAGGTATCTATGATGGTTTACTCGGTAGAGTTGGAAGAATAGATATAGCATCCAGAAAGAGTCGATAATGAATAAACTACTTTTAATTGGTGATATTTGTTCAGACGGTTACTCCACTAAAGATCTTGAAAATTTTAAATGTTCTGATTTGGGTGTTTTTTTAAGTAATTACTCAGGTTCTATTATTGGTAACTTGGAAGCTCCAATTTTAGAAGAGGATATTTCACTTAATAAGAATAAGTTTTCTTTAAAAAACCCACCATCTAATTCAGGCTTTTTTGATTTTTGCGATGTACTTTCATTGGCGAATAATCATATATTTGATCAAGGTGTTCAAGGTTATAGTAATACTGTTGAGTTTCTTAATGAAAATTCTATATCCTATCTTGGTGCTGGTCTTGATTTGTTAGAGTCAAGAAAGCCAATTTTTGTAGATTTTGAGGGGAGGCGCATCGCATTTCTTGCTTATAATTGCTATTCGACAAATTCTGCTTGTAATGCGGATATGTCTTCTCCAGGCTCCGCACCGCTTCTTTTTGATTTCGTTTCCCAAGACATAAGTACAATAAAAAATAAAAAGCAAGCTGATTTTGTTATTGTATTACCTCATTGGGGGATAGAAAATAATTTTTATCCCACGGCGGAGCAGGTTTGTTTTGCTCGGCGGGTTATTGATGCTGGTGCTGATGCTGTTATTGGTAGTCATACCCATACGATTCAAGTCAATGAGACTTATAAAGGCTGCCCTATTTATTTTTCGCTAGGTAATTTTCTCTTTAATAATTTTCAAGTTGGTAGTCAACAAACTTATTATCAATCAAAGTTTAATAAAGAGGGGTTGATGGTAGAGTTGGTAATAAAAGATAATAAATTGATCGCAAAAGAATATTTTTTAAAATTTAATGAATCTATGTTGCCTGAACTTGTTGATGTAGAAGAATTGTCTACACCAATTTTGAATATGAATTTAAATTATAGAGAAAAGGTTCATAGGCTCAAGTGTTTTTCATCTAACCCAGAACTTACCCTTTTATTAAAGTATAATGGTAGAAGTGCGCAGGTTGTTTATTTTTCAAAACCTGTTGATACAGATTTGATAGTCAGTTGTGAAACTATTTTTGCTAAATTAAAAAGGATGGTTTTATATCGTTTAAGGAAACTGTTAGCGTGACAAAATCGATTGCTGTTGTAATGTCAATTTATCGAGAAGATAGACCTGAATGGCTTTTTGCTTCTTTAAATAGTTTATATGAGCAAACTATTTCAGATTTTGATATTTTTTTGCAAGTTGATGGTTCAATTTCTCCTGACTTGAAAAAGGTTGTATCTGATTTTGAACTTAAATATACAAATTTATTTGTTGAATTTTTTGAAGAGAATCGAGGGTTAGCTTTTCAATTAAACCGTGCTATATCTCGATTGTCCCATAATGGGACATATAAGTTTATTGCTAGAATGGATGCTGACGATATTTGTTTTAAAAATAGATTTGAAAAGCAACTTGATTTTTTTTCAAAAAATCCTACTGTAGCGATTTGTGGTGCTGGTGTTATTGAATTTAGTGAGTGTGGGTCTGTTTTCGAAAAACGTTTACCAAGTCATCATGAAGTTTTAATCAAGAATATTATTAGAAGATGTCCATTCAGTCATCCTACTGTTATGTTCAATCTTTCTGTTATCAATGTCAGCGATATTTTTTATGATGAAAAATTGATGAATACTCAAGATTATTATCTTTGGGTTGATCTTGTTGCCAAAAACTACATCATTGGTAATTGTCAAGATATTTTGCTTAGGTTTCGTAAATCTTCAGATTTTTTTAGTCGTAGAGGGTTTGGAAAGGCAAAGAATGATTTGTTATCTCGATTTTATGCAATGCGTAAACTTCATCAAATTTCAGTTGTTAATATTTTTTTTAGTATAGCTTTGTTTGGTCTGCGAATTAGTCCCAGCTTCATAAAGAAATTTCTATATAGTAGATTTAGGTGATTTCTCTTTCATTTTCTACGTTAATCAAATTTTAAATTTAATTTTTTAATCTCGTTTGGTATGTTTATGAAAATTGTTGTGGCCGGAACAGGGTATGTAGGCCTGTCAAACGCTGTGTTGTTATCACAGCATCACCAAGTAGTTGCTGTCGATGTTGTTCAAGAAAAAGTAGACCAAGTCAATCAACGCATTTCGCCGATTGTTGATGAGATGATTGAAGAGTATCTGTCATCTAAAGAGTTAAACCTTGAAGCGACAACTGATGCTAATGCATATGCTGATGCGGACTTCGTTATTGTTGCGACACCTACCAATTACGATCCAACTACTAACTATTTCAACACACGTACGGTTGAGGCTGTCGTTGCAAAAGTTGTTGAGTTAAATCCAACTGCCTGCATCGTAATTAAATCTACTGTACCAGTGGGTTACACTGCTGAGCTGAGAAAACAAGTCGGTTCTGACAATATTATTTTCTCTCCAGAATTCTTGCGTGAAGGTAAGGCGTTATACGATAACCTTTATCCATCACGTATTATTGTGGGTGATCGTTCGGAACGTGCTGAAGCATTTGCTCGTCTTTTGGCCGATAGTGCGCTGAAAGAAGATATCCCCGTACTGTTCACTGAAAGTACTGAAGCGGAAGCGATTAAGTTGTTTGCGAACACCTACTTAGCCATGCGCGTTGCTTACTTCAACGAGTTGGACAGCTATGCGGAAATGAATGGCTTGGATACTCGTCAAATCATTGATGGCGTGTGTTTAGATCCACGTATTGGTACGCACTATAACAACCCATCTTTTGGTTACGGTGGTTACTGTCTGCCGAAAGACACCAAGCAGTTGCTGGCTAACTACAATCAAGTACCGAATAACTTGATCTCAGCAATTGTGGATGCCAACCGCACTCGCAAAGACTTTATCGCAGATTCGATTATCGCTAAGCAACCTAAGAAGGTGGGTGTGTATCGTCTGATCATGAAGAGTGGTTCAGATAACTTCCGCGCATCGGCTATCCAGGGTGTGATGAAGCGTATTAAAGCCAAGGGTATCGAAGTTGTGGTTTATGAGCCTGTGCTGAAAGAAGACGAATTCTTCCGTTCAAAAGTGATTCGCGATCTGAAAGAATTCAAAGCGCAGTCTGATGTGATTCTGTCAAATCGTATGGAAGCTGATTTAGAAGACGTGGCGGACAAAGTCTATACGCGCGATATCTTTCGTCTGGATTAATTATCCAGTGATGTATTTATTACGAAGCTATTTAAAGATTATTTGCGGTCTCACTTATGGGACCAAGTTATGTTTGTGAGGCGTAAATGAAGTATTTGGTAACAGGAGTCGCTGGATTTATAGGTTCTCGCGTGGCTGAACGTCTGTGCGGAGCGGGTCATGAAGTGGTCGGTATCGATAACCTCAATGATTACTACGATGTCAGTCTCAAGCAAGACCGTTTAAATAAGCTTGATGGTGAAGCGCTGTTTACCTTCAAGCAACTCGATCTTTCCGATCGTGACGGTATGGCGCAGTTGTTTGCTGATGGGCAGTTTGAGCGCGTGATCCATTTGGGCGCACAAGCTGGTGTCCGTTACTCGATTACCAATCCCTTTGCTTACGCAGATAGTAACTTAGTCGGTACTTTGTGTGTGCTGGAAGGTTGTCGTCACAATAAAGTGGAACACTTGGTCTACGCGTCCTCCAGTTCAACGTATGGCCTCAATAAAAAGATGCCATTTGCCACCAGTGATTCTGTTGACCACCCCGTGTCGTTCTATGCCGCTACTAAGAAAGCCAATGAGATGATGGCTCACAGCTATTCACACCTCTATGGCTTACCTACCACTGGCCTGCGATTTTTTACCGTTTATGGTCCATGGGGACGCCCCGATATGGCACCGATGTTGTTTGCGTCAGCCATCAGTGCGGATAAGCCTATCAAAGTGTTCAATCACGGCGATATGAGTCGTGATTTTACTTATATTGATGACATCGTTGCCGGCGTATTGTTATGTGCTGATAAAGTGCCTCAACCCGATCCGTCTTGGACTGTGGAGGAGGGGAGCCCAGCAACCAGCAGTGCCCCTTACCGTATATACAATATTGGTAATGGCAGCCCGGTGCGTTTGATGGATTTTATCGCTGAACTGGAACGGGCTTTGGGTAAAACAGCCGAGAAGATCATGATGCCGATGCAGGATGGTGATGTGCAGGCGACCTGGGCTGACACAGAAGATCTGTTTAAGTCTGTAGGTTACAAGCCAAAAGTTGGAATAAGTGAAGGGGTTAAATCATTCGCTGATTGGTATCTAAATTACTACTTCTAAATTGGTAATATTCGAGACTAATCAAGCAACATACAAGCATAGTTAAAATTTGCTGCTGACTGTTGGAGACAAATTTAAGTGAAAGAACGGAAATTTTTTGGTACCGATGGCATTCGTGGCAAAGTCGGTGCAGGCAAACTGACCCCAGAGCTTGCGCTCAAATTAGGTTGGGCTGCAGGCCGAGTGTTATCCCGCATAGGTACTAAAAAGGTATTAATAGGTAAGGATACCCGAATTTCAGGCTATATGTTTGAGTCAGCACTTGAGGCCGGCTTATGTGCAGCAGGGCTTGATGTCATGCTAATGAGGCCTATGCCAACACCCGCAGTCGCATATCTGACACGGACTTTTCGTGCTGAAGCAGGGATTGTCATTAGTGCGTCACATAACCCTTATTATGACAATGGCATCAAGTTTTTCTCTGCTAATGGCACCAAGCTTGATGATCAGCTGGAATTGGATATTGAAGCGGAACTTGAGCGTCCGATAGATTATGTCGAATCAAAAATTTTGGGGAAAGTATCACGCATCACTGATGCTGCAGGACGCTATATTGAATATTGCAAAGGCCATTTCCCATCTTCACATTCTCTTGAAGGGCTGAAGATGGTGATTGATTGTGCTCATGGTGCAACGTATCACATCGCTCCCAGTGTCTTTCGAGAATTAGGTGCAGAAGTTATCGTGATTGGTTCAGAGCCTAATGGTACCAATATTAACGACCAAGTTGGCGCAACCTCTATGGGTGCCATTTGTAAAGCAGTTGTCGATAATCAAGCAGATCTTGGCATTGCATTAGATGGCGACGGTGACCGAATTATGATGGTGACTAAAGACGGTCAAGTCGTTGATGGTGATCAGATCCTCTATATTTTGGCCAGTGACGCATATCACCGTGGCTTGTTATCTGGTGGCGTAGTTGGTACTCAAATGTCAAATTTAGGTCTGGAACTGGCGCTCAAGGAATTAAATATTCCGTTTGCTCGGGCGAAGGTTGGCGACCGTTATGTAATGGAGCTTCTCGCTGAAAAAGGTTGGCGTATCGGTGGTGAGAATTCCGGTCATATTGTGAATTTAGATCACTGCACTACCGGCGATGGCATTGTGGCTGGTATCCAAGTCCTTGCCGCAATGCAGCGCAGACAAGTTACATTAGAGCAGTTGATAGAACCCATCACTCTGTTGCCTCAGGTACTGATCAATGTGCGCTTTAACGGCGACAAAAATCCATTGCAACAAGATACCGTTAAGCAATCAGTTGCCGCAGTGGAAGAGCAGCTTGGAGATTCAGGGCGCGTGTTACTGCGAAAATCTGGTACAGAGCCACTGTTGCGCGTTATGGTCGAGGGTGAAGATAAAGGGAAAGTACAACAATTTGCTCAGCAGATTTGCGATGTTGTCAAATTGGCGGTGTGATTAACCAATGGAATTTGGTTGTTTATAGCACAATGTTTACTGGCATTTCCCAACATCAAAATCTCAACTGATAACCATTTGGCGAGATACGCCCTTAGGATATCTGTGGGGAAATGTTGGTGAGATAATTGTTATTCAAACCCAGATAAGACATCTATAAAAATCGCTGCTGACTTGAAAGTTAGCCGCGATTTTTTTATCCCATCACATTATGCAGGCTGCGCCATACAGCCTTCACGCAAACAGAAGCGTGCACACGGTAGCACTGATTATCTGGCGCAGGTACTAACAGCAGGTTTAAAGACGTTGGGTGATATTTAAGCATTCATGCTCTCCCACTGGCTGCAACACCAGTGGTTCATATTGCCTGCTCGTCTATCCAGAACGTCAGTGAGCCCCGCTTAGTCAATGTAGTTGCCCCCACCAAAACGGACAGCTTAACTCGCCACTTTAAGAGCTCGATACTCTCTAGGTGACATCATTTTC